>JAQGOC010000141.1 GCA_028293805.1 Gammaproteobacteria bacterium
GCGCTCGCCGATAGTTACCTTCTGCCCTGGTCACTCTGGCTCGTCATGTTCACGATCGGGTTGGGTCTGAAGGTCGGCGATTTCGCCACCATCCTGTCGGGGCGGCGCTCGTTCATTCTCGGCCTTCTCAGCATGCTCGTGGTGGTGCCGCTGTGTGGCAGCATATTGGCTGTGCTGTTTGCGCCCACCCCCGAGCTCATGGTGGGCCTCATTCTGCTTGCCACCACCCCGGGCGGCATTCTCTCCAATCTCATCACGGATATCGCCAAGGGCGATGTGGCCTTGTCAGTCTCACTGACCTTGGCACTGAGCACGATTTATATCTTTACCCTGCCATTTATCGCCCATTTTGCGCTCTGGTTCGCCTTCCGGGAATCGCAGCCGATCGACATTCCGTTCGAATCCTCGCTCACTCACGTCATGCTGGTGACGCTGATTCCCGTCAGCTGCGGGATGATTGCCGCACACCTGCGACCCCGCTGGTGGCCCCTCCTCGGACCGCGCATCAAGACAGCCGCGACGACTATCCTGGTGTTCGTGTTCGGCTTGATCACCGTGCAACAGTGGCCTGTGCTGCGTGCTTCGTTCGGCACGCTGTTGGCTATCGTCGTGGCGATGAACCTGACAGCAATCACGATAGCTTTGACGATCTCCAGGATCGGACGCCTCACACGGCGGGAGACCATCGCCGTTAGCGTTGAGCACATGATCCGTCAGGAAGGCACTGCAATCTTCGTCGCAGTGACCCTGCTCCACCGTCACGACATGTCCCTGCCGATGATCATCAATACGTTCATCGGTATGGCGCTGTGTATGACTTTTTTCGCCGTTACGCGCCGCATTCGCCCGGCCAACGGCATCATCGCCACCTGAAGGCCGCCGCCCATGTCCCGAATTGCCGATCGCATCACTTCTACCGCGCAAAAAAGCTACGGCATGTACGCCAAGGCCGCCGGGCTTCCCAATCAGGACGGCCTGATTCATCTGGAGCTCGGCCAGCCTGCGCACGACACGCCGGACCACATCAAGGCGGCGACGATTGCTGCCATAACCGCCGGGCACGTCCACTACAGCGATCTGCCTGGTATCGCGCCGCTGCGCGAAGCGCTGGCCCATAAGTTGCGCACGTTCAATGGAATTCCTGTCACCGCCGCCGACCTCGTCGTCACCAACGGCCTGACGCATGGCTCATTCGCCGCTTTTTTCGCCATCATCAACCCCGGCGATGAAGTCATCCTCCTCGATCCGTATTACCCCCAGCATGTCGGCAAGATCGAGCTGGCTGGCGGTCGAGCGGTGCCCGCGCCATTGGACGCGGAGCACGGATTTTCCATCCGGGCTGATTGGATCGAAGCCAAGATCACCCCACGCACGAAGGCACTCGTACTCGTAAACCCATCGAACCCGACCGGTCGTGTATACACACGCGGCGAACTCGAGGCGCTGGCCGCGGTGGCCATTCGTCACGATCTGATTGTGATCGCGGACGAAGTGTATGAGTACAACGTTTATGGCGGGCAGCACATCAGCATCGCCTCGCTTCCTGGGATGGCGGAGCGCACGATCTGCCTGTACGCGTTTACGAAGAGCTACGCGATGGATGGCTGGCGCCTCGGCTATGCCACGGCCGCAAGTGATATTTTGAGCGCGATGCTGAAGGTCACGGCGAACGACGTGACTCACGTCAATACTTTCGCGCAACATGGTGCGCTTGCGGCGATTACCGGCGACCCCGCGGTGCTGCGCCATATGGTTGAAGACGAGAGAGTGAAGCGCGACTTTCTGGTCGCCGCCCTGAATCGGATGCCGGGTGTGGTGTGTCCGCTCCCGCAAGGGTCGATTTATGCCTTTCCCGATATCCGTGGCACCCGGCTTGGGTCGCAGACCCTGGCAGACCGGCTGCTCGATGAGGCGCACGTAGTCGTCGAGTCCGGCGCCTTCTATGGCGCCCAGGGCGAGGGCTACCTGCGCATCTGTTTTGGGTCCCAATCTTTGCCCACCATCAAGGAAGCGGTGGGGCGACTCGAGGATTTCTTCCATAGGCGCACCGCTCGTATCTAGCCCGATGAGACGCCTGCCCACCTGTAAAATGACCCGGGGGAGGGGTGCAAGGTGTGTGAACAATGAAGAAAATCGACTATCGCAAGCTGTGCCATCCGGCGCACCCCGAGTTTCGCCTGGCGACATCGCCGTTCTATCTGATGGCTCATGCGGATTTCGACTATCACGAGGACATGAGCACGGTGCTCGAGAAGTATGGCGTCAACCGGTCGATGTACCGGATCATGACGGTGCTGCGCGAGCATGAATCTGCAAATATCGGGTTCCTGGCGGAACGCTCGCTGACGAAGCGTAATACGGCGAGCCGCATCATCGAGCGCATGGTCGCCAAGGAACTGGTGAATGCGTTCCCCAATCCCCACGACAGCCGGGTCACCGAAGTTGTTCTGACGCAACGTGGCAAGGACCTGCTGGACTCCCTCACCCCCATCGTCGGCAGGCAGTTCCAGCGCGCCGTAGACGGAATCACCAACGAGGAACTCGAGCACCTGGTGCTCGTCCTGCAAAAGATTTCGAGCAACCTCAATCGGCTGCCGATCGAGGTGCCCGGCGACGTGCCCGCTCATGGGCGGGTCGGCATCACCCGGCTGCAGGCGGGCCAGGCGTGGGCCGCCAGTGAAACCGGCCCCGCCGGGATTACGACAGTGTCACGAATCGAAGTCGCGGAAGCTCGCGGTCACGGGATCCGACTGCTCAATGAATCGCCCTCGGCAGCGCTGCGGGCGAGTGTCAAAACTGCGAAGGACTATCTGTATCTCCACGCCGCGGACCTGGTGGGCTCGCGCAATCCCAAAGATCACGAGCTGATCGTCGAAGTACATCCGCTCAACGGCAGCAAGGTCGGTGGGTCTTCCGACGTGGGCTTATTGCTTGCCTTCTGCTCCTCGTTACTGAAGAAGCAGCTGCGTGGCGGGTTGGTCATTGTCGGTGAGCTCGCCGGCGATGCCATCAAATCCATGCAACAGCCGACGGAGCTGGTCGAAACCGCCGTCCGGGAGGGCGCACGAGCCATTTTAATGCCGGTGTCTTGCCGCCGTGCGTTAGTAGACGTACCCGACGAGGTCGCTACAAACATCGAGATGCTCTTCTATGCAGACGCATCCGACGCGCTCAAGAAGGCATTGCAGGAATAGCCCGGAGACGTGGTATGAGCTGCGCACCTGCAATGCGGCCGCGTTTCGCACTGCGCTTACAGACGGCCTTCTTGAACGAGGCGCTTCTTGATCGACGCGATGTGCGCCTCAGCATCGCCAAGGGCCTCTGCCGACGTGTGCACCGAGTAGTAGCCGAGGACGAGATCGTGCTCGTGCGGAAAGGCCGAGCCGAGAACGAACTCGGTATCGGTCAGCGCCTCGAATTCGACCGCTTTGCCCGACGGCTCGAAAGCCGCGAGGTCCCCGTGCCGCAGCTCGTCAGGCGCCGATAAGACGCCCGATGCGACGGCGGCCCAGAGCACGGTGTGGCCCGTCGGGGGCTCGTAATGCCAGCGCTGGCCGGCCTTCAAGCGTACGGCGAGGTAGTTGATCGGCGAGGGCGCCGCAATGGCGCTCGATGCGGACCCGTAGCTGCCAAGGAGGACGCGCACCGAACCGTCTTGCAGCACATCTTCAGGGGCCTGATAGAGGCTGATGGTCGGACCCAATTCCAGTTCCGGCGGCAAGGCGATCCACAGTTGGAAGCCGCGCGTCCGGCCTGCCTTGTGGAGCCCTCCGCCGTGCCACATGCCGCGCCCAGCTTGCATCCACTCGATGCCGCCGGCCGGCAGCGTGCCCCCTACGTTGTCAGGGTCGATATAGCTTACCGCGCCTTGCACGACATAGGTCAGGGTTGCGATACCCGAATGAGGATGGAGAGGCCCGTCGAACGGCGGCCCCTCATAATCGAAAAGGTCGAGAAACACGAATGGCTTCAGGAGCTTGCCGAAGTCAGACGGGCTCATCAGACGTGTTACCGGACCGTGGGTGCGGCCGCGCGTGCGCTGCAAGATCGCCCGCGCCTTGCTCAGGGGCGGTGATTTCGTTCTAGCCTGGTTGAGATACATTGGGTTCTCCAAAAAAGTAGCGTGGAAATTGCCGCGCGGTGGCGCTCCGGTCAGGACGCGCTGGCGCGCGCCGTCCTCAAGGCCGTGGTCCACCACAGCAGATCGTCGATCAGCGTCCCTGCAGGCGCGTCGAGCTCACCCAGTCCAGCGTCGACATCGCCGCCTGTGTAGTGAGCCCATAAGGTGGCCACAGGGATGTGGACTGATGAGCGAATCGGGGCAAGCTGAAGCTCGATCGCTGTTTCGCGCAGTTGTTGAACGCCGCGTGCGCCCATGGCGGATCCATAGCTCACGAAGCCGGCCGCCTTGCGATTCCATTCGGGATATACCCAATCAATCGCATTCTTGAGTACCGCTGAGGGGCCGTAGTTGTATTCAGGGGTGACAAAGACGAAGCCGTCGGACTGCGCGACCGCCGCGGTCCATCTCTGCACGACCTCGTTCTGATAAGGCGGGCGACCCGGAGTGGCCGGTGTCGCGGGTTGATCGAAGAACGGCATCGGGAAGTCCCGGAGATCCAGAAGCCGGGCGTCGACACCCGCACGCTTCTTCAGCTGTTGAAAGATCCACTTCGCGGGCTTTTCCGAGAAGCGGCCCTCACGGGTGCTTCCCACAATGACGGAAATGACGGTCATGCTTTTCTCTCCGATGTCGCAGTTGCCGAGATCACAAACGCTCGAGGACTTTACGCACCGGATGACTGTAGGGGCGCAGGTCTGATATAACAATCCATATTGTTTTGACAAGCTTGTTCAGAATTTTAGATATGACGAAGCCAGCCCCCCTCAGCCTCGATCAACTGCAGGTGCTATTGTCAGTCGCGGAAGCGGGAAGCTTCGCCGGTGCCGCAAGGCGCCTGAACCGCGCGACGTCTGCCGTGAGCTACGCAGTCGACACTCTCGAGTCGCAACTGGGCATTGCCCTCTTCGATCGCGGAACGACCCGCCGGGCAAAGCTTTCAACTGCTGGGGAAGCTGTCGTTGCCGAGGCCAAGTCCGTTGCCTACAGCGCGCAAATGTTGCGTGCCCGGGTGAAGGGTCTTCGGGAGGGGCTCGAGACCGAAGTGTCAGTCGTCGTGGACGCCATGTTTCCGAGCGAACGCCTGGTCGAGGCGCTGAAGAACTTTCATGTCAGATTTCCAACCGTGCCACTGCGGCTGAAGCTCGAAGCGCTCGGCGAGATCGAGCGCTCGCTCCGCAGTGGCACCGCCGTGATCGGGATCGGCGGCTCCGTTCACATGAAGAGCGAAGGACTGCGGTCCATTCAGCTTGCGGGAGTCCAACTCGTCCCCGTGGCTGCTCCGGGACATCCTCTGGCGCCTGGCGGTCGCGCAAAGCCGGGAGCCCCCAGGGAGCACCTTCAACTCATTCTGACGGAACAATCGGCTACGGACAGGCGAGACTTTGGCGTCGTCAGTGTGAACGTGTGGCGACTCGGTGATCTCGCCTCGAAACACGCGCTACTGCTGGCCGGTATCGGGTGGGGCGGCATGCCCGAGCCAATGGTGCGCGCCGACGTGGATGCCGGCCGACTAGTGCGGTTGCAGATGCCCGACTGGCGGGGAGGCGTGTATCCCCTGCAGGTGGCGCATAAAAACGACTCGCCACCCGGTCCCGCGGGGCAATGGCTGATCGAGTGCCTCATCGCACAGGATGACGCCCTTGCGCGCTTCTAGCGGGGCTGAAACATCGGATCTGTTTGACTCGCTGGCAAATCGAGCAACAGGAGACCTGCGAACGGCACGCGCTGTCCGCCGCGGTTACCAGATGGAGCGCGGCGGATGTGAAAAATTCGGGTCTCGGCGGCGGACTGGAACTTCACCTCCGTTGAAACGTTTCTGCAATGTTCAACGACGGAATTCCGATGCGCCCTTCCTTGCCGGTGGTAAGCATTTTCGACGTCGAAGGGACTCTTGTGGACTGTGTTCCTTTGCAGCTCGAAAGCTGGCGGGCCACTCTGAGCGATGCCGGCCACTCATTTACGTGTACCGAGCTGCAGCCGTTCTCTGGAATGGACGGCATGTGGATGCTGGATCAACTGCTCCCGAAGGAGTCTCACGACAGCAAGCAGCGGCTCCTCAAAGCACAAGGCGAATCGTACCGAAGCCGCTTCATTCTTCGCGCAGAGCCTTTCCCAGGCGTTCGGCAGTTATTCGAGGACCTCAAGCAGCGCAGCGTGCGGATCGGTATTGCAACGACCTGCCAAAACGATGAGCTGGCAGCCTACGACAAACGGCTTCGAATCCTCGAGCTCACGGACGCGGTGTCGTGCGGAGAGATGGTACAGCACGGAAAGCCGAGTCCCTCCCTTTTTCAGGCATGTTTGGCCCAACTGCAAATCGCCGATCCTGCATGCGCAGTGGCCATCGGCGATACACCCTATGATGCGAAAGCGGCAAAGACGCTCGGAATGTTTTCTGTCGGTGTGACGACCGGCGGATTCTCGGAACAGGCGCTGCGGGAGGCAGGCTGCGATGGCGTCTTCGCACAAGTGCAGGCCGTCAATCTCATTTGGCGTCGACCTTTGGAGCCTCTGATTCGGTCGGAGAGATAACGGCCATTAGAGCAATCTCAACATCGCGGTCACCGCGAAGGAATCGACCAGCTTGCGCAGCTTCGTGAGCTCGGATGCAGGAACTCCTGCAAGATGCGACCGGCGAGTAGGCTGCTACTGCCGTCGGTACACGAGTGAATGCAAGACTCCCCGGACTCTCAGCAAAGTCACAGCACGTGCGAATAGGTGCGCCGCAACTCGAGCGGCTTCTGACAAGCCCGCATTCCGGGGATGCTCCGCTCGCTGACGCTTTCCTCCGGGCACCGAGCTAGGCATGTCGCTCGATCTTGCGAGCTGTACCGCTCTGACCTGTGTCCACCAGACGTCGTAGGGGTTCCATCCCGGCCCGGGCGAATGCTGCGCGCTACGCACGTAGTTCTGCGGCTCCGAGACGCGTTCGCCCGGTGTAGTCCCACCAGGTAGATTGTGCCCAGGCAGTTTCGTGGCGATACGGCTGGTATCAGAGTTCGCTTCCATTCTTTGGCCGCATACGTTTCGAAGTGATGGCGCCCGCGATAACCCAGGACTCAGAGTGTGTCGTTGTGCTGGATCGAGACGATGACGGGGCTTATGTGAAGTTTGCACGTTTGTGCCCACTCAGCCGTTATGGCGTGGTGGCATCTCCCTTTGCTCCGGTTCGTAGCAAGCAACGTACCCAGCTCCGCAATTGCACACGTTGCGTGCTCTGAGTCCCTGAAATGGAATTGAATCCCCCGTTTGTCTCAGCGCCCCCGCCGGCCCACGATGTGCACTCTCGGATTACTCAACCGTCCCAAAGAACGACCCAACGCCTGCGGTCAAGGCCATGGCCAGCGCACCCCAGAACGTGACGCGTATTGCGCCGGTCATGACTCCCGCACCACCGGCGCGAGCAGCCACCCCGCCTAGAAGCGCGAGGAACACCAGTGAAGTCGCGGAGACAAGAGGGATCATCCCTGCCAGGGGCACCAAGGCAGTGACCAGGAGAGGCATGGCCGCGCCAGCAGAGAAACTGGCTGCCGATGCGAAAGCAGCCTGAATCGGGCGCGCACGCAGAGTGTCGGAGATGCCGAGCTCATCGCGTGCATGTGCCCCCAGGGCGTCATGGGCCATCAACTGCTCGGCAACCTGCTTTGCAAGCGAAGGATCCAGCCCGCGCGAGACGTAGATTGCCGCCAGCTCCCTGTGCTCGCCCTTATTGTCCGCTTTGAGTTCCGCGCGCTCACGCGCCAGTTCGGCGTCTTCGGTGTCCGCTTGCGAGTGGACGGATACATACTCACCGGCCGCCATCGACATCGCCCCGGCGACCAGGCCCGCGGCCCCTGTGAGTATTACGCTACTGTGAGACGCATGCGCAGCCGCGACACCGAGCATTAGACTCGAAGTTGAAACGATGCCGTCGTTTGCGCCCAATACCGCCGCCCGCAGCCAACCGATTCGTCCGGTGCGATGTTGCTCGTGGCCTGCTGTCATTGCTGAATATTATCCCGGGTGCGATAGGGGTGGATGTGCGTATTTTACGCCATTGCCGCTCCTTCGCGGCGCCGCTGACCGCGGCTCCTGACCGCGGGCGGCGAAACTCGCCCTCAGGCGATCGGGTCGGCGCTCGTCTCCAGGTGCAACCGCTCACCCGTGCAGGGTGGCGCTTGACGAACTTGAACCGCCCCGGCATTCCCGGAGCCTCCATTACTCGAGAGGATGGAGCAACTGGCAGTCATTGTGCCGCCGCGATCGATCCCCGTTCAACGTCGAGCTGGCTTTGTTCGGCATTCCTTCAAAGGCGCCAACTCACCTCTATTCGCACGTAGTCCACGGATCAGCTCCTCGATGTAAGGCAGAAACTCGAACAGGACAATGAGTGCGAGAACCACGCTCACATAGAGGACCGGCAGTGGCTGCGCCTTTCGGGTGAGCTCGAAACCGGGCTGCTCATGTCCGGCGCCAAACGCCGCGAGAAACTGTCCCCAATGCAGTGAGACGATGCTCAGCAAAGCCATCAGCGGCATCAATTCCAAGAAGCTGTGTACGTGCTGTTCGAATGGCGTGACAACACGTGCGGTTACAGCATAACTCACATCCCAGAGCGCTGTTGCCTCGTGGAGGAGAAATGCCACGATCATTATGGCAATGATGAGAGTGTTGACCTGGAGGAAGAGCGCAGCCAATAAAGGGATCCCGAGCTCCGCAAACATCAGCAGATGAATGAGCGACTCCTGGGCACCAGTGGTCGTCTCGATGTGCGATGCGCGGTGACAAAGCCAGTCCGCAAATCCCGCCGACAGCCAGAGCGGTAGAATGAAATACAGCAGTATCAGGCGGGTCGGGTCCGACGTCGTGGACATCTACACTCCCTCCTGCGACAGGGCGTACCGGGCCGACCGTCCACAGCGCGGCGTGATCACATTCACGTCGCGGGACA
Organism: Gammaproteobacteria bacterium; assembly: GCA_028293805.1. GTDB lineage: Bacteria > Pseudomonadota > Gammaproteobacteria > Steroidobacterales > Steroidobacteraceae > 13-2-20CM-66-19. Next base: position 9,054 of record JAQGOC010000141.1, read on the forward strand.
CGTCAGCATCGGGCGCATAAAGCTTCCCGATGAAATGGCGGCTGGCGCAAAGCACCTGATGCCCGTTCTGCGACAGCTTACGAACGAGATGATGTTTAGTGAATCCAAACGCGCGGTCAGCAGGATCCCCATGGAGAACTGATTTAACCGTCGAAGTCGATGTCCGGAGGTATTGCCGCGGCCAGTAGGTCGCGAGCGCACAAAGGAGCGATCTGTGCTGAACGCGATACATTCCCTCGCCGAGAATTGCGGATTGATAAAACTGGCGCAGCAATTGGTGTGCCGCTGCGGAGTCCGCCGCTGCAATTTCGAATCCTGGTAGCGGCCATTCCAGAGACAATGGCGCAGCTTGGGGTCGCGCCCCTGCTCGGGGGCGGATCTCACGCTTAAGAGTAGCGCCGTTTGCCTCGATTTCCTTTTGACCAAATTCGCGGCGGAACGGCGCGCTTTTCCGTCCTCGGCAACGTGGGGGGAAGCCGATTGTGCGCACCCTGCCGCCCATCACCTGCCGGTTTCATACGGCCCCGCCCGACCCTTCCGAATTCGCCTTTCAGATTCGGTGTCAATAGCTCCCGTTTGAACTTCGCCGCAAGTCAATTGGCCTGGGTTGCCGTGTGGGCGGACTTCAGATGCATGACTGATAAACGCCATCGGTCAGCCGTCGACGATGATCCTGCACAACAATGTTGTTGAGGTAGCGACAGCTCCTCACGCGCAGGTGTTAACGGAAGAACCCAAGCAGCGCAGCGCTGGAGCAACAAAAACCCATAACAGCCTGATCATGGCGACCGATCGGAGACCGCGCATTTTAGTGCAATCTTGATCCCAGGTGGCCGAGCCGGTTGCCGGGCTATTGCGAACGGGGCCATCAGTGTACCCTGGAGCAATATGTCGGCTGAGACCCGTATTCTTCTGTTTGCTCTGGGCGCTCTCTCGGTCTGGTATATCGTCCGTTGGACACTCCTCGAGAGACGCAAGTCCAAGGCGCCCGTGAGCCGACCGGGGGCATTGGATCTCCTCATCGGATTCGTGTGCAACTTCTTCGACGCCCTGGGCATCGGAAACTTTGCAACCACTACAGCCATCTTCAAGTTCCGCCGGCGGCCCGTGGACGAAGATGTGCCCGGGACGCTCAACGTCGGTTATGCCTTGCCCACCGTGGCCGAAGCTTTGATTTTCATCGCGGCAGTCAACGTGGAAGTCACGACTTTGGTCAGCATGATAGCGGCAGCCGTCCTGGGGGCTTTGTCGGGCGTCGGCCTCGTCAATCGCCTGCCGCGCCGCGTCATCCAGGTTGGCATGGGAGTGGCGCTCCTGATCGCCGCAATGTTGCTGCTGGCCACCAACCTCAACTGGATGCCCGGGGGCGGCAATGCCGAGGGCCTGACCGGCGGCCGACTCATTCTGGCGGTGAGCATCAACTTCATGCTTGGAGCGTTGAATACTCTGGGTATCGGCCTCTATGCACCGTGCCTGATATTGTGCAGCTTGCTTGGCATGAGCGCCCTCGCGTCCTTCCCCATCATGATGGGTGCATGTGCGTTCCTGATGCCCACCGCGGGCACGCGCTTTATCAGAGCGGGCCGCTATGATCTGCGCGCTTCGCTCGGACTCACCTTGGGTGGAATCCCAGGCGTGTTGGCAGCCGCGTTCATCGTCAAATCATTGCCTCTGTTATGGCTGCGGTGGCTGGTCGTCATAGTGGTGACCTATGCCGCTACGTTGATGCTGCTATCCACTCGTCGCCGCACGCGGATTCCCCGCCTGGCGGGCTCGAGCGATCTGTCTTGATTCATCTGTCCCCGATGAAACCGCGGATCTGCTTGACCGCGTAGTCCACCTTCAAATCGAAGAACTTATTGCCCAGCTGCGCAGTTGAGCGGCGGGCGTCACCCGTTATGCCGTTGTGCGGGCTGTTGGCGTCGATTTGCGCCTCGCCGTGGACTACCGGGTCGCCCAGCGCCGCCTTCACCAGAGCCTTGCGGACCCAGGTGTTGTCTTTGTCCAAATACATCATTTCCGCCGTGTCCGACACGCCCCCATGCAGATCGGGCGGATATCCATGCGCGGCCATGTACGCCTCGATCGCGTCGTTCGCAGCCGAGTAGACCTGGTCGCAGTAGTAGACGTGAATACCCTGGGAGGAATACTTGTCGTTCAGCTTTCTGGCGACCTCTTCGTAGACTTTCGGTTGGCCTCCACCGTGATCGCCCATCACGATCACATTCTTGAAGCCATCGACGATAGATTGCTCGGCAATGCGCTCGAGTAGCGCAGCGAGCAAGTCATTGGTGATACCGATGGTGCCCGGCAATTCTGCACTGGCGTTATTTGGCGTGAACGGCAATACCGGCATGAAGATGGCGTTGCCGAGCTTCTCCGCTATTGCTGCGACCGTGGCATGAGCCATCAGATTGTGGCCGCCGTTCGCGTTTTGCGGACCGCGCTGCTCGACGCCGCCCGTGTATATGAGAGCCGTGGTTTTGCCCGCAGCCAGCGCTTCCTTCACTTCGACCCACGTCATCTTTTCAAACTCGACGAGGTGTCCTCTGGCGCCGCTGCCAGCGATGACTGGCGCCGCCGCCCATGCGCCGACCATGATCATTGCCACTATCGAGGTGGCGGATATTTTGCGCATGCTCTGTTCTCCGCGTGTCGTTCGATCGAGCCGGAGCGGGATACTACAGTCCGGCAGCGAGCGAAAGAAAGGCCGGAAAGCCGGCAGCTGGAGCCGGCAGGCACGGTCATGGGCTGCAACAGTGCGGCTCCGAGAGCGCAGTCCCGCCGGAAATGTCCCAGGCAAGGCGGACCGGACTGCGAGCCCGCAATTAATCGCGGACAGCGAGTCGCAAATATACAGTCTGCCAAGCCCACCGACGACGCAGCGGACGCGGCGGGGGGCCAGACCAACAGCACACCGCTACTGACGGAGTGTTAAGCTCGCTCGTCCTGCACACACGAGAATTCGTTCATGAACAATGGGGTCTGGGGCATTCTGTTTCTGCTCGTAACCGTGCTGTCAGGTCAGGCCAACGCGAGCCCGGCCCTCGTCGCCACGGAACCTTCGCTGATATTGATTACGGACGTGGCGTTGGACGGCGTTGGCGGAACCCTGCACGACGCTCACATTCAAATCACTGACGGCAAGATAGTTTCGCTCTCGGCCGACGAGCGGAACAAGAAGATCATCGATCTGCGCGGTTACACCGTATTGCCGGGGTGGATCGACGCGCACGTACACATCGCTTCCCACTTCGACCGTACCGGGCAGCTCGCTACCGACAAAGAGCCGCAGTCCGAAAGCACGCTGGAGATGGCGCAAGCGGCTTGGGAAACCATGATGGCGGGCTTTACGACCATCCAGAGCGTTGGCGAGCTCAGCGAGGAACCTCTGCGCGATGCGCTGCGCGATCAGCGTCTTCCAGGACCCCGATTCCTGACATCACTGGCTCCGATTCAGGGCAACCTCTCGGCCAGCGCAGACGAGCTGCGGGCGCTGGTCCGAGAGCGCAAGGCCCAAGGCGCGGATCTCATCAAGATCTTCGCGTCCTCGAGCCAGCGAGTTGGGGCCAAGCCGACCCTGACCGAAGGGCAGCTCCGCGTGTTGTGTCACGAGGCGGAAGCGGTGGGACTCAGATCGATGGTGCATGCCTATCGCGGCCAGGTAGCCACGGCGGCGCGGGCAGGCTGCAGAGAGATCGAGCACGCAACCTACGCCACACCGGCAGACCTGCAGGAGGCGGTTCGTGCGGGCGCCTTTCTGACTCCGCAGGTAGGACTGGTGGTCCAGAATTATATCGAGAATCGAGGCCACTATGTCGGGATCGATGGGTACACCGATGCGGGCATGGAGATCATGCTCGGCGATCTTCCGCAGGATTTCGCGGTGTGCACCCTTCTCGTGCAGATGCGCGATGCCAAGGTGGTATTCGGAACTGATGCCACGGCTGGGGCGCACGGCCACAATGCCGAGGAGTTCATCGGTCGTGTCGAGCATTGCGGCCAATCTCCAATGGCGGCACTCGTCTCTGCGAATTCAACCGCCGCGGATGCCATAGGAATGGGCGACCATCTCGGTCGCCTGGCACCCGGATATGCCGCGGATATCATCGCTCTGGAAGGCAATCCGCTAAAGGACATTACTGCAGTACGGCGAGTCGCATTTGTGATGCGGGACGGGAAGGTCTACAAATGGACAGGCTCACATACGAGCGGAGCTGACAGGTGAAGACCTTCAGGCATTTCTACCGAGGGGCGCCAATGCTCCTGCTTGCCTCGATGGTGGCGGCCACCCTACAGGCTGCGCAGCCCACGCGACTGGCGCTCGTCGGAGGCATGCTCCTGGATGGATACGGCGGGGCGCCCGTGCATCACGCGGCAGTACTCATGGAGGGTGATCGAATTGTGGCCGCCGGTCCTGCCAGCGAAGTGGAGATCCCGGAAGGTACGCCGATCATCGATACACGGGGTGAAACCATGCTGCCGGGCCTCATCGAGGTCCATGCACACCTGGTGATCGTCGGCGACGGCGACTATCCGCGCTGGTTCAAATGGCTCGAAGACCATAAGGCTCGGTATCCGCTGACCTCCATCATGGCGCTGTCAGCACGTCAGTTGCTCGCAGCCGGTGTGACTTCCGCCATCGATCTCGGCGCGCCACTGAAAGAAAGTGTGGAGATTCGTGATCAGATCAATCGGGGAACCATCCCCGGACCGCGTCTGTCCGTCAGTGGGCCCTGGCTGACTTCCGAGCCCGCCATTTTTCCGCCGTATTGCCAGGTCGAGGTCCACACTGCGGCAGAAGCTGCCCGGGCCACCGAAGCGAACATCCGTGGCGGCGCGGATGTCATCAAGGCGCACGCCGGGCTCAATTTCGAACAGTACAAAGCCATAGTCGAAGTGGCGCACAGGTATAAAATCAAGGTCCACGCCCATCTTTACGACGAACACGCAGTACGGGATGCGTTCAACGCAGGTGTAGATGTCCTGCAGCACGTGGGCTCCGCGGGTACGCCGCCGTACTCCGCGCAGTTGGTCAAGGACATCGCCGAAAGTGGGCGGCCTGTCGTACCCACAGCGGCACACCGCGTCTGGCTCTTCCCGGCAACTCGCGACTTCCCCGAGCGCCTGGACGACCCGGAGCTCGCGCGCGGTTTCCCGCCTGAGGTCTGGGCCGAAGTACACGACTCCCTGCGGCAATTCCATACGCTGGATTACTTCGTCGACCGCGAGCAGGAAGAATTCTTTGGCGATGCGTCCCTGGGGCAATGGATCCAGTCCGGCGCGGTACTGGGCATGGGCTCCGATAACGGAACACCGCTCAACTTTCACAAAGACGCTTTGTGGCGCGAAGCCAAGGTTTTCGTAGACCACGGCCTCCCGGCATCGCGTGTCATCACTGCGCTGACTTGGACCAACGCGCGCATACTCGGAAAGGAAAAGGACCTGGGAACCATCGAGCCCGGAAAACTCGCTGATATTGCGGTTGTGAGGGGGAATCCGCTGTTTGACATCGTGGCGCTGTCGCAGATCGACGTTGTTGTCAAAGACGGCATTCCATACCGGGACGCGGAGCGTATGGCCATAGCTGCCCGCGCTACAGGAAGCCCGCGGTAAGGCGAGCTCCGACAAGGCTTGGCGTGCTGGAGCACTGTGCCCCTTGCGGAACCCGTCGCGCAACCCCTGGAGCAGGTCCGGGATTGGTACGAGCTGCGTATCTACCTGGCACTGACTGCCAACATGGCTGGCTCTTAGATCCTGGCTCCGGCGAGGTGCAATAGCTCCGCGCCGTACTTGTAGGTGGCTTCCGCGAAAATCCGCAATCGCAGCGCGTGCGGTTCGGACACCGGTAACGGCAGATCCTCCACCCTCAGGCGACCGCTGATGAAATCGGCAAGGACGCGCCCAAAGACAGTCCCCGGCGCGATGCCCCGGCCGTTGTAGCCGTTAAAACCCACGACGTTGGGGCCGAACATGTGGAATCGCGGCAGGTTATCGACTGTCATGCCGATGTTTCCAAACCAGGCGCTCTCAAAGCGAGGTCTGGAGATCTGTGGGAACATCTTTTTGATCGCCCGCAGCGCCCACTGCTCGTGCACACGAGCTCCGCTGCCGTGCAGCGACCCGACACTTCCAAACACGAGGCGGCCGGCCGCATCGAGCCGAAACGACGACAGCACCGGCCGCGTATCCCATGCGCCTTCGCCACGAGGGAGGATTGTCTCGCGGACTGATCTTTCCAGCGGTGTCGTTGCAAAATTGAAGTACGGCAGATGCACCTGCTCGCGGCGTACCACGTTCCAGGGCCCGTGCGCATACGCGTCTGTTGCAACCACAATCCATTCGGCACGCACCGATCCACTTGCGCAGTGGACTGCCCATCCTCGTTCGTCGCGCTGCGCAGCGAGTGCCGGACTGCCGATGTAGATGCGCGCGCCGGCCGCTGATGCCGCTGCCGCCAGTCCCCTTGCGTAGGCCAGCGGTTGCACAGTACCTGCTCTGCGGTCGAAGAGCGCACCCGCGAATGCCGCTGATCCAGTGCGGACTCGCGTCTCGTGGTCGTTCAGAAGCTCCACCGGCGCGGACCGTGCCTGCCATTGAGCCATTCGCTGCTGCAACTCCTGCAGACCTTTCTTTCCCACACCGCAGTGAAGCGTCCCGCAGCGCTTGGCTTCGCATTCGATCGAATGCTGGGCGATGATTTCGAATACCAGGCCAGGCGCGGCCGCCAACAAGTCCAACAGGCGATTGCCGTACGTCGCGCCGAGGCCTGCCACCACCGCATCGGGCATTACCCACATTCCCGCGTTGACCAGACCAACATTGCGCCCGGAGCCCCCGAAACCGATGTCAGCCGCCTCGAGAACCACAACCGAGATATTTCGCTCACGAAGATGCAGGGCCGTGGACAGGCCCGTATAGCCGCCGCCGATCACGACAACGTCGGCAGCCACGTCTGTCGCCAGAGCTCCCAGCGGCGAGCTGCTCGGGGCCGTCCTGCTCCAGAGCCCATGACTCGCAGCTTGTCTTTGAATTGGACTCACGTCCGCCGTCTGTTTCATTTCCAGATTTCCATCCGCGCCCCGGCGTGGGGCGCTTGCCTGGCCGAGTGACATTGTCGAATTGTTTGTGGCATTCAAAGCAGTTGCTCAACTTTATGGCCACTGCTACATTAGTGCAAATTTGAGCGTGCGCTTGATTTTATGAGCGAGCCCGCCTCAATAGGAGGGGTCAGTGAGTCGCAATGCCGCGCTGTCCGAACGTCATCGCCTTGCCGTAACTCAGGCGGTCGCCACCAAATCGATCTATGCGGCCAGGGCCGCCGGCTCCGAGATCTGGGATGCCGATGGCCGCCGCTATATCGACTTCGCCGCCGGCATCGCGGTCACCAACACGGGTCACTGCCATCCGAAGGTGATGGCCGCAGTCGCCGAGCAGGCGAAATTGTTCACTCATACGTGCTTTCACGTAACCCCTTTCGAGGGCTACGTCCGCCTGGCCGAGCGACTGAATCAACTCGCTCCCGTTCGCGGGAAGGCCAAGACACTGCTGGTCACCACTGGCGCAGAGGCGCTGGAAAACGCGGTTAAGATTGCACGCGTCGCGACGCAACGCACGGCAATCATTGCCTTTTCCGGGGGATTTCACGGGCGAACCATGATGACCATGGCGCTGACCGGGAAGATTACGCCCTACAAGAAGGGCTTTGGCCCCTTTCCGGCAGACGTGTTTCATGCGCCCTTTCCCTACGAGTATATGGGGGTGACCGGCACAGAAGCTCTCAGCGGGCTGAAAGCGCTTTTTGCCACGGACGTGGATCCGGACCGGGTGGCTGCCATAGTGATCGAGCCGATACAGGGCGAAGGCGGCTTCGTTCCGGCACCGCTTTCCTTCCTGCAGAATCTGCGGAGCCTCTGCGATGAGCATGGCATTCTGCTCATTGTCGATGAGGTTCAGTGCGGCATGGCCCGCACGGGTAAGATGTTTGGGTGCCAGCATGCGGGTATCGAGGCAGACCTCGTAACGATTGCCAAGGGGCTCGCGGGGGGCTTTCCACTGGCGGCGGTGGTGGGGCGCGCGGATTTGATGGATGCCCCCTCTCCAGGGGCTCTTGGCGGCACATACGCTGGCAATCCTATCGCGGTAGCGGCCGCTAATGCGGTGCTCGACTTGATCGAGGAGGAGAAGCTCTGCGCGCGCGCTGAGAGCATCGGAGCGACCCTCTTTGAAAGATTACGGCGGATCTCGAGCCGCAGTCATATGGAAGCGATCGGGGATATTCGCGGCCGCGGCGCGATGGTCGCATTCGAGCTGGTAAAGGACCGCCTCACCAAGGAGCCCGATGCTGCTCTTTGTGCCCGCATCGTCGCTGCAGCCCAGGAGCGAGGCGCGATCCTGTTGAGTGCCGGCACGCGCGCGAATGTGGTCCGGTTGTTGCCGGCACTGACTATGCCGGCCGACATTCTCGAGGAGGGATTGGACATTCTCGAAAAGTCCATCGAAGCCTCGATGTCCGTGGCGACGCGCAGTGCCGCGTAGCGTCCGTGAGTTCCCCTGCCCCGTTCGAAACCTCAAATTCGTGGAATTGGCCCGCATCCTGCCCGGCCCCTGGGCCGGGCAGGTCTTCGCGGATCTCGCGGCAAGGGTAGTCAAGGTTAGCGGGCTGGCGAACTGCAGCGCTGGCAGCGATGCGACAGTTGCCGCATGACTGACCTCACTGCACAGATGATCGCGATTCTCAGGCGCAATGGACGAGCGTCCTATTCCGAGATCGCCCGCGAACTGGGAACGAACCGCGACTACGTGGCGAGCCGGATCAACCCGCTCATCGAGGCCGGAAAGCTCAGGATCGCCGCCGGCATCCACCCTCGCCTGCTCGGACTCACAACCTCCGCTCACCTGTCGATCAAGGCCGAAGGCGATCTGCAGGAAATCACCGATGCGCTGGAGAGACTTGAGGATCCGGTACTGATCTCAGTGGTTACGGGGTCCTTTCAAATCGTAGTGGAGCTGCAGCTTCGCAGCCTGACCGAGCTGCGGCAGCAAATAGCCGCGATCAGGGCCATCCGCGGAGTTAGCGAAGTGAATGTGCTCGTCTACGAGCGCGTTCTCAGCAGCTTCTTTCTCGGCGCCGAGCCCGACTCGCACACTCATCTCGATGAGATCGACATCAACATTGTCAACCGCCTGTTGCGCGACGGCCGGGCGAACTTCGCGGAAATTGCCGAGGTAGTCGGACTTTCGGTCAGCGGTTGCCGCACGCGGGTACAGCGACTCCTGGAATCCGGTGTCGTGCAGATTGGAGCCATCAAGCAACGCTCAGACATGGTGAACGATCTGTTGTTCGGCATTGGCGTGGCCGTCCGCGAAGATGATCGCGCGGCAATCGACGCCATAGCCGCAAGCTCCGGATTGGAATTCATCGCCCGCACCGTCGGACGGTTCGACTTGCTCGCCACCGTGGAATTCACCTCGTTGCGCGACTTCAATCTGCTGATATCGAAACTGCGGTCGCTGCCGTCCGTCGCGTGCTGCGAGCAGTGGCTGCACGTGCGAATCGTACGCGAACAGTATTTTCGGGCGGTGACCCAGCTCAATCACCAATAGTCGTCTCAGGCAGGCGTGCCAGAAACGAGGTCTCGACACATTTCGCCCTTCCAGGGTCGGACGCTCGAGTCGGCCGCCAAGCCACACGATTTTACGGTGTCTCATCCAAGCGACCCCAGGGACCGGTGTGACCCGGGATCCCCCTTGGCACGGCAGCGGCGGCGACCTGGTGCCCCCTGATCGGCGCGGCATTGGAGGATACCCCCCGGGGGCTTCCTTCAGGGAGCTCTCGGGCTGACACTCGCATCGTCCTCCCCTAGCGTTACTTGACCGCATCTCTCCCAGCGAGCGCCGTGGCCGTTTAAGTGTACCTTCTGTTGAGTCGGCTGCACGAGCGCCACCGTTGCAACTTCTCAGCGCCCCGTGATGAAAGGCCCGGTAATGTCGCGGCCAGACAATCTGATCCCGCTGGCAACGGCTAGAATCACAACAAACAGCGGTCAGTCGGCGCTGACTGGCCCGCTCGTATGGAAACCGTCGGTGCTTTTCCGGGCCTCCTGAGACCCTGGATGTGTAGCGGCGCAACACCAGTAGGTGCATCTGGAGGACTTAAATGCGGCCCACGCGTTCTATTTCGGCGAAGGACATGGTGCAGGCGAGGGGGCAGGACTCACCTCGTTTGCCAAGGAGCGGAAGTCGCGCCTCAGGCAAGCGAACGCGCGTGGAGATTCTTCGGGCGGCCAAGCACGTACTTGCTACGGACGGCTACGCGCGCTTCACATTGAGGCGGGTAGCAAGCGAGGCCGCCCTGACCGTGGGCAATCTTGCCTATCACTATCCGTCGAAGCATGAGCTCGTAAGAGCGTTGATCATGTTGCTGATCGGGGAATACCGCACGCAGGTCGCGACGCACATGCGTAGCACCCCGAGCAAGTCGCCGCGGGCATTCAGGTCGCTGCTCTCGTGGTTGATGCGCGACTCCGCGTCCACGCAGACCAGCCGATTGTTCCGGGAATTCTGGACAATCGCCCTGCATGACCCGTTCATCGCGAAGGCAATCGACACGTTCTACGCCGAAGTACAGGAAACGGTTTCCACCCATTTGCGTCACAATTTCCCGAAGCTGCCGTCCGGCACCGTTCGCGAGATCGCACAACTGATCGGGATTATCAGCGAGGGCTCCAACGTACTGTACGGGACGGCGCGCAATCCGACAGCGCCGTTTGACCGCGTGACGAAACTAGCCTGCGGGCTGCTGCTTCAGGCCGCCCAGCGCTCGCCATGAGTGCTCGCCTACCCCAGGTGTGGTATTGGTGGGGCAGAGCGGATTTGCGATCATGGCAGCCATGAAGCTGACACCGCTCTTCCACAAGCACCTGGCGCTGGGTGCCAAGATGTACACAACCGGCACGGGATACCAGATGCCGGCGCACTACCGGGCCGCACACGACGAGGTTCTTGCTGTCCGGCAGGGGGCCGGCATGATTGATCTGTCTTTGATGAGCCGGCTCGACCTGAAGGGAAAGGATGCACTGCGCCTGATCCAAAGGCTCATCGTCAACGATGCCGGACGCCTGCAGGATGGGCAGGCTCTGTATTCGACCATGTGCAACGAGCATGGGCTGATCGAAGACGATGTTGTCGTCATGCGCTTCGACGAGGAGCATTTTCGCGTGATTACGTCGTCGATGTTCCGGTACAAGACGGCGGCCTGGATTCACCGGCACAAGGCCGACTGCAACGTACATCTGACCGATATCAGCTCGGCCATTGCCATGATTGCAGTGCAGGGCCCGCGATCGCGCGAGCTCTTGCGCGGCATCACCGACATCGATATGGATAAGTTGGGCTTCTTCCGATTCGCGAGCGGCACGCTGGCAGAGCTGCCCTGCACGATCGCGCGGGTGGGATTCTCGGGCGAGCTCGGTTACGAGTGCTATTTCAATACGGAGGATGGACTCGCGGCGTGGGATGCCATCGCGGCCGCGGGCAAGGTCTGCGAAGTAGTGCCGTACGGCATGGATACTCTGGACCTGCTGCGCCTGGAGAAGGGCTTCATTTTCTTCGGCTACGATGTGACGGCCCGTGAAAACCCCTACGAATGCGGGTTATGGCCACTGATCAGGTACGACCACGGCGATTTCATCGGCAAGCAGGCTCTGCAGGCCATCCGGGAGCGCGGGCCAGCAAAAAAACTCGTGGGTCTGGAGACCGGCGGCGATCAGCCGGCCGCGGCCGGTCAGACGCTGCTGTCGGGAAATACCAATGTTGGGCGAGTCGTCACTGGATTCCGCTCCCCGGTCCTCGACAGAAACCTCGCGTATGCCTACCTGGCCGGGCCCCACTTCGAGCCCGGGACGGTCGTCGCATTGGAAATCGAAGGGCGGCGGCAGTCAGCCAAGGTCGTCGAAATGCCGTTTGTCGATCCGCAAGGCAAGCGAATGCGGCAGTGAGCGCCCGGTCGGCCTGCCAGCGGCCGTCATAGATACGGCGGCGTACACGCAGAGATCACGATAGCGTCGCGAGGCCCGGGATTGCGGAATCGATGCGGCTTGCGGCTGTCAAACAGGTAGGCATCGCCGGTTCGCAGCAAATGAGTATCGGCTCCCACGGTGAGCTCGAGCGCGCCGGAGACGACCACCCCGCCTTCGTGCGCATTGTGCTCGAGCATCGTCGGCCCCGTATCCGCACCAGGTGCGTAGCGCTCATGAAGGATCTGCAAGTTGTGAGTTCTGGCATCACCCACTTGCCGCAGTGCGATCCGCGCCCGGCCGCTCGTCACGGTGTTGATCCGCGAGGTGAGATCCAGGAGGTCCTTGTTGCGGAAAACGACCTGATTGCTCGGCGATCGATCCGGCTCAAAGAACTCCGCCAGCGTCATGGGCACGCCCCCCAGTATCTTCCGCAGCGAGGCGACCGATGGGCTGCTGGTATTCGTCTCCACCAGAGAGATCTGACCGTGAGGTACGCTGGCACGACTGGCTAGGCGGCGCTGACTAAATCCGGCCGCAACCCGGACCTCCTTCAGACGCGCCCCCACATCAAACTCCTTCATTCGATCCTCATTCGAGCGGCCTTCCCGCTGCTCTGCCATGCCGCCAGATGCTAGCCGATCCGCAGCGATTGCTCAATTTTATGAGCGGTCTGGGCCGGGCGCCGCAAAGCGTTTGATCCCGCGGTTGCACCATCCCGGGGCAACCGCCATCAACGCTTTGACCGATGGTACTGCGCCAGCGGATCGCACCCGATGGCATACCGCGTCTGTCCGACCACTTCCAGAAAGAGCGTGAATATCTCGGCCTGGGAGTTGATGTTGAGCTTTGAATAGATGTGCTTGCGATGTACCTTCACCGTGCTGACCGCGATAGCGAGAAGTCGCGCGATGAAGTCAACCGACTTTCCGTGCAACAGGTGTTGCAGGATCTCGAATTCCCGGTCGGTCAGCACCGAACGGCCGAAATTCAAACGCGTGTTTTCGATGTGGTGGTGATGAGCATCGTCTGTGTCGGCGCGTGGCGAAGGACTGCCGGACGCCAGAGCTCGCCAGCTTGTGCGTAGCGCAGAATTCACCAGCGGCGCTAGCGCACGAGCCGCTTCGATCTCGGCTGCTGTGAAATGATTCTTGCCGATCGTCCGGCCGAGCGAGAAATTCAAATGCCCGCGCTCCCCGTCCCCGCTGCAGAAGCACAATTCGTCGATCAGGCCGGCGGACTGGTAGTGCACCTTGTAGTACTCACTCGAGGCGAAATCCTCTTCGATCACCTCACGCAGGGACGCCATTTCCTGGCTAGAGCAGTAATCACGGCGCACGTAGAAGGGATCGAGCGCGTAATGCCCTGACAAATAGTCATCCACCTTGTTTGCCCGATGCCTGTCGTCAGTGCGTCCGTACAGCAGCTGTGGTGATGCGCCAGTCGGATAGTGCAGGATCAGGATACTGTCGACATTCAGGCGCATCGCGATTTCGTCGGCGAAACCGATCGTCATGGCTGCTGTGAAGGAGCCGCCGCACAACCGGGCAAGCCCCTCGTACCAGTCGGCCGAGGCCAGCACATGTTTTGAAAAGCTTCTCTTCTTGAATGACACAGACAGCTCGAACGATGTCATACCGAGGCTGAGCAATTCTGTGGTCGTCCCATGGCGACTGCATGGGTCCGCAGGACTACAGGCGGCGCCAATCCTTCTGTATCTCGCGCGCAGCGTTGTGGCCGCAGATGCCGGAAACACCACCGCCCGGATGCGTGGTCGCGCCGCACAGGTACAGCGCCCGGATCGGAGTCCGATAGTCGGCAAAATGCGGCGCCGGCCGCTTGAAGAAAAGCTGGTCGACCGACAGCTCGCCGTGAAAGATATGGCCGTTCGGGCTGCCTATCATCCGCTCGATGTCTGGCGGAACGAGCACCTGCATGGCAATGATGTCCTGCCGGAATCCCGGCGCAAACTCCTCCACAACGTCCAGTACCAGGTCCGCGAATTTCTGGCGATGGTCTTCCCAGTTTGCCCCTCCCTTCAAGGTGTAAGGCGCGTGCCCGCAGAACAGGTTGATGACATGTTTTCCAGGCGGAGCCAGCGTCTTGTCGACCGTTGTCGGCGCCGTCACAGTCACAAATGGCCGTTGCGAATACCAACCTTCCTTGGCCTGTGCGTAAGCCTGCTCGAGATAGGCGACATCCGGAGCAATGTGCGCGTACGAAGGATAGTCGAATCCGCAAATCGCACTGTCGAAGGCCGTGAACTGCGGCAGCCGCGCGCACGCGATGTTAAGTTTTGCAGCCGCCGACTCCGTGCGGAACGTCTCGAGGTGCCAGCGGTACTCCTCGGGAATCTCCGCGCCGTTCATCATCTTGGTGAACAAAAGCTTCGCGCTCACATTGGAGACGACCACGCGCGCCTGGAATTCCCTGCCGTCCGTACACACCACCCCCGTGGCGCGCCCGCCACGCGTTTCGACATGAGCCACGCCCGCATCCGTCAGAATGTCCAGTCCATGTGCTTCGCCCGATTGCGCTATCGTTTCCGATATCTTGCCCATCCCGCCTTCGACAAAGCCCCATCCGCCGGCGCCCTCGTGCTCTCCCATCAGATGGTGCAGCAATATGTAAGCGGAGCCTGGTGTCTTCGGTCCCTGGAAACTGCCGATTCCGGAGTAGTACGCGTAGACGCCCTTTACGATGTCCGACTCGAACCATTCGGACAGAAAGTCGTAGGCGCTCATCGTCAGGATGTCGTACAGGCCGTAGAACTGGCGGACCGACTTGCGATTCTCCCAGACAAAGCCGGCAAGCTCCGCCAGGCCCCGCAAGGAGGTATTCTGAGGGTCGACCGGCGTCTGCAACATCAGCTTGCGCGCCGCCGCGGCGATCTGATCGAGATAGACCTTGAATTTCGGGTACTGCTGCGCGTCGTGCGCGGAAAAACGCCCGATTTCTGCGACGTTGCGCGCATCATCCCCAGTGAAGAGGATGTGATCCCCGCCTGGCAATGGCGTGAACATGTCGGCCGCCGGCAGGATCCGCAGGCCGAACCTCTCCAGCTCGAGGTCACGAATGATCTTCGGATGCAGCAGACTCATCAGGTAGGAGAATGTGGAAGCGCGGAATCCGGGTGCGAACTCCCGCGTGACGGCCGCGCCTCCTACGTGCCCATTGCGTTCCAGGAGCAGGACTTTCCTGCCGGCTCGGGCCAGGTACGCGCCACACACCAGGCCATTGTGGCCGCCGCCGACGATGATGACGTCGTATTTGGCCCGGATGTGCATGTTGTCCTTCATCCCAGATGAATCCAAGCCGACTTGGTCTGTGTGTAGCCGATGAGGCTCTCGAGGCACTTGTCGCGTCCGTAGCCCGACTGTTTGTAGCCCCCAAATGGCTGAGTCATGTCACCATGGTCGAAGCAATTGACCCAGATGACACCGGCCTCCAGGCCGCGAACCGCCTCGTGGGCCTGTCGCAGGTCACGCGTCCAGACGGAGGCCGCGAGGCCATAGATCGAATCATTCGCAACGCTGAGCGCGTGCTCCAGCCCGTCGACCTCGATGGCGGAGGCAACCGGCCCGAAAATCTCCTGCTGCGCAATCGCCATGCTGTTGCTGACACCGGAAAACAGCGTTGGATTGATGTAGTTTCCGGGCAGTTCCGGGACGTCGCCGCCGAATTCGAGGCGCGCGCCTTCCTGTCTTCCCTTGCCGATGTAGCTCAGCACACGCGCTTGATGCTGTGCCGTGACCAGCGGTCCGAGGTTCGTCTGCGGATCCAGCGGGTCGCCCGGCCGGTACGCGTTCTTACCGCGCTCCACGAAGCGCGCCACGAAGTCTTGCGCAATCCGCCGGTCGATCAGCAGTCGCGAGCCGGCATTGCAGACCTCGCCCATGTTGCCGATGATACCGTTGATCGCATAACTCACAGCGCGATCCAGGTCTTCGAGATCGGCCAGAAAGATCTGTGGCGACTTGCCGCCACACTCCAGACTCACGCGCTTCATGTTGGACTGGCCCGCATAGACGAGCATCAACTTGCCGATCTGCGTCGAGCCCGTGAACGCGATCTTCGCGACGTCGGGGTGCAAAGCCAGCGCTGCGCCCGCGGCCTCGCCCATGCCGTTCACGACGTTGAAGACCCCTGGGGGTCCGCCCGCCTGGACAAAGAGTTCCGCCAGCAACAAACCCGACAAGGGCGACTGCTCAGCAGGCTTGAGCACAACGGAATTGCCGGCAGCCAGCGCGGGAGCGACCTTCCATGAGGCCATCAGAAGCGGATAGTTCCAGGGTACGATGCACCCAACGACGCCGAGCGGCTCGCGCAAAATATAGTGAAAGGCATCCCTTGCCGTAGGAGTCACAGCGCCGTCAATCTTGTCGGAAAGCTCAGCGAAATAAGCAAACGTCTGTGCTGCCGAGGGCACGTCGATCGTTAACATGTCGCGTATGGGCTTACCCATGCACAACGTATCCAAAAGCGCGAAGCGCTCCGCGTTGGCTTCGATCAGTTGTGCCATCCGCGCCAGCACGGCGAGCCGCTCCCGGGGGGCCATGTGGCGCCAGACTCCTTCACGGAAAGTTCGCCGGCAGGAGGCTACCGCTCGATCGATGTCCACGTGGCTGCCGGCTGCGAATTCGCACAGCAGCTGGCCGGTTGCCGGGTTTGTTACGCTAATTGGTCCGTTCTTTCCTCCCTTTCCCGGTACGTGCTCGCCATCGATGAAGTGCCCGGTGGGATACTCGATATCTCGCGCACGAGCATGCCAGTCATCAACCGTCACAGCTATGTTCATTTCAACCCTCCGGCGCGACGCTCGATGGAGTCACGCAAATTCGTCAGCAGAAATCTCGAGGATGATCGCCTGCCTCCGGGCACCGAAGTCTCGCAGCGCGGCCCCGAGCGCGTCGCGGGAAGTGATCCTTCGATACGTCAGCCCGTACGCCTGCGCCACGTGCGCAAAATTCGGCGGCTTGACGTCAACGCCCGCGGGCTCTATCCCGGCTGAGATCATGGAGGTACGGATCTCGCCGTACCCCTGATTGTTCCAGATGATGACCGCATTCCAGCCGCCGAGGTCGGCGAGCGCCGCGAGCTCGCTCATTGAAAATTGCAAGCCACCGTCTCCGACCAGACACACTACCGGCCTGTCCGGGTCGGCCAAGCTGGCACCGGTCGATGCGGGAAGCGCATAACCGAGCGTGCCGTAACCCGTTGCTGAATTGAACCAACGACCCGGAGAATCGACATTGAAGCCGAGGTTTCCGGCGTAGACGAGCTGGGTCGAGTCACCCACCAGCACGGCGGTCGGGAGAGCGGCCCGAATGACCTCGAGAGTGTCGATGTGCTCTCGAAGTGAGGGCGAGAATTGCGTGATGGCTTCGAGTGCTGCTCTGCGTGTCTCCGCGGACCGTGCGGCGCCATTGCCTGGGCGAGCGGGCTTGAGGTCGAGCGATTTCAGCTGCCTGAGGGTTGCTTTGGCATCGCCGCAGAGGCCGATGAGCGGCTTAGCTCCACGGGAGAGCTGCTCTTCGTCGATATCGATCCGAATCAACTGAGCTGGGGTCGGGAAATCGGCGCGCAGGTCGATGGAGTAGTCCGTCGGTCCGATCTCCGTACCTATTGCGAGCACGACGTCCGCGTCCGCAATCAGCGCCCGCACCGGCGAAAGCATCGGGCTCATCGGTACCGCCAAGCGATGACCGTGCGGTAGAATTCCGCGCGCATTAGCCGTCATGACCACCGGTGCATCGAGTTCTTCGGCCAACCTGCGCAGTTCAGCCGCGGCCGAGATGGCGCCTCCTCCAGCGAGCAGGACGGGACGACGCGCCGAGCGGAGTATCGCCGCAGCCGAAGCCAAATCAGCTGCGCGTGGGCGTGGTACTGAGTGCACTACTTCTGGGAGCGGCAGTCCTGTCGCATCCGCCGCAAGCACATCGAGCGGTATTTCTATGTACACCGGGCGCGGGCGGGCGGAGGCAAACCGGGAGAATGCCTTACCGAGCGCTACGGGAAGCTCCGCCGGGTGCCGAATCGAGAAGCTCTCGCCAGCGACCCCGGCGGCAAGTGCGCACTGATCGCGCAGCTCGTGCAAAAAGCCGCACCCCCTGCCCGACTCAGTGGTTCGATTCTGGCTGGAGATCACGAGCAGCGGAATCGAGTCGCCATAGGCCTGACCCATGGCGGTGGCGATGTTGGTGAGGCCGGGACCGGTAATCGTGAAACAGACTCCCGGCTGGCCGCTCACGCGGGCATAGCCGTCCGCCATGAAGCCCAGGCCCTGTTCGTGGCGGCCACTGATGTGCCTGATGGGGCCCTGCGCGAGACCCCGGTACAGCTCCAGATTGTGCACACCCGGGATGCCGAACACATGGCGTACGCCCTGCGCTTGCAAAGCCTCGACGAGGTAGAGCCCCAACTTCTTCATGTTCGTACCTGCTTCAAACGGTAACCGAGCTGCGAACCGCCGCAGCGTCTCGGGACCAATCCAACGGCTCGATCCGCGGCAGCATCCAGAGCCAGCCGACCAGGCCGAGCACGTTGAGCGCGCCAGCGAGCACGAAGGCGCTCGAAAAGGTGCCCGTGGCATCGAGCAGCATGCCGGTGATTGCAGGAGCAAACACCCCCGCAAGATTTCCGCAGGCATTCTGCACACCCACCCAGCGGCCCGCCGCCAGCGGGCCGGCGATGATTTGCGGGATTGCATAAGTCCCCGGCGATGAGACGCCCACCGCGAGTTGGAATAGGCACAGGCATGCAATGCTGCCTTTCACGGGCAATACGACCATGCCGACCATTGCGATCATGGAAGCGATGTGGGCGAATGCCATGATGGATTTGTAGAAGCCGTTCGAGGACCGTCCGGAACGCGTCCATGCGGCGACTGCCCAACCGGCAGCCAACGCGCTCGTGGCGTTGATCAGGTAAGCGATGCCGGCCACGTACGCCATTGCCTGCATGGAGAATCCACGCTCCCTCACGAGGTACTCAGGCAGCCATGCGAGTATGAAATAGAAATTGTAATTACTGGCAAAGTGTCCCAGAGAGGCACCCCATAAGCCAGGCTGGCGCAGGATGCGCGCGAAAGAGGGCTTGTCCTCCTCGGCCGCCTTCCCCGCCGTTGCGATAGCGGGGGCTCGATCCAGGCCTCCCGCGGCGAGCGCCTTCGTGGGTTGGAGCAGCCGCGCGATGGGCCAGACCCAAAGCAGGGAAATGGCACCAAATACCAGGAACACCGCCCGCCATCCATAAACCGGCATCAGGACGCCACCGAGCACTGTGCCGATTGAGGGTCCCGCCAGATAGCTGAAGCCTAATACCCCGTTGGCGAAGTCGATCTGAGACAGTCGCAGGCCGCGGGCAAACAGCAACGACGCGCAGGGAAAGCCAGCACTCTCACCGAAACCCAGCAACAGTCTCAGCAGCAGCAACGACCAGAAACCGCTGGCGAATCCGGTCAGCAACGTTGCAACCGACCAGATGGCGATACCCGCTGCCAGCACACGGTTCGGGCCGTAGCGCTCCGCGAGCCACCCAGCCGGTATCATGGCGGCCACGTAACTGTAGTAGAAGGCCGAGAGCAGAAAGCCGAGCTGAGTTGAAGACAGCCCCAGCTCGTCGTGTATCAGCGGCACCGCCGTCGCCAGATTTCCGCGATCGATATAGTTGATCAGCAACGCAACCGACACGAACAGAACCAAACGTGCAGGCGTTGCAGGTCCGCGCACGTGAGCCGAATCCGTCATTTCGCCCCCTGGATCGCCTGGCCCCGCAATGGCGCACCGGTCGGCGCGCCATCGCGGGGGAGGACTGACCCGCCTTGCGGACCGCGATTATCCCTCAGAACCGCTGTCCCAGCTGCAGTCCGATGAGCCGCGGCGGCGCCACCACTTCGTAGGTAGCCACCGGTCCGCAGTCGACCGTTCCACAGTTTGCATAGCGATACAGGCTGGCGCGGCGGTCGAACGCATTCTTGACCAGCAATTCGACCGACAAGCCGTTCTTTTCAACGCCCAGGAAAAGGTTGGTGATGGCATAAGCGGGCTGCTGACCCAGGATGCGGGTATCGACCACCCGCAGCTGCGGTGAGACCGAGGTCTGATAGACCACGTCCCCCGCAACGTGCCCCTCCCAGTCCATCACTGGGAACACATAACGCGCACCGGCACTGGTCTTGACCTTTGGCGTCCCGGGCAGCTTCGTGCCTTGTGGAGCAAGAGGCGCAAACGGGGTCTTGCCCGGCAATACACAGGGATTGGTGGTGACCGGCTTGCCGTTGGCAGCCAGCGCGCCGCAGTAGTTCTCCGTGAGATAGGCATCCGAGTAAGTCGCCGACGCCCTGAGGGTCAAGTCTCTGGTGGCGGCCCATTCGAGGCTGAGATCGGCACCCTTCACCGCAGCATTGCCGGCATTGGCGATGGCGGGAATGCCGAATTGGCCCTTGAAAGTGAACTGGAAATTGTTCCACTGCTCGTAGTACAGCGAGCCGTTCAAACGCAGGCTGTTGTCGAGCCACATGGTCTTCCAGCCCACCTCGTAGTTCTTCAGGAAGTCGGATGTGTAGGGTGGCGCCCCATTGGTGCGGTTGACACCTCCGGGCCGGAACCCTTTGGAGTAGGTCGCATAAATCAGGTGCTGGTTGTCGATTTTGTACGACACGTTGAATTTGGGTGTCCAGCCGGTACCGGACGTGCTGGTCCGGATGTTTTCGCACGGCGCCGTTCCGTGCCAGACCGTTGTGGTGAAACACGTCTGCTGCCCGCTGATTCCCCCGGGGCCCGGAGGACCACCCGGAACCAGTGGGGGCGGTGCAGTGGTGGCGAATGCGTTGGGGCCGAACCCGTAGAATCCCTCGAGCGAGTTGTCGAACTTGAATCTGCGGATTCCGCCGAGCAGGCTCAGCTTGGAAGTAACGTCCCAGGTCAGCTCCCCGAATACCGCGCTGTCGCGATTCACCCGCTGCTCATCCAGCAGGTATTCGGTGCCGCCGTAGCCGGTCGGCGGATTCGGATAGCCGACTTCGTACTGTGGGCGATCGTTCGCCGGTGTCGCGATGTTGTTGTATATATTCTGCAGCTGGCGCTGCTGGTACAGCCCCCCCACGAAGCGCACCGGATACTCCTTCGGCGATGCGATGCGTAATTCGTTGTTGAACTGTTGATACGTGTTCGACGGGAAGTTCACGAAACCGTAATCTGCCGGCCAGTACTGCGTATATTGCTGGTAGGCGAACTCATAGTCGGCATAGTCGGAGGCGCCGTGGGTGTCGCGCTTGAGGAACGCGCCGGCATAGGTGATATCGAAGTTGCCGATCTTGCCCTGCACCGTCAGGGCCGCGTCGACCCAGTTGTCCTTGCTGAAATTCTCGGCAAACTGCCTGACCTTCAGGTCAGGGTCGAAGGCCGGACCGATATTGAGCGCCTTCCAATACTCCTGCGCGAAGATACCGGTGTCCTTGGTGTTCTGTGCCATGACCATCGGCGTAATCGACCAATTGTCGTTGAGATCGACCTTGAGCGCCGCGCGGCCTCCGTAGGTTTCGACGGAGTTGAAGTGTTTCTTGACAAAAGGCGCATTGTCGAAGGTGTGCCCGTTGGAGGTCACCGTCCCGAACACGTTATCGATGTATCCGGAGTCACGCTCGTACCAACCGACTACACGCGCCGCGATGTCGGATGACAGCGGCATGTTGACGAAGCCCTCGACGATGCCGCCCGCGGTTCCGTTCTTGATCGTGTTGCCCTGCAAGTCGTACCCGGCCGCGAAGTGCGACGGGTCCGGCTTGTTGGTGATCACCTTGATGGTGCCTGATTCGGAGCTCGCTCCATACAGCGTGCCCTGCGGTCCGGGCAGCACTTCGACGCGCGCAATGTCGTACATGTGGACGTCGATCGCGCCCTGAATCGTCGTAATGGGCTGCTCGTCCAGATACATGCCTACGGTCGGCAACGATCCGGAGGAGTTCCCGCCGCTGCCGCTGGAGATACCCCGCATGCTCACGATCGCATGTCCGGGCTCCGCGGACTGAAACGTTACCGAAGTCAGGGTCTGGGCATAGTCATTGAAGCTCTGCACATTCATCTGCTCCAGCCCCTTGGAGCTGAGCGCCTGAATGCTGATGGGCACGCTTTGCTGGTCCTCGCTGCGCTTCGTTGCGGTCACAGTAACTTCTTCCAGCACACCGCCACTGCTTTCCTCCGCCGGCGTTTCGGCGGCGTGCACTCCGCGTAGAATCGAAAAGATCGCAGCCGCCACCGGCGTGTAGCGCCCCAGCGCGGGCAGCAGGACGCGAGTGGCAGGCTTCGAGGCGCGGGTCCGCGTTACCGATGGACTGCAATGCATCTGGACTCCCCTATGTTTCAGTGCGTTAGTTATCGAATTCATGACTCTGCAGGTGTGGTACGGCCCGCTGGCCATCGAGCACGGGCCCGAGCGCCGCTTTGAGCGGACCGAGCCATTCTTCATAGCAGCGCCATTGCTCCAGACCGTGGCGAAATATGGGCTGGCGTACCTGCTCGGAGCTGGCGGTACGAACCGCGCGTTCGTTCTCGTGAAACCGCAGACAAGACTCTTCGAACGGCAGGCCGCAATAGTTCAGAAGCGCGCGGACCTCCGCCTCGGTGTTCTCGACGAGCGACTCGTAGTGCACTCGGTGGACTCGGCCCGGAAGGACCTTGTCGAGGTGCTCCATTAGCTCGAGGTAGTCGCGGTAGTAGCGGCCCACATCCGCCAGGTCGTAGCTAAAATGTTGTCCGCGGGCGAAATGTTGCTTGAACGCCGAGAAGCAGCCGCCCAATGGATGGCGGCGCACGTCGATGATCTTCGCGTTCGGCAATGCCAGCGCAATCAAGCCGACATGCATACAGTTGTTGGGCATCTTGTCGATGAAGTAAGGAGCGTCGGTCTTGCGCTGCACCCGCGTTCTGCGCAGGTATTGATCGCCGATGTCGCGCAGCTGTCCGGCGCTCAGCGTCGCCACGATTCCGGGATACTGGCCAGCGGCTCCCGGCGCCGCGGCGGCATTCAGGCTCCACGCCAGGTCGATCATGTCGTAGAGCTCCATCGTGCCTTCGACCTGCGAATGGCTCGACAGAATCTGGTCCACCAGGGTGGATCCGGCGCGCGGTAGACCCACTATGAAGATCGGATCTCTGGCGGGCGATCCGCCTCCGGCTCGCTCGGTGAACAACTCGCGCGTATACACCTGCCGGGAGCGCTCAACGAGCCGCGTCGTATCCTCGGCGCGGTAGGAGATCTGACTTCTGCGCAGGCGATTGCCTTCGGCGTAGTGCTCGAATGACTTCCCATACGATGCGGCATCCTCGAATGCCTTGCCGAGCGCGAAGTGCAGGTGCAGCCGGTCATCGATCGAGGCGTCCTCGCGCTCCACCGCGCCTTGCATCGCGGTCACGTCGGCAGGGCTGAAGCGATAAGTCTTGAGATTCGCCAGCGTGAACCAGGCGTCACCGAAATGAGGGGCAATCTCCAGACACTTGCGATAGGCGCGAATGGCTTCCTCCTGCTGCCCCGCCGTCTTCAGCACGTGGCCATAGCTCAGCCATATCTTCGCCTTCCGCGGGAATTCGGCAACCAGGCCGCCGTACAGCTCGATGGCCTGTTGGTATTCGCCGACGGCGACGAGGATCGAGGCCTTGAGGTTGCGATGATTGGGATTGCGGGGCTCCGCTTGCAAGAGCCGGTCTAACTGTGCCAGTGCCTCGATATTGCGGTTCTGGCGATTCAGGACTGTCGCGTAGTGAGCGCGCGCCTCTGCAAAGCCGGGCGCCAACTCCAGGCAGCGGGTCAGCAGCGATTCGGCATCTGAGTAGCGCCCCACGCGTGCGGCAACCTCCGCGAACATTCGAATCGCGGCGATATCTGTCGGATGCTGTTTCAGGTGCTCGCGCAGCAGAGACTCAGCAGTTGGAATGTCGTTGGCCGCGAGCGCCGCTCCCGCGCGCATGAGTCGAGGATCGCGGGTGGCAGCGACCATATGGCGCGCTCGGGCGGCATCCGCGCCGCCCGCATCGCCAATCGCCGTGAGGTGGTCCGCGAGCATGCGCCAAGCTCCCGGGATATCGGGGCTCAACTCAACGGCCCGCCGCAGGGAGCTGACTGCCGCCTCATCCCGTCCGCACGCCGACAGCGTCAACCCGTACTCGTAATGCGCTACGCCGGCGCTCGGCTGCAGCGTGATCAAGCGCTCCAGAGTTGCCATCGCCGCCCGGGTGTCACCCAACGAACGCTGCGCGATACCCGAGATGAGAATGGCGAGGGGATGATCTGGGGAAATTGTCAGAATGTCTTGCGCAAGCTCCAGCGCGTCCCCAGGGCGCTGCTCGAGCTGCTCGAAGGCGCTAGCAACTGCCGGGTCGATCGACCCGAGTGGCTTCGCGACAGGCGCGATCACCTCGTTCGTTGCCAAGCTCATCTGGTCCCCCCTACTGCCTTTCAAACCAGGCCGCCCCCGTGTAAGCCGTGTATCCGGCTTTCAGCACGCATCAGCTCACACGTCAGTCGCCGCAATGCCATCTCGGAGCGCGGGACGCGCTCCCCGTGTTTGAAACGGCGCACTCCCTTTTTTGTGACGCCGGTAAACTCGGTGGACGCAGGCGGTGCGGCGCAGGACTAGGTCAGATGTTCAAACAAACGCACACCTGAGTCAATCGTCGGCGCTGGCGGCGAGCCGGGGCGTGCGTCGGTCCACTACAAAATTGAAGTACGCCACTCGCATATTTTCGAGATTTGCACCTCGGAGGATGCGTGACCAGCAATATTGAAGCCCGGGACCTGCGTAACTTTGTTTTGCCGCCGCTGGCACGGTTGCCGGAGGACGCCACCAGTCGCCGCTGCCACGAGGCAGGCTCGTCTGCAGCTTCCGTCCGTGCACCCGGGCAGGTCCAATGGCTCGTAAATGCGGGAAAGTCTCACCAACATGGCAGCGCCGCGCTGTTTGATTGCAGAGCGGTTGCACGCGGTCCGCGGCTCGTGCGGGCTTGCGGCCATCTGACCTACTCGCTAGTCTGTGGAGCCCGCAGAGCTGATCAGGAGATCCGACCCGTGGATGAGCTGCCCCGCAGAGTTCTTCTCCAGCGCGTCTTGCAATTCGCCGCGGCGCTCGCGATCGTCCCCCGCGTGGTCGGGACCGCCCGGGCAGCGGATTCCTGCGTCGATCCCACTTCCGAATCGCTGCGCGCCTCGCTCCACTACGCCAGCGTGTCCCCGAAAGCCGACGAGACCTGCGGTGGGTGCGGATTCTTCAGCCGCGATGGCAGCAAGCCGGCCTGTGGCAGCTGCCAGATCATGAGCGGGCCGGTGGATGAGAAGGGGCATTGCGACTCCTGGGCCGCGAAGAGCTGACCGGGCCGGCGCTGCAGCGGCGCGCATACGAACTCGAAAACGAACCGAGGAGCGTCAGATTGAGACGAACAGCGAAAGGGCTGGCCCTCGCGGCATTGCTGGCCGCATCCGCTATCGCAGCCGCAGACGATCAGGATGCAATCGATTACCGCAGACACGTCATGAAGACCCTGGGCGAGCAGCTTGCCGCTATCGACATGATCCTCGCCAAGAAGGCTCCTGCTGACAGCTTCGCGGTCCACTTGAAGGTGATTGCCGCCACGGCAACGCAGGCAAAGAAGGCGTTTGAGCCCAAGATTCAGGGCGGCAGCTCGAAGCCGGAGGTTTGGTCGAACTGGCCGGACTTCGCCAGGCGCCTCGACGGCCTGGTGGCCTCGAGTGATGAGCTGGCAAAAGCGGCGAAAGACGCCGGTGCGGCCGCCGTGGGACCCAAGATCAAGTCTACACTCGACTGTGAAAGCTGCCACAAGGTATACATGCTGCCGCCGAAGCCGTAGCCCGCTGGGGCAGCGCAGGCAGGACGTCGACGAATGCCTGGAGCACCCCTAGGTCGACCGCTCTAGACCTCGGGCGGTCGTCTAGCGCAGGCTCCTGACGGCTGCGGGACTGACCGGCCCGGCCTGATTCCCCCAGCTACCCCGCACGAAGTTGCTGACGGCAACTACCTGGGAATCGTCGAGGACATCTCCATATGCGGACATGGTCTCCCATCCCCCATATGAGACGCCCTTTGCCCTCGACGGCCCGTGGATGATTATGTTGATCAGCGACGCCGGGTCCTCCCCTTGGACGACTGCGCTGCCCGCCAGCGGCGGTCCGCTAAAAAAGCCGCCGCGGCCCGAAGCGCCGTGGCACTTCTCGCACCGTTCCTTGTAGATTGACGCGCCGGCTGCCACGAGCTCAGGCGGTACCCGATCACCGGCATACGGCTCTGCCTGCAAGCTCTTCACGTACACGGCCATCGCGTGCAGGTCGGCAGGCGTGAGCCATTTCAGGCTGTTCACGATCACTTCATTCATGGGCCCGAACGTGCCGGCTCGAGAACTCACACCCGTGCGAAAATATTTCTCGAGGTCCGCAACGGACCACGAACCGAGCCCGTGCTTCGCGGAGGTCAGGTTTACAGCGAACCACCGGCCCACCTTCCCTCTGCTGAGCTCATCCCGAATGACCCCTCCGGTGTACGCCTTGTCCTGTTGTTCCGCGAGAAAGGCATTTCGCGGGGTGTGGCACGCGCCGCAATGTCCTAATCCCTCGACGAGATAGGCGCCGCGATTCCACTCCGCCGATTTCCCGGGATCGGGAACATATCGCCCCGTCGTGAAGAAGAGGCTATTCCATAAGGCCACGGGCCATCGCATCTTGAACCACAGGCCATTCGCGGGGGGCGTGTAACGTTTTGGAGGCAGAGTGCGCAGATACGCGTAAATATCGGCCACGTCGGCGTTGCTGACTTTCGTGAACGACGTATAGGGAAAGGCAGGAACCAGGTGCGAGCCGTCCCGAGCAATCCCCTCGTGCATTGCTCTTTGCAGATCCCCGACGGTCCACCGTCCAATGCCCGTTTCCGGCTCCGGCGTGATGTTCGTCGAATATAGGGTACCCAGCGGAGTCTCGAATGCCACTCCTCCCGCGAAGGGCTCACCGCCTGGCCGTGTATGACAGCTCAGACAATTGCCGGCCGCTGCAAGGTATCTCCCGCGCTCGATGGGTGAGTTGGCTATCGGGGAGGCACTATGATCCTGCGCAAAGCACGTTGCGCTGGCCAACAGAAAGACCGTGCCCAGCAACTGACGTATCAGTTTTGCAGCTCCCACCGTAAACGAGCTGCCTACTGCTTTGGCTTTTCCTTGCGGTAAGTGTCGTGACAGCTCTTGCAGCTGAGCGCATCCACGACATTCGCAAGCCCGGCGTCCTTACCATGCTCGTGTGCCGTCTTGGCCATCTCCGCGGTCATACGTGCGAAGTCGTTCATCCGCTTGGAGAAGTCCGCCCAGTTCGCCCAGACGTCCGGCTTCGCCTCCCCTCCGGGAACCTTGGACATAAAGGCCTTCAGCGCGGTGGACGCCGTAAGCGCGATCGCATCGAGATGCGCAATCACATTGTCGTCCGGAACCGACGCGGACAAAATCTGCCCCAACGCCGCGGCCTGCTCATTCAGGGTGTTCATGATGTGCTGTCGATAATCAATCACATCCTTGTCGTCGGCATGGGCCGCCGGCAGCAGCGCAAGCAAAGCGAGCGCCGCAACGCACCGCAGTTTGGACGAAGATCTCATGGCAGGCTCATCAGTTTCCGGCTGGCGATCTGCAAATCATAACCGTCAGGATCCTTGACGTGAAAACTTTCGTCGGTATCCGGCCGCGGGTCCATGCCACGCCGCCGGAGCTCTTCCGCGACGTATTTCTGGTCCCATGTGTCGATTGTGTACGCAATGTGATCCACGTACGGCTTGCCGTCAGGCTGGCGCGATTTGCGCGCAATGACGTAGTTGTCCCCAAACTGCAGGTTGCACTGCTTCCCATCGTCACCGCTGACCTGCATGCCGAATAGACCCGCGTAGAAGTCCCGGGTGCGCGCATAGTCCGCGACACCGTAGGAGATGTGATTGACAGCTATTGCCTTGAACGGGCTGCGTCGAGACGGCACTCCGAGAGCCGGCGCGCTTCCCGCAGCCGCAGCTAGAGCCCCCAGAGTCAGGCCTTGCACGAGCTGGCGCCGGGAGATCTTACCGCGCTCGAACTGGCCGAGCAGCTCGATGACAACCTTTTCCACTGTGACCGACCCCCTCAACGCTCGTGACCTGGCCGCGGTCGTGTTGCAACTCGCCTTTTCTCAAGGCATCGCTGAGCGCACGCGCTCTGGAGCTATTTTTCTCCCGGACCGGTTGTCGCGGCGACCTTTGCACCATTCTCAGCAGTCTCTTCCTCGACAGATCGGGGGAAAGGAGGACCTGCATAGGGAACCACCGCAGGTTGCAGCGACATCGAGGCAACCTGATTTTTCGAAGCGGGGACGATGACGATTTGCGTGAACTTCGCCAGCAACGCCGATGAGATCGCCGAATTGGCGCCGGTCTTCGCATCTGGGTAGCCATCGGCCAGCCGCCGCAGCGCTTTATAGATGGACGGCGCGGAGGACTGACCATAGCTTTGATGATGGGTCGAATAAGACCTCATCATTTGCGAATACCAGGTCTCGATGTCCGTATATCCGCCGAGCATTCCCTCAGCTCCCGTCGGCGACAGCTTGAGCTTGAATCGCGCGGCGTGCATGAACTCGTCGGTGGGAATGTAGAACACGGCCCAGGGATAGACGAGGTCCGCCGGATCGGTGGTCAGCACACCGTCGGTGATCCTGCCATGCAGCTTCTGAACGAACTTGGCACCCCACCGGGTGTCGATACGCTGCGAGGCGCCGGGGATCGCATTTTTCCCCGTCGAGTCGAGAAGAATGGGGTCCCGCCCGCGGTACACCATGACCTGCACATCATTGTCGTTCACCAGGCTTTCCACGCCTGATAGCTCGATGATGATCCGATTGTAGACGTCCTTGGTCACCTCATCGTTGTCGAAGCCTTGAATGGCGCCTTCCGGAGGCCGGTAGTTGCGGATGCAGCCCAACACGCGGTAAAGCTGATTGTCGATGCCCTTCTCGCCGTCCGGGCCGGCGAAGTCGTTCGGGCCCAGCTTGCCGTCGAGATTCAAACCGTATGCCGTCGGTCCGCCCGCTTCATGAAACTCGAATGGCTCCGGCGCCGTACTGGGATACCAGCCATCGATCTCGCGCCGCAACTGGGTGTCGAGCAGCGTCCGGGTCGTGCCGTTTTCCGGAAAGAGCTTCTTGAAGTGTTCCCGATTGCCTTCGTTGAAACCCGCCGGACATTCTGTCTTACCGTCCGCGCTTTCGTAGACAGCCCAGTGGAGATCCGTCAGGACGTATGCAACGGTGCCGTCTTTGGGAGCGGTCGCATCAGCAGCTGACGCGCTATCCGATCCAATGGCGAGCAGCGTCAGAACGGCCAACGCGCCTGTAAGCGCCGACTTGCGCAAGGTTCCGTCTGCTTCAGATTGCATCACTTGTCCTCTCCAGCTCGCAGCCGATCAGCCCGCGCGTCTGTTGAAATCGTCTCGCACCCAATACGCCTTGAATCCCTCGCGCTCGCCCCTGAACTCCCCGATCCCGTCGGCATTGGTATCACCTGCTCGCTGGTCCCCGGCATAGGTGTAAACCGGCCGGCCTCTGTAAGCCCAGACATGCAGCGCATCCGGCTGACCACGAGCCGCCAGATGGCCGCTCTTCGGATCGATGTCGATCACACTCCAGGAGCGATTGCTGCTCCTGGCACCCTTTGGCGCCAAAACGTATGGAAATGTATGCAGACACCTTTCGGGATCACCGGCTCCGCACATGGCAAGCCGGTAGGCCTGAGTCTCGTCCGGGTGATCGCAACTCAACTGATCTATCGCATCGTCGCCGCACGAGTACATATAGACCGTTTTGCCGTTTGCATCCGCGACAACCTGTCCCGCCGTCGTGTTTTGCACGGTAAATCCGGCGGGAATTGGCGGCGCGAGCTGGGTGAAAACATTGTGCCAGCCCGGCTCATCGCTTCCCTGGAAGCTGTGAGAGTATGAATCCAGGGCGAAACGATACAGCGGCCGTTTCCGAAACGCCCACTGCCTCACTCCCGGCGAGCGCTCGAAAATGGCCCAATCCCCGTGCGGGTGCGCCGACTGCGGAGCGAGCATGGGTACCCAGGTCTTGGCGCACTCGGAATCGCAATTCGACTTATTGGGCCCATCCGCATCGGAGGCATATATGGAAAAATCTCGACCGTTCAGCAGTAACCGGCCAACACGCGTCGTGGCTACATTGAATCCCGGGGGCAGGTCGGGCGGTGGCTGCACTGGCACTCGCTCGGCGGGATCGTCGCCCTTGTGATCATATGTATCAGCACCCAGGACATCGCCAGGCCGTTTGTCGAGAGCCGACGTATAGAGCGCAAAGCCGTCGAATGCCCACTGCTTCGCTCCGTCCTTTCTAGTGATTATCGTCCACTTGCCAATCGGCTTCGCATTTGCAGGCGCGAGCGCTGGAGGCCACGCCTGCGTGCAGCTCGGCCGCCGATCCAGCTCAGGAAGAGTGAATCCCCCCGGGTAAGGACTCATGTAGCCGGCGTTTGTCGTGCTCTTCGCAGCGGTGCAGTTCGACTCGCCCTTGGGGTCGCCGGTATTGCCCACGCGCAAATTCTTGAATGGCCAACGATATAACGTACGGCCATTCGCGTCGGCGAATACCGGACCATCCAACTCGGTCGCCTCGACACGGAAGTGTGGCGGCATGGGGACGTGGACGTAATCCTCAGTCTGGCGGGCGCCGAACGCCCTGCAGTCCGGGGTTACGGTCAAGAAGAAGAAACAGGATCCTGCCAGCATCGCAATCCTGATCACACCTACCCCTCGCTTCATCCGGCACGCTCGCTGTTGTTCCGAAGGCTGTCCCATCGAGTTTGAAGTCGCACGGCGGTCAGAGCCGCTCAGGACAAAATCTCTCCCAGCTCCTTGGACGTGTTGTTACTCTTGGTGCCCCAGGACTGCGTGTCCACGCCCATGACCTTCATCGCCGTATAGCCCAGTCGCGCTGCAGGCCCGGCAGCGCCGTCAATGTGCAGACCCGTCTTGATGCGGCCGCCGGCACGCCCGGCAGTAAACATGGGAATGCCGTCCAGAGAGTGGATCCGGGCCCAGGCGGTATCCGTGGTGGCATAGATCAGAACGTTGTCCAGCAACGTTCCATCGCCTTCCTTGACCTTGGTAAAGGCCTCGACAAAGTATGCCCATGACTCCATCGAGCGCCGCAGGAACCACGACGCCGTAGGCTGATAGCCCAGCGCTTGATCAACAGGCTCTTCGTGCGTACAGGTATGGTGCGGCTTCTCGTAGCCAGCCTTGATAGTCGAGGCAAACGCAGCGGAATACGCCATGTTGAACACTCGGGTCTGATCGCACGCCACTGCCATGACCATGAGATCGGTCAGCATCCGATGACGTAGTGCGACCACCTCCGAATCAACCGTGGTCCTGGGATCCTCCGTCGGTGCCGTGACGGCGTGACAGGCCGCGATGGGCTCAGGCTTGGTGAGCTGATGATCGAACTGCCGCTCGAGATCGCGCAGGTCGGTGTAGTACTGCTCGAGCCGCGCCCGATCTTCGGCGCCGACCATCTTCGCAAGCTCTTTTGTCTGGTCCAGCACTCCCGACAGGACGCTCTTGCGCGCCATGATGCGCGGATTCGGGGTGAACGAGCTGGCGTTGGGATCCTGATAGTCCGTACCGAACAGCTGCTTATAGAAGTTCAGGGGCGAGGCTTCCGCGGCATTGATCGAGTTGGCGTTCTCGTAGCTGAAGCTGGTGCGTACATCGCCATTCGCAGTAGCCGTAACCGTCTGGAAGCGCGTCGTTCGGCCGATGACACGGGAGATCGTGACATCGATCGTCTCGCCCGGACGGTCCTCGGAGCCAATCGGCGCCGAGCCCGTGCGCAGGATGACCCAACCTGAGTAGTGGCAGAGGTTGGGTGCGGAATCCCGCATTGCGTTGAAGTTCGTATAGACGTTCACATGCTGGCGCACGGCAGCCAGTGCGGCCAGCTCTTCGGGAAGCTCGTAGTCCGCCCCCACCTTGGCCGGAACAAACACCTTGGAGTTCATTCCCAGCCCCCAGGACCAGGTGCCAAAGCGCATCGGCAGCGACGCGCCGTTGGCCATCGCCGTGCCGTTCTCATTCAGGAAGCAATTGAGGAGGGGCAGACCCAGCGTCACCACGCCACCATTCAACATGCCCCGCAAGAATCGGCGCCTGCCGAGGCTTTCGAGGCGGCTCAATGTCTTCACTTTTGTGCTCCAGTCAGTCTGTCGGATGCCGCGACCCTATTGCTGGCCACGGGAGGCGCGGCAGATGGCACGCTAGCGGCCTTCGTAGGCGCTGGCGCAGCGGCCGCATCGGTGACACGGGAAAATGCGTTGCTCAGAGCGATGGTTCGCAGCAGATCCGGCAACCGGTATTGCCCCGCGGCAAATTGACTGTTCAGGTACGGCAGCACGCTAGTGTCATTCGCCTTGATAGGGCCGCCGGTTCCGTACGTGTACACGCGTTTGACCAGGCAGGCAGGCAAACCCGGGCTGTCGTGCAACGCTTGGGTCAACCCAACGGGGTCGGTAAAGCTCTTCCCATCGAGATTGCCGCTGGCATCGATCGGGGCCCCTCTCTCGGTATCCCGGTACTGACCTGCGCCGTCGAAATTCTCCAAGGCCAGTCCGATCGGATCGGTAATCTTGTGACACCCGGCGCAAACAGGATTCGCACGGTGAGCGGCCAGGCGCTCGCGCGCAGTGCGGAGCGTGGACTTCGGATCTTCGATCAGAGAAAAGTCGACGTTCGGCGGTGGACGAGGAACCTGTTGACACAGGAGCAGCTCTCGCAGTGCTTTACCGCGCAGCGTCGGCGAGCTTCGCCCGGGATGCGCATGCGAGGCGAGAAAGGCGATCTGGGTGAGCAGGCCCACTCTCTGGCTATCCTCGGGGATCTGATAGGACGTCCATCCCGGGGGCGTCGGCACGCCGTACAGCGTGGCAAGCGAGGGAGACATGAATGTATGTCGTGTCGTGAACAGATCCCGATAGTCGAGCTTTCTGACGAGCAGGTGATCGACAATGGTGCGCAGGGTCTGTTCGCGCGCATCCTGGACAGTGTCGCCGACGAACGCAGGATAAATGCCGGGATCCTTCGCAAGCACGGCAAAATCATCAAAGCCCAGCATATCGTCGAAGAAGGCGCGCACCCCGGTTTCCAGTCGTGGGCTGCGCAGCATGTAGTCAACAGCCCGCGAGCGCCCCTGTAGCGTCTGCAAGTCCCCGTGCTCCGCCATCTTCAACAATTCGTCATCGGGCGCGGCATTCCAGAGGAAAAAGCTGAGCCGGCTCGCCAGTGAGAACGAGTCGAGGCGGCGGTAGCCGGGTCTCGTCGGATCCGGCTCCGATCGATCCATGATGAACAACAGGTCGGGTGAGACGAGAATTCCCTCGAGAGCGACGGCCAGCCCCGCGTAGAAGTCCTTGAGGCGATTGGCCGCATCCCCCGCCTGGGCGATGAGATTCGCCTGCTGGGCCTTGCTCATCGGCCGCCGATAGAGCACCCGGCCAACGGAGGTGAGAAACGTGGTGGCGCAGCCTTTGTCGGCGGCATCCTCGTGCCGCGGCGTACACGGAATCAGGAAATTCCGGTGCGCGGGGCTGACAACCATCTCTGCCAGTGCGGCGGCAGTGCGCTGAAACTCCTGCATCTGTCCGGAGGTGATGCCCGCGGCAGCTGCCCCGATCTCCAGAAGTCCATCGGTTCGCCGGAACGGCGCGAAGTGCGCGGACACACTGATGTCGGGGCCGAACACATAGGCCAGGGTATTGAAGTATTGTTCTTGGGAAATGAGACGAACACGGGCCGGCGAGGTTGCCTCTAGCGATTCGCTGGCACCGGCAGCGGGCCGGTTTGCGCCCTGCGAGTCGCTCGCTGGCGCCTCCGTACCGTGAGCTATGGCTAGGCCAAAGGATAGTGTCAGCCCGAGCAGCAGTGCGCCAACTACCGATGGAAGTCTTCGCGGAAATGAATGGGAAAGCGCTTTTGTCATCGAGCCACCTTGCAGACCCGTCGCCGTAGCCGCCGGCACCACCTGGGGATGAATCCCCTGCCCCTTGCTGTGTTTCGTACATCTTCTACAAATAAGGTGGCAGGTCAACCCTCCCCTAGCCGGATTTAGTTAATGAAATCAATGATAAACAGATAGTGCGGCCCTATCTCGGCAGATTGTTTGCGAGGCTCGCATTTCAGGCGCCCTCCTCGAGCGGAATGACGCTCCGCAATTGCGGAACAATTTCTGGCATTTTTTTCTGCTACCCGGCGGCCCGCATGGTTGCCACGTACCACTGCAGGAAAAGCCCCGTGAATTCCTCCATCGGCGAGAGCGGCCCAGGCCGGTAGAATCTCGAGTCAACACCCGCCTGGTTGCGCTCGATGATCTGCTTGTCCGCGACAGTAGTCACGTCCCACAGCCAGGTGAGCTCGGCGAGATCGTAATCCTTGCCTTCAGCGGCCGAACCGTTGACGAGCCACGTGATTTCGCAATCGGTGTTACGCGGCCCGCGCGGGGTGAATCGATACAGCACCACGTGATCACAATAGGCCAGGCCAAACATCATCGGCCCAAAATGCAGGTCGGTTGCGCCGCCGTCGTAATCCTTGATCGTGCCGAGAAATGGCGCGAGCGGGCTGCCATCGCGACTCCCGGTCTTGTGCCCGCGCAGCAGCGCATATCGCTTATAGCCGCGATCGGTCCCCAAAGCGCCTGCCGCCAGCCAGGAATTGCGTACGTACGACTCTTCCGTCAGGCCAGCAGCCGCCGCACGGGCCATCACTGGCGCGAGTAAAGTGGCCAGCTCGTCGCCCGGTATGGCCCGTCCGTGTCCCACGGAATATTCAGGGTGCGCGGGTGCGCAGTGATAGCACTCACAGTAGTTCTCGACGGCCAGCTTCCAGTTGCTCGCGATCGGATAGTTCTGCCGGTGAGCCACCTTGGCGCGGTCGAGCTGATAAGGCGCCAGGGGCGCGGCCAAGTCGTTCTCGATCGGATCGAAAGGCACCGGGCTGGGATCAAAGTTGATGAAAATCAGCCCCGCGAACACCCGCAACTGCAGGCGGTGGAGGCCGTAAAGCGAGCGATCGAACCCGTCGGACATGCGGCTCGCCGCTCGCAGGGAACCATCGAGACCGTAAGTCCAACCATGGTAGCGGCACACCAGGCGCGACTCGTGCCCGGTTGCAGTGTCGCAGAGCCGCGAGCCGCGATGGCGGCAAACATTCAACAATGCGTTGATCCGGTCCTCAGACTCGCGAACGATAATGACCGACTCGCCCGCCATCTCGAACAGGAAGTAGTCGCCGCGCTGCGGGATCTGACTTTGATGCCCCACACACAGCCATGATTTCAAGAAAATCGCCCGGATCTCCTTCTCGTAGACCTCGGGATCCCGATACAGGCCGCCTGGCAGCGAATGGCCGTTTCGACAGCCATCCAACAGACGCGTCAGCGATTCGCTCAAACTTTTCTCCCGCACGCGGCACGGCCGCAGGTCGAGCCTATGCCCGCCACATCGGATGCGCTGCCGCTACCCACCGATTTCTCAGACCTTGAACACTTCCAGCGGGCTGATCAATACCACCGGAAGGGTAGTCGCGGCCAAGGCCCTCTTCTGATCCCGTTGGCCGGCGACGCATTCGACAGTGGCTTCAGGGCTTTAGCTGCGCGCGGATCTCGCCGGGCGGGTGCTCAGCGCTGTGGACGTTCACATAAAGCTTGCCACTCTTGAAACTGGCGTATTGCTCATCCGTGAGCTTCGAGCCTGCCGGTACCGTCCAAGTGCCGTCGGCCCCCTGAGTGAGGGTAATGATAGGTGGTCCGCTCTCGCCGGGAGCTCCCGTGTGTATATGAGCGGCCGTGCCCTTCATCCCCTGGGTCTTGATCGACCCACTGACGGACTTGTCCTCGTTCACTGTGATGGTTCCGGTGCCGGACGCCGAGGTCGTCACGGCCGGCGTCTCTTCGGCCCCGGTCAAAGCGACTTTTACATCTTTTGCCTCTACGGAGGCTGCCGCGAGCAGCAACCCAGCCGCCGCGACCGCAATTCGACCCGAAAGCACTCTCGAGCACCCAGCTGA
The DNA here is from genome assembly GCA_028293805.1 of Gammaproteobacteria bacterium. Lineage (GTDB taxonomy): Bacteria > Pseudomonadota > Gammaproteobacteria > Steroidobacterales > Steroidobacteraceae > 13-2-20CM-66-19. The sequence continues at coordinate 45,202 of JAQGOC010000141.1, forward strand.
TAACTTCATCGCAGTCTCCCCCTCTCATTGATACGAAGTAACGGGCTCAAACGTAGCATGTGCTGCCTTCGCAGGGCTACGGGGACGCACGTCGCCTGCCATGCGGCGGGCACTCATGTCGGGGCTCCCTCCCACCGCCGTCAGGCCGGAGCGGACCTTCTCTTGCAGCCGGGAAAGCTGCACAACATCTCGAACAGGAGATTTGCGGCGAGCAACGAGGTGTTGCCGGAAACGTCATAGGGAGGCGATACCTCCACGAGATCCGCGCCGACCAGATTCGTTCCGAATGCGCCGCGAATCACTTCCAACCCCTGCGTGGCCGTCAGTCCACCTACTTCCGGCGTGCCTGTTCCGGGCGCAACCGACGGATCCAGTCCGTCTATGTCGAAGCTCAGGTAGGTAGGAACCTGTGATCCGATCCGTGCCCGCACCTCCTGCATCAGCGGGTCGAGTGACCTATACCAGCACTCTTCAGCCTGTACCACTACGGCTCCCCGTTGGCGCGTCCAGTCAAAATCCTCGGCACTGTACCCGGTGCCGCGCAATCCGATCTGATACATCCGCTTCGCATCGACCAGACCTTCCTCGATTGCGCGACGGAAGATGGTGCCATGCGCCACTTTCTCGCCGAACATCTCGTCGTTTACATCAGCGTGAGCGTCCACATGAATCAGGGCCATCGGTCCATGTCTGCGGTGCAATGCGCGCAGGATCGGCAGAGTAATGGTGTGATCCCCGCCCACTGACAACGGCTTGACGCCATTGTGCAGGACGGCATCATAGAACTGTTCGATGATGCCGATCGAGGCGGCGAGATTGTAGGTGTTTAGAGGAACATCGCCGAGATCGGCCACCTGAAAGCTTTCGAACGGTGCCGCTCGCGTTGCCATGCCGTACGGACGGATGAGCGCCGATTCACTCCTGATTTGTCGAGGACCAAAGCGGGTCCCCGCGCGATTGCTGGTGCCGATATCCAGAGGAACGCCAATGATGCCGATCCCAACTCCGCGCGATGTGTGCTGGACCGGCAGGCGGAACATCGTCGCGGTACCGGCAAACCGCGGCATGACATTGCCGCCGAGCGGCTCGTTGAAGGCGCGCTCGGCAGACTCATCCGACTGTGCAATCGCCATTTGATTCTCCAATCGTCATTGATTCTCCATTACAGTCGGGCATCAACAGCGGATGGCAGCGATGCCGCCCCGCGACAAGGGACGCAGGATCATTTCGATGATAACTGACATCATCCTGTCCGACGATACATCACGCCACTCGCGCGCGTTGCGCGGCAGAGGTCCCGCCGTCAATGTGCAGGCCAACGGCCGTGGCGAATGTCTGATTTCGGGCAAAGCCAGCCGCCGAACTGAAAATTCGCGCGGCCGGGGACTCGCATTGCTACTTTCGCGCAAGAAGTAATGGGGCGGGCTCTACCGGGCGCGCCATGTACGGCCGACCGGGGCCTTGTGGCGAGCATGGCGGTGACTCGTCTTCTGACCACGCGGTCGTCATTGATTGCTCATCCGCTCGATGTGCTCGCGATACCGGGCTCCTCGTATCGTAATTTTCGAGGCGGCGCTTGCGATCTCCAAGAGGTAGTCCCTCGTAAGTTCGATGTCGCCCCCTCCAATGTTCTACATCAGGAGTCGAAAGGTGCCGTAGAGAACAGCTCCTCGCATGGTTTTCGCTCCTCTGTTTCAGCACATGATGAAGCCGCCATCCACTCGAAAGTAACTGCTGCGCCGCTGAACTGTCCCGCTCCCGGAGCTTGGAACAGCTGCTCAGTCACAATTGCATCAATCTGCGCCTGCCCACGCATGGCGGACTGTACGCCTGGGAGTTTGAGAGAGGAGGCCGCGAGTTGAAAGTGCGCGTTGAAGGCCAGCTCGTCTTCAACATGACCAACCAGATGCTTGTTGCGGCGCTGACCGGACTCGGCTTGGCCTATGTGCCGGAGGACCCTGTGGAGACCCAACCCTTTCGTGACCGCCCGGAACAGTGCCGGCCGGGGGCGCGCTCTGCGCAAGTCGCCGCTGCCCCCACACCTCCGGTACACTCGGCGAAGTAATTCGAGGCAACTCCAACAGTCCGGCCACCGCCCGAGCCCGACCGGTGCGCACCTAAGCTCAGGCTATATGGCCGATGCAACGCCTCTGCGGCTGAGAATCAATGGGTTCGAGCTGGACGAAGCGAATGCTCGACTGGTACGAAACGGGCAGCGGTTTCGCTGCCGTCCAAGGCTGTCGGGCGCGTCAAGCTCCAGGAATGGGTCAGGCACACGGGGCTGAATGGTTGCATCGTCTGTGAAGGTCGCGACGGGTTAGCCGCGAAAGGAGAATACTCGGCGAAATCGCTGCGATTGGCGTGAGGCGGCACGATGTCGATTACCACAGCGAGCGATTCAGGTACAGGTGATGATGCCGTGAGCGTTGTGCTGCAAGGCCGAATCACGGCCTACACGGCTGCGCCCGTCTGGAAATACGCTATCGACACGCTCACGCGTAATCCGAACCGTCGGGTAATCGTCGATGCCTCGCGGCTCGAGTATGTCGACGACGTCGGCATTGCGCTCCTGTTCGATCTCATTCGGCGCGATCGTCCGGCGGATGCGCAAGTCGAAATCCGGGAGCTCGCTCCCAACCTCGCCGCCCTGATTCGCGACTACGAGCCCAAGGACTTCGTCGCGGCAACCCGCGCCCGGCGGCCGATCGGCATCCTCGAGCAGACGGGCCGCGCGACTGCGCAGCAGATGGCTTACTTGAAGGAGATAGCCCGGTTCCTTGGAGCATGCGTGCGTGCTTTCCGGCAGGCTCGCACGGTGAACTGGGGCGATGTGTTCGACGTCGCCACCGAAGCCGGTGCGAATGCGGTCCCAATCGTCCTGTTGATGGGCTTCCTCATGGGCGTGATCATCGCCTTCGAGGTGGGGCTCGTGGCGCGCGAGTTCGGTGCGGTGATTTTCGTTGTGAATGGCGTTGGGGTCGCCATGCTGCGCGAACTCGGCGCGCTGATGACGGCCATCGTGCTTGCCGGACGCACCGGGGCGGCGTTCGCCGCGCAAATCGGCACGCAGAAAGTCAACGAGGAACTGAACGCGATCTCGACTTTCGGACTCGATCCGATCCACTTCCTGGTCCTGCCGCGGCTGCTCGCGGCGATGCTGGTCGTGCCGCTGCTCACGGTCCTGGCCGATGTCGTGGGAATCTTCGGTGGGGCGCTGGTGATGGCCACCTTCGACATCGGCTTCCTGCAGTTCTACAACCAACTGCTTGGGGCGGTGACGGCCACGGACTTCATGCTCGGCATCGTCAAGAGCGCTGTTTTTGGCCTGACGATCGCAGCGGTCGGATGCCACCGCGGGCTTACTACCGGCGCCGGTGCGACCTCGGTTGGCCTTTCGGCGACCAGCGCGGTCGTCACGAGCATCGTGTTGATCGTCGTGATCGACGGCCTCTTCGCCGTCTTCACGAGCTGAACGAGCAAGATGATGCACACCCAAGCGCGCGCCGACAATGCCGCCGCGACTGCGGGCGGCGCGCTGCCGGCCATCAGCGTGCGCAACCTGCGCATGGGGTACCCCGCGCGCGTCCTCCTCGACAACGCCTCGTTCGACGTGGGGCGCGGCGAAATTCTGGTGATCCTGGGTGGATCGGGCAGCGGCAAGTCGAGCCTGATGAAGACTATCATCGGCCTGTACAAGCCGATGGCGGGCGACATCTTCGTCAACGGAGCCAACATTGCGACTGCTGGCGTGGAGGAGAAGGCGCAGACGCAGCGCAAGCTCGGGGTGATGTACCAGAGCGGCGCCCTGTTTGGCTCGCTGAACGTGCTCGAGAACGTGCGCTTTCCGCTCGATCAGTTCACCGATCTGGCGCTCGCGGACAAGAACCTCACTGCGCGCATGCTACTGCACCAACTCGAGATGGCCTATGCCGAGTCGCTGATGCCCGCGGAGCTATCCGGCGGAATGTTGAAGCGCGCAGGCATCGCTCGCGCGATGGCGCTCGGTTGCGACATCCTGCTGCTAGATGAGCCCTCGGCCGGTCTGGACCCCATCACCGCCGCAAACCTGGACCGGACCATTCTGTCGCTTCGCAAGAATCTGGGCTTCACCTTCGTGGTGGTGACCCACGAGCTGCAGAGCATCCTCGCCATTGCCGATCGCTCCATCATGCTGGACCCGGTCTCGCGCAGCATCATCGCCGACGGAAAGCCGGCCGACTTGCGCGATCACAGCACCGACGCTCGGGTACGTCAGTTCTTCAACCGCCAGCCTGACCTGGGCAAGCAGCAAGCGAGGAGCTAAAACATGGACGAACGCAAGCGCTACATTCGACTCGGTTTGTTCGTGGTGGTCTGTCTCACGATTCTGTTTGCCATGCTCTTCCTGCTGGGCGGCCGCAAGCTGTTCCAGCCGACATTCACCTTCGAGACTTACTTCAACGAGTCGGTCGCCGGACTCGATCTCGGTGCTCCGGTGCGCTTCCGCGGCGTCCCGCTGGGTCAGGTCTCGGAGATCCTGACTTCGTCGGCTACTTACGAAAGTGGCGTCTCATTGGACAAGCGCAGGGAATACATCGTGGTCCGGGCAAACGTCAACGTCTCCGCGAAGGAGGCCGAGCAGCTGAAACGTGATGCGATCCTGATGGTGAGGAGGGGGTTGCGTGCCCAGACTCAACTCGCTGGCCTCACCGGTCAGCAGTATCTCGCGATCGACTTCCTCGACCCGGCGAAATACCCTCCGCTCGAGTTCCAGTGGACTCCGAAGTACACCTATCTGCCCTCCGCGCGGAGTCTCACCGGCGAGATCGTCGCCAATGCCCAGGGATTTCTGGCGAACCTCCACGAGGCGGACATCAAGTCGCTGGGCCAGAATCTGAATGTGCTCATCGTTGATCTGGACAAGAAACTCGGCGAGGCGCCGGTCGGGGAGCTCATCAAGAACGCCAACACGACGGTTGAGCGCATCGACGGGATCCTGGCCGCGGCGCCGATCGACAAGACGCTGCGGACGTTCGACGCGGCCTCTGGCCGGCTCAATGCGCTCCTCGCCGGACCGGGCCTCGAGCAGACGGTCGACAACCTCGCGGGCATCACCGCGCGGCTGCGCAAGCTTGCAGACGATGGTGACCTGGACCGCATGGTCACGCGCATCGATGCCACGGTCGAACGGCTCGATGCCCTGATCGGCGACAATCAATACGACGCCCGCGTGATCGTCCAGGATTTGCGCGTAACCGCGGACAATCTGCGTACGTTGTCGGAAACCGTCAAGCGGTACCCCGCCGGCGCACTCGTCGGCGGCCCGCCCGACAAGGTTCAGCTCCCCGGGAATTCTCGATGAACGCGGAACGCGTTGTCTGGGCAGCGTGCGCTGCGCTGACCCTCGCCGCCTGCGCGATTGGCAAACCGATGCCTAAAACGACGACATACGTCGTGGATCCGCCAATGGCCGCGGCTGGCTTTCCCTCAGCTCGGCGCCCGGAAACGCTCCGCATGGGGAACGTGCGCGTCGCCGCGGCGTATGCTGGCAATGCGCTCGTCTACCGCCTGGACGACGTGCAATACACGTCCGACCCCTATCATGCTTTCATCGCCGAGCCCGGCGCGATGCTGGCCAACCAGATGGCGGCGTGGCTCGAGCGCGCCGGTCCCTTCGAGACCGTCGCCCTGCCCGGGAGCACTAGACCGACGCGGTACGTGCTCGAGGCAACAGTCGCCGAGCTCTACGGCGATTTCCGCGAAGGAAAGCCTCCGGCGGCGGTGCTCGCCATGCAGTTCGCCCTCGTCGACCAGGCCGGCGCGCGCCCGCAGGTGGTGTATGAGTCCACGATCGCCCGCCGCGTCGATCTCCCTCAGGCATCGCCCGATGCGCTGGTGCGTGGGTACGGCAAGGCGCTCCAGGAAATCCTCTTGCAGCTCGTTCCCGCAATCACCGCCGAAAACCGCGTGCCATGAAACCAACCCGACGATCAACAAGGTGCGGGTTGGTGCGATCGATAAAGGCTCGACTAAAAGGTTCTGGTGCATTGGCGGCAGCCCACATCGAAGAAGAATCAGGCAATCTCCAATCGGCCCGTTCCCACCGCGACGTCAGCCGCGCCACGATTCTCCGGCTGGCGAATTCATTGTCGGAACAAGAGCCGCTGCGAGAGATTTTCCTGTCAGCGCCCGCTGTTGCCCGGATTCTCAGCAGGGATTCGTAGCCGCAACCCGGACTCCCGATGCCGTGCACCGTATGGATCAGACGGGCGGTGAACGGCTCATCGATTTCCTGCCGCAGCCGGCGCACCGCGACCCGACGACGTTGCTATTGCTGTCGAATTCATGCCCCACCCGCGCGATGCGATCAGCGCTCGGGACAGCACCTGTCCTTGATGCTGCACGAAGAACTGCAGCTGCGCGCAACACGACTTAACACTCGCCGCGCCTCGATCTGACTGCGCAACGGGCGCACCAGCCTTGGAACGGGGCCTGCATCGTTGGGACATCGAGGACGATCTGCAGGCCCGGGAACGGTCCCATTTTGAAAGTGCGAGCCGATTCGCAGGGAACTCTCTTGGGCGTTCGTTACTCTTACACCGAATGCTGCACCAATTTCCAAAGAACCCCGCGAGGACAGTTCGGCCGCAGTGCAGCAGCCAAGTACGCCTTCCACACTTCCGACACATCCCGTTGTGTATGCCATTAATCCTACAACTTCTGACATTTTTTCAAGCTGATAGCTTGAAGGGAATCACCTGCGTGCACAAGCTGCGATCCATGAGAAAAATCGCCGCGCTGGCCGGTCTGTTGTCCAGCGTCCTTCTATCCGGCTGTCAGTTGAGCCCGGCGCACACCGCGGCCCACAGCTATTCGACCGTCATCAACGTAAAGCTATCCGACTGGCAGCCCGCCACCAACACAGCCGGGCAGAAGGGCTTCGCGGTCGACCGGACCGTGCCCGAGTTGACCGACGAGGTCGTGGACCACGATGGTGTCGCGGTTTACTACATGTTCGAAGGATCGGATCGGTATGAGCCGTTGCCGCTGGTGTTCAACAGCGTGATCTATCACGCCTATCATTCAAAGGGAAAACTGTCCCTGCGCATGTTTTCCGCTATCGGCCAGAATCTGGGGGAGCGACCTCCGCCGGAGGTCACGGACCTCAAAGCAAAAATTGTAATCTTCTGACGGTTGCCACCGCCTGCGGCCGCGCGCGGTTCGGCGCCGGTACCGTGGATTGCAGCGATGCCCACGTCGGCGCGCGAGGCTTACTTTTGGGGCAGAATGCTGTGCGGTGCTGCTGCCCTATCTCTGACATGTGCGGGAGTCCTCATTGGAGTGCATTTGAATCGCGGTGTGCTTTGCGCATGAGGACGCGGCAGAACACGTTTTCTTATCCTGAGTGTTGCCTCTTTATTACAGGCGGCACACAAACGGGCGTACCCACGATCCGACGCACGTCCTCCGCGCCTTCTGATCGAACAGATGTTCGACTTGCCGGGTCATGACCCGGCTCGCTCGCCATAGGGCCGGATTGGGCGCACGTCTCGCCGGAGCAGCAGAAGGCTCAATCGCGGCGTTTGCACGGCTCGCAATCGAGCGCTGCGCGCCAGGTCCCACGAGGCCTATGCGCCATAGCTCAACCCATACGGGGCAAGGTGACGAGCGCTTCCACATCAGCGGCCCGTCCTATCTCGCCCGAGGTGTCTCGAAAATGAACCGGGAGGCTATCAGGCGAGACCTGAACATCCTGATGGATGAAGCGCTCAGGGCAAGGATTCCGATACTCATTGGCACATGCGGTACTTGCGGGACCGACTCTGGTGTCAACTGGACCCGGGACATTGCGATAGAAGTGGCTCGAGAGCTGGTGTTACTCCGAAGATCGCTAGTTGGTGTTGCAACCGCCCGGAAGTGGGCGGGTCATTAGCGCATCGGGGAAATTGCTGAAGCGGGAGTGCTTCTCCGGAAACCGCGCTCCCGGCCTGCGGTTTTCTTGACTCAGGCGGCCGCGCTCAGGAGGAGTTACTTATCGGCTCCCTCGCCCGGCGGCAGCGCCGGAAACGGCAGCCGAACCTGGTTAGCGTTCGCCTCCGGCAGGTCCCAGCTCAGAAACTGATTCACGTGGTCCACGAAGAGCTCCGGGTATTGGTATTGCGAACCGTGGTTTGAATCGGGATAAAGAATCAGCGCGGCGTTCGGCAGGTTTTGCTGCAGGTGATAGGAATTGACCGTCGGCACGATGACGTC
>JAQGOC010000143.1 GCA_028293805.1 Gammaproteobacteria bacterium
AGGATCTCGCCCGGGAAATCCGCAAAGTGCGCGAACTGAGCCCGAAGCCGTTCGGTGTCAACCTGACTTTGCTTCCGGCCAACACGGGCCTCGATTACGAGGGGTACGTGCGCGTCATTGTCGAGAATGCCGTGCCGGTCGTGGAGACTGCCGGAAGCAACCCGGCGAAGTATGTTCCCACCTTCCAGCGCGCCGGCATCAAGATCATTCACAAGTGTACTTCGGTGCGCTTCGCCTTGAAGGCGGAGCAACTCGGTGTTGATGCAATCAGCATCGATGGATTCGAGTGCGCCGGGCATCCGGGCGAAGATGACATACCGGCCCTGATCCTGATTCCCGCCGTGGCAGCCAAAGTGCAGATTCCGATTCTGGCCTGTGGCGGATTTGCCGATGGCCGCGGCTTGATTGCCGCGCTCGCGCTGGGAGCGGAGGGCATCAACATGGGAACCCGCTTCCTGTTGACCGAGGAATCACCTATGCACGCGGCGTTGAAGGCGCGGATGGTGGCTGCGACCGAGCGCGACACGGTGCTCGTCGGTCGAAGCTATGGGGACTCGAGCCGCGTGTTGAGAAACGCTGTTGCAGCCGCGGCGCTGGAACGGGAGAAACAAGGCGGGGTAACTTATAAGGATCTCGCGCCGATCATCGGCGCGCCCGCATGGATGAAGGCCATGGAGGAGGGCGCTGTGGACGGTGGCGCGATTCCCGCCGGAATGGTGGTCGGACTGATCGACGACATTCCCAGTTGCGCGCAACTCATCGAGCGCATTGTGGCTGAAGCCCGGGCGCTGGTGGGAGGCCGACTACGCACCGCTGTGGGAGTCTGATGTCCCCCACGCGCTGCAGGAGGGACTCAGCAGCGCTACCACTACAGTCCGCGGTCCTCGGCCGTTATGGGCGACTTGAGCAGCCCCTTCTGCTTGAAGACCTCCGCCGTCGCATTGAGCGCAATGGACACGGCCGGATAGCCGACATACGGGATGGTTTGAATGATCACTTCCTCGATCTCGGCGGCGCTGCAGCCGTTTGCGAGGGCGGCCCGCACGTGATTTTGCAGCTCATGGGGTGCACGCAGCGTGATGAGAACGGCCAGGGTGACCATGCTGCGGTACTTGCGCTCGAGACCCGGCCGTCCCCAGACGTCGCCGAAGGCACCTGCGAGCGCCAGCCGGCCCGCCTCGGAGCCGAACGTGCCCGAGGCGATGTGCGCTTCGAACCCGTGCAGGAAGTCCTCTCCGAGCATCTCACGCACCACCTGCCGGCCCGTCTCGGTTCTTGCATCGTTCATGATTTCCCCTGTTCATATAGTCGAATGCCGTACACAAATATGGTCGCACGTGCCATCATAAGCTGACTGCTCGCTGACAGCTAGGAGCCGCCGCCATGACACCCATCCGCAGGCAACTGCTCGACCTGATCCTGAAACCGGACGCCTACGATCAACCCGCAGCACAGATCCGCCCGCTGCAACTCGAAGCGGCGCGCGAGCTGTTCGCGCAACGGCGTGAGCAGATTCCCGTGCTGCGCCGGCGCGCGGACGAGTCGGGCGTAACGGAAATCCGCAGCTTCGCGGACCTGGTTCCGCTCCTGTTCTCCCACACAGTATACAAATCCTATCCGAACGCCCTGGTCGAACAGGGGCGCTGGAGCCGCCTGTCGCAGTGGCTGAAGACTCTGTCCGTGGAAGATCCTACGACGGTGGATGTCAGCGGCGTAACCAACGTGGATGAGTGGATCGAGACCCTGGGGGCGGCAGGCCACCTGATCCTCGCCACCAGCGGCTCGAGCGGCAAATGCTCTTTCTTGAACGCAACCCGGTCGGATTTCGACCTCAAGACGCGGCACTTCGCACATACACTGGGGTGGCCGCGCCTCAAGCCCAACCGCGACCGGGCTGTGTTTCAGCTGAGCCCCAGCTCAGGACCCAACAGTGCCGTGGAAGCCGCGCGAATTGGAGCGGCCGTATGGGGGCGTCCCGGCGCCACGCACTTTCTGACAGATGAGCCTTTGAAGATTTCCGAAGTCAGCGCCATGGCGGCTATTCGCAAGCGCATGGCGGAAGGCCTCGCGACACCGGGTGAGATTGCGCAGTTTGAATCGAAGAGCCTCGAGCAGGGCCGCCGGATGGGCCAGGCGCTGCAGGGGCTCGTCGATAGGATCCTCGCGGCCCGCCACGAGCCCATCGTGCTGTCGGGTCTCTGGGCACAGCATCTCGCGATCATCCGCCGTGCCCGCGAACTTGGAATACAGGATGGAGAGTTCCATCCGCAAAGCTACATATCAGCCGGCGGCGGGATCAAGGGCGTGACGCTTCCGCCCGACTACAAGGAGCAGGTCGATCGATTCTACGGCGGCGTCATTCGCGGCACCGCCTATGGGATGACCGAACAGGCGCAGATCATGCCGCGCTGCGAAGCGATGCGCTATCACTGTCCCCCGGGCTTGATCATGTTGCTCCTCGACCGTCCGGGGGAAACCCTCCTCGAAGCGACATCAGGGATAGTGGAAGGCCGATACGCATTTCTGGATCTGCTTTACGATGGCCGCTGGGGTGGGTTGATTTCGGGCGACAGGATCTCAGTCGACTTTGCCGGGCATTGCCCCTGTGGCCGCCGAGGACCGACGATCCTGGATACGATTGTGCGATACGCACAGACGGGTGAGGACGATCACATCGGCTGCGCGGGAACCATCGACGCATACGTCCGCGGCGCAATGCCGGCATGACTATTTCGATGAGGGTGATATGAAAAAAGATCTCGCGGCAATGTATGCATTGATCGGTAAGACGGCTGTCGTGACGGGCGCCGCCCGCGGTATTGGCAAAGCAGCGGCCGACCTGTTGGCGTCAGCCGGGGCGAACGTGTTGGTTGCGGACATACTGGCCGGAAATGCCGAGGAATCCGCGGCCGAGATCCGGCGCGACGGCGGGCGGGCATTCGCCTTCGGCGTGGATATATCGGAAGAGAGCGAAGTCAAGCGAATGTACGAGGTCGCGCAAGCGCAGTTCAAGAGCGTGGACATCCTGGTGCACTGTGCAGCGATGTTTCCCAAGTTTCCCCTGCTCGATATCACGGTGGAGCAGTGGGACCGCATTCAGGCGGTCAATCTGCGCGGCACCATGCTCGTCATGC
>JAQGOC010000188.1 GCA_028293805.1 Gammaproteobacteria bacterium
CATCGGCGCCATCTTCATACAGACGCCGCTGCCGGTCATGCAGCGGGCGATCAAGATCTTTCCCTGGATCATGCGGCCACCGGTCCGCGACGGGCGCCAGCTCATCACGAAGATCGTCGAGTGGAGCAACACGGCGCGCAAGCAGGGCTTGCTCGGGCTCGAGCCGACGATCGCGCGGGAGCAGGATGAGTTCGTGAAGAAGGCGCTGCAGCTCGTCGTCGACGGCAGCGAACCGGAGAGCATCAGCACGGTCATGTACGTCGAGCTCAACATGCGCGAGCACGCCGATACGAACGCCGCCAAGGTATTCGAAGGCATGGGCGTCTATTCGCCGACGCTCGGCATCATCGGAGCCGTGCTCGGTCTCATGGCCGTACTGCAGAACCTCGCCGACCCAAGCAAGCTCGGCCACGGAATCGCCGCCGCGTTCACCGCAACGGTGTATGGAATCGGGCTCGCCAACCTCTTCTTCCTGCCGGTCGCCTCCAAGCTCAAGTCGATCATCCAGCGTCAGACGCAGTTCCGGGAAATGGTGATCGACGGCATGCTGTCGATCGCGCAAGGCGAGAATCCCCGCGCCATCGAAGCCAAACTACAAGGGTATCTGCATTAGCCGCAAACCCGCCATGACCCGCCGGCTGAGGCGCCACGAAGAGCATGTCAATCACGACGCGTGGGCCATCCCCTATGCGGACCTCCTCACGCTGCTGCTCGCGTTCTTCGTCGTGATGTACGCGATCTCTTCGGTCAACGCCGGCAAGTATCGCGTCCTGTCGGATTCCCTGTTCGCCGCGTTCCGCGGCACGCCTCGCACGATGGAGCCGATCCAACTCGGCCACAAGCAGAGCGGCTCCGGTTCGGACCTCGAGACCACCATCGAGCAAAAGACCGCGCTCGAAGGCGAGCCGTATTCGACGACGCTGACGACCATACCGGGCAACAGCGGAACACTGAAGCCGGCCGTCGACTCCCATACGGTCAGCCGGTTACCTTCCAAGGCCGCCGCGGCGGCTGCCGCACTCTCGCGGGTTGCCGACGAGGTCGAGCACGCCATGGACGACCTCGTGAGCCAGAAGCTCGTCGTCGTGCGGCGCACGGATTTCTGGATCGAGGTCGAAATCCGCGCCGACATCCTTTTCCCCAGCGGCAGCGCGCACCTCGCCCCTAGCGCGGTGGACGTGATCGAGCGCCTGGCCGGCGCGCTCGCCGCGTTGCCGAATCCGATCCGGGTGGAAGGCCACACGGACAACAAACCGATCCGCACGGTGGCGTTCTATTCCAACTGGGAGCTGTCGGCCGCGCGGGCCGGCAGCGTAGTGCGCGTGCTGCAGGGGCATGGTGTGGGCCCCGAACGGCTCGCGGTCATCGGCTACGGCGACCAGCGCCCCTTGCAAAGCAATGACTCGGACCAGGGGCGGAACGCCAACCGGCGCGTCGTCGTCGTGATTCTGTCGACGGAACTGGCGCGTCATACCGACCCGACGGAGTCGCCCACGGATCCTGCCACCCCCTCCCCCTCGAACGGCGCACCACCTGACATAACACCCTCCGGCGCGCCGCCAGACCAAATAACGGCGCTGCAATCCGCAGCAGGATCGATCCAGCCCACATTGCCCGGCAACGCGCCTGCGCCCTCCTCGGCGCCTCCGCAAGCGGGCGCGCCGCTGGCCTCTCCAGGGGAGCCGGCACAGATGCCCGTGCCGCTGACACCGTCTGCCGCGCAGCCGGGCGCGCGGGCAGCCGCACAGTCAGTTATGAGCCTGTCGACTGCCGGCGCCCACGTCGCCGGCAATGGCATGGTTCCTGCACCCTGATTGACACGACGGGCCGTGCTGCGCCGGAAATCTGACACCTGACGAGAGCGCGCACGGCAAGTGTGACCGCGTTCACAGGAGCTACCGCGCATGACTCTGCCTGCCGCCGATCTGACCTCTGTCGAATTTCTGCTCGTCGCCGGACGCGCGGTCTTTCTGCTGTTTTCCTTCGTCGTCGCAGCGGTGACCTTCACCGCCTGGCGCCGCGCCACGCGGCTGCAGACGGAGCAGCTCCTGGCACAAGCCAACACCGTGCTCCAGCGACTGGCTGCGTTGGAAGCGCGTGTGGATGCGACGAAGGTCACGATTTCACAACTTGGCGACCGGCTGGAGCGTCCCCCTGCCGTGATGAACGGCGGCCCGGCCCCCGGCTATTCGATGGCCATTCGCCTCGCGAAAGGCGGTGCGTCGCGCGAGGAGCTCATGGCCGGCTGCGGTTTGTCACTCGGCGAGGCGGAGTTGGTGAAGCGTCTTCACGGTCAGGTGAGCGCAATGCACGCCTGATTTCCTGGCGGTGTCGACCGGAACTGCGTCAATTTTCCGCAACGCACTCTCAAGAGGCGGCCCGCGAAAGCCGATACTGAGCGTGCAGCAGATGACTTTCATAATCCACCGCCATGAATAAACGCAAGCCAGGGACCGCGCCGCGAACCACCCGCCGTGGCCGCCCCGCGCGCAACACGCAGCCTGCAGGGCCCGAACCCAAGGCCGGCAGCGGCGCGTTCGCGCTGGCGGCCGAGTGCACCGTGGCCGACGCGAGCTCGTTGAAATCGGGCCTGGCGAAACTGTTGGCTGACACGGATCCCGTGACTGTCGACATCAGCTGCGTACAACGCATCGACACCGCGGGTCTGCAGCTCATCGCCGCGTTCATGCTGGCGCGCGAGTCGCAGGGCCGGCAAGTTCAATGGAAGGGCGCCGCGCCCGCTATCGTGACGGCGGCACGGCTGCTTGGGTTGAGCACTCTGTTGAAACTTCCGGCCGCGGCCGAGACGGCGCCATGACGATAGACCTGACACAATTTCACGACGCCTTCTTCGAGGAGAGCTTCGAGGCGCTCGACTCGATGGAGGCGGCGCTCCTGAAGCTCGATATCGGCGCGCCCGATTCCGAGCTCATCAACACGATCTTCCGCGTCGCACACTCGATCAAGGGCGGCAGTGCGACCTTCGGCTTCTCCGACATCGCCTCGTTCACGCACAGCCTGGAGACGCTGCTCGATGAGCTGCGCAGCGGCGGCATGCAGGTCACGCTCGCGATTTCGGACCTGCTGCTGAAGTCAGTCGATGTGATGCGCGCGATGCTGCGTTCCGTCCAGGCCAAGCAGCCGCTCGACGCGCAGCGCATTTCGGATCTGCAGTTCGATCTCGAGCTCATCATCGCGCAAAAGAATGCGGCCGCCGCGCCCACCTATACCGTCATGCCGGCTGCCATCGCACACCTGGCTTCCTCTGCGCCGGCACCAGGAGCAGCGGCGCCCGGCGCAACGGCGCCCGGCGCAACGGCGCACCGCCGTTGGGAAATCTCTTTCCGCCCCTATCGCGAGCTGTTCGCTCGCGGCAACGATCCGTTACGCATGATGCGCGAGCTCGCCGAGTTGGGTGAGCTCGATGTCAAGGCAGACCTGAGCGCCGTACCCGGCTTTGCCGAGCTCGATCCGCAGGCGTGCTATCTCGCCTGGACTCTCGGGTTGACGGGCGATGTGTCCGAAGAGGCCATCAAACAGGTGTTTGAATGGGCCGAAGGCGACTGTGACCTCGTGGTGCGTCTCCTGAACGCGCCTGACGAGACTCCCGTGACAGTTGCCGCCGTGGAGCCCGCGCTGGCGGCTGAAGTGATCGCCGATGCAATTCTGTCGGCGAGCGCTCCGCCGGAAGAGGCGAAGGCCGATCCGACCGTGCACGCCGCCGCGGCCGCCCCTGTCCTGGCTGTCGTGAAACAGGACGCGAAGGCGGATGCTCCCTTGAGCGCGATCGGGGACTCCGGCTCGATCCGGGTCAGCGTCGAGAAGATCGACGAGCTCATGAACACCGTTGGCGAGCTCGTGATCACGCAGGCGATGCTGAGCCAGCTCGGCGCCGCCATGGAAGGTCCGAACGCTGAAAAGCTGCGCGCGGGCCTGGCCCAGCTCGAGCGCAATACGCGCGAGCTGCAGGAAAGCGTCATGCGCGTGCGCATGTTGCCGATCAGCTTCGTGTTCAGCCGCTTTCCCCGGATGGTGCGCGACCTGGCGCAACGCCTCAACAAGCAGATCGATTTGAAGCTGACCGGCGAGCAGACGGAGCTGGACAAGACCGTGCTCGAGAAGATCGGCGATCCCCTCGTGCATCTGGTCCGAAACAGTATCGACCACGGCATTGAATCGCCGGAGGTACGGGTTGCCGCGGGGAAATCCCCGGTCGGCACCGTGCACCTCGACGCCTGTCACCGCGGCGGCAACATCGCCGTCGAGGTGAGCGACGATGGCGGCGGTCTCGACAAGGAACGCATCCTGGCGAAGGCGCGTGCACGCGGCCTGGTAGGGCCCAACGACGCACTCACGGACGAGCAGATTCACGATCTCATCTTCGTTCCCGGGTTCTCCACCGCGGACAAGACCACGGATCTCTCCGGACGTGGCGTCGGCATGGACGTCGTGCGCCGCAATGTCAAAGAGCTCGGCGGCAAGATCGAGTTGCGCAGCGAATCCGGCCGTGGCTCGCGCTTCATCATCACGCTACCCCTCACTCTCGCCATCGTCGACGGACAGTCGGTCGCGGTGGGAAGCGAGACCTACATTATTCCGCTCATCTCGATCGTCGAGTCGATGCGCTTGAAAGAGGCGAGCATCAGCCGCCTGTCCGGCCGCAACGAGGTGTTCTCGTTCCGCGGGGACTACTTACCCATCATCCGCCTCCACGAATTGTTCGGCGTCGAGCCGCGTGCGCGCGCCCTGCACGAGGGCCTGGTCGTCATCGCCGAAGGCGACGGCCGGCGAGTCGGCCTGTTCGTAGACGACTTGCTCGGGCAGCAACAGGTGGTCATCAAGTCCCTGGAAGTCAATTACGGTCACGTCGAAGGCGTCTCGGGCGCCACGATACTCGGCGACGGCTCCGTCGCGCTGATTCTCGACGTAACGGGAATCATCCACGCGGCGTCGCTGCGCGTGGCCGCCTGAAGCACCGCGAGTGTTGCCCATGAACGTCCACAAGGAAACTCTTCAATGTCCACCAACGCGGTGAAGCAGGAGCAGGCCGGCGCGGGGTCGCACCAGGTTCTGACCTTCGTTCTCGGTAACGAGACGTACGGAGTCGACATCCTGCGGGTGCAGGAGATCCGGGGCTGGTCTGCCGTGACCAAGATTCCTCACGCCCCGGCGCACGTGCTCGGGGTGCTGAATCTGCGCGGCTCGATCGTTCCGATCGTCGATCTGCGCATGCGCTTCGCCCTCGAGCGTGCTGAATACACCGCGATTACGGTGATCATCGTCGTCTCGGTCATATCCGCCGTCGGACGGCGTGATTTCGGTGTGGTCGTGGACGGCGTCTCGGACGTGGTCGACGTCAACACCGCCGAAGTCAAACCGGCCCCTGAGCTCGGCTCGCGTGCCGCGACCGATTACATCCGCGGCCTCGTCTCGATAGCGGACCGCATGGTGGTATTGCTCGATATCGACCGTCTCATCGCCAGCGACATGACCTCGTTCTCAGGAAACCTCGCTCAGGAAGAGACATCAGTGGCGGCGACGGCTGCCTGAAACTTCAGCAAAAAAGATAATGATTACCCGCCTTCTAAGCCGCCTGCAGCTGTGGCAGAAAATCGGATGGCTCGTCCTCGCGATGGCCATTCCTGCCGCACTGGTCGGGTTCTTCTACCTGCGCCTGGCCAGCGCGCAGGTAAACCAGACCCGTGATGAGCTCGACGGCGCTCGCTACCTGCAGGCGCTCAGCGCCGTGCAAGGCGAGATCCTCACCCACCGCAGCAGTGCGTTCGCCTTTCTGAGCGGCGACACGGCCCGCCGCGGCGAGGTGGTGGCGCAGCAGGAAGAGGCGGACAAGCAGATTGTCACGATGGACCGGGTAGACGCCGGGATCGGCAGGCAGCTAGAAGTCACGGATGCGTGGCAGAGCGTGAAATCGGAATGGTCGGCGCTCAAATCCAAGACCCTTACACAGCCGGTCGCGGACAACGACGCCGCGCATGCCGCTCTGATCGCCCACTTCCAGCAGTTGACGGATCTCGTGAGCGCGCGCTCCAAGACTTCGACCGATCCGCAAGACGAGACGCACAACCTGATCCGGCTGTCGTCCGAGTACACGCCCAACGCCTTGCTCTACGCAGGCAATATGCGTCGCTACGCCGTCAAGGCGGCCGCCAAGGGCTACCTGGGCGGCGATGACCGGATGGGGATCCAGATCTACCGTGATCGCTTCCATGCGGAGCTCGACAAGGCGCGCGCCGCCTTGGAGCAACTGCCGCAAGACGTGAGGGCCGACCTGCATCCCGCGTTCGATGCGGTGATCACCACCTCCACGGATTACGACACGGCGCTGCAGACGAAGCTCCTCGCCGCTGCGAATCTGACGGCAACCGGTGCCGAAATCTACGATGGCGGGGTCGCTACCAATCGAGAGATCAAGAAGCTCTCGATTGCATGCTACGAAGCCACCGTCAAGGCTCTGCAACAGCGCCTGTCAGCGACGACGGTTCACCGTGACGTCACTACGTCGATAGGTTTCGTCGCCGTCGCATTCGGGCTCGCGCTGGCGTGGCTGGTGAGCCGCGCACTCTCGAAACCGCTGACGCAGGCGGTGTCGGTGTTCAGCAAAATCTCCGGAGGGCGTTACGACAGCCAGATCGAGACGGCCGCCACCGACGAAGCCGGACAGGTATTGCGTGCTCTCGATGAGATGCAGGGCAAGCTGCGCACCCAGATCGAGACCGAGCGCGCGCTAGCGGCGGAGAACACCCGCATCCGGCAGGCACTCGACAAAGCCTCCACCAGCGTGGTGCTCGCCGACGAGCAGCATCAGATCATCTATCTGAACGACATCGCGCAAGCGAGCTTCACCCGCAACGCGCAGCAGATCAGGACGACCCTGCCCGCGTTCGATGCGACGCGCCTGCGCGGCTCGAGCCTGGAAGCGCTGTCGCCCGATCCGGCCAGCCAGCGCCGCCTGCTCGACAACCTGACCGGTGTGGACGTGCAGGAGCGCGTGCTCGGGGAATTTACCTACCGCACCGTCACCAACCCCGTCATCGACGACAAGGGCGAGCGGCTGGGCACCGTCATGGAATGGTCGCAGCGCACCCAGGAAGTCAGAGTCGAGCGGGAGCTGCAGCATATGCTCGCCGCCATCAACAGCGGCAGCCTCGGCAAGCGCATCGACCTGGCCGGCAAGACGGGCTTTTTCGAAGCCATGAGCCGCAGCGTCAACCAGCTCGCTGACAACATCACCGCGATGGTCTCCAGCGTGAAGGCCGCGGCGGGCGAGATTCACCGCGGCGCGCAAGAGATATCCGCCGGCAACTCCAACCTGTCCCTGCGAACGGAAGAACAGGCTGCGTCCCTCGAGGAGACCGCCTCCTCGATGGAGGAAATGACCACTACCGTGAAGCAGAACGCAGACAATGCGGGGCAGGCGAACCAGCTTGCGCTCGCTGCGCGCGACCAGGCCGAGCAAGGCGGCATGGTCGTCGGCAAGGCCGTGCAGGCCATGTCCGGCATCAATGACTCCGCTAAGAAGATCGCCGACATCATCGGCGTGATCGATGAGATCGCCTTCCAGACAAACCTTCTCGCCCTCAATGCCGCAGTGGAAGCCGCGCGCGCCGGCGAACAGGGCCGGGGCTTCGCGGTCGTGGCGACCGAAGTCAGGAACCTCGCCGGCCGTTCCGCCACCGCGGCGAAAGAGATCAAGGGCCTCATCCAGGACAGTGTCAAGAAGGTCTCCGACGGCTCGGTGCTCGTCACCCAGTCCGGCCAGACCCTCGAGCAGATCGTGACGTCGGTGAAGAAGGTATCCGACATCGTTGCCGAGATTGCCGCCGCCTCGCGCGAGCAGTCCCTGGGCATTGAGCAGGTCGGTCGCGCCGTCATGCAGATGGATGAGCTGACCCAACAGAACGCCGCGCTGGTCGAGCAAGCGACGGCGGCTTCCCAATCCATGGCCGTGGAAGCCGGTGGCCTGAACGAGATGATGGCTCACTACGATTCCGGCGGCATCGTGCACGGGGCCCCCGCCGCCGGCGGCGACTCGTCTTCCTTGCCCGCGGGCGACGGTTCGATGAGCGGCAAACAGCCGGCAGCAACCCCAACCCGCGCCGCCGCGCCTCCCAGCGAGCGGCGCAGCGGGACCCGTCCCTGGACAAAACCAGCGGGAAAGACTCCACAAACAGCCGTCTCCAGACCTGAAGCGGCTGTGGCCTCTGCCTCTCGCCCCCCCGTTCTTGCCGACGCCGGCACGGACACCGAGTGGCAGGAATTCTGATCAGGTCGGCATAACGGACAAGGATCGAAGGTCATGAGTTTTCTGAATCGCTTGAAGCTCTGGCAGAAGCTCGCGCTGCTCGTCGTGGCTATGGCCGTGCCCACTGCGCTGCTGGGAGTCTTCTACCTAAGTGGCGCCAACTCGCAGGTTGCGCTCGCCTCGGATGAGATCGAGGGTGCGCGCTACGTGCAATCCGTAGGCGGCGTGCTCGCGGAAGCGTCCAACCATCGCAGCCGCCTTTTCGCGCTGCTCACGGGCGACGCCGCGCGGCGCGACGAGGTGAGCAGCTCCGAAACTGCCATGGACAAGCTCGTCTCGGACGTCGATGCGAGCGATGCCAGGGTGGGCAGCCGATTCAAGGTGTCGGATGTCTGGCAGAGCATCAAATCGGAGTGGGAGCGTCTCAAGTCCGAAGGGCCGAAGCTCACGGCGGACGAGGCCGTGGCACGCCACAACGCCCTCATCGACCACATCTTCAAGCTCAGCGAGACGATCGCGGCACGCTCGGGCCTGAATGTCGATCCGTCCCCGGAGACCGCCGTCCTCATCCAGGTCGCCACGCGTAATGTACCGGGCGCGCTTATCGCTTCCGGCAACATCCGCTGGTACGCCACTCGGGCCAGCATCAAGGGTTATCTCGGCGGCGACGACCGCATGGCCCTGCAGCTGTACCACGATGAGTTCGTGGACCACTTCGACGAGGTGGCCCGCGACCTCGATCACGCCTCCGACGATGCGAAGGCGCGAGTACGGCCGGTGCTCGAATCGGCCCGCAATGCCTTCACCATGGCGTACGGCACAGTGAAGGAAAAGATTCTCGACTCGCAGAAGATGGAGATCACCACCGCCGACGTGTACTCCGCGACGCGCGAGATCACCTCGACGCTGCAGCAGCTCTCTGACGTCAGCTATTCCGCGATGAATGCGGCCGTCCAGCAGCGCCTGACCCAGGTGACGACCTGGCGCAACCTCACAGCCGGGATCACCGCCATCGCTCTCGTCTTCGCGCTGGCTCTGTCGTGGCTGATCACCCGCTCGCTGTCCGCGCCGCTGGCCCGCGCCGTGTCGGTATTCGGAAATATCTCCGCCGGCAAATACGACAACCAGATCGACCGCACCGGCACGGACGAAGCGGGCCTGGTCCTGCAGGCGCTCGATGAGATGCAAGGCAAGCTGCGCACGCAGATTGAAACGGAGCGCGCCATCGCGGCGGAGAATTCCCGCATCCGCCAGGCCCTGGACAAAGTCTCGACGAGCGTCGTGCTCGCGGATGCCCAATACCAGATCATCTATGTGAACGACACCGCGCAGACGCTGTTCGCGCGCAGCCAGCACGAGATCAGAAAGACGCTGCCAACCTTCGATGCCGCGCGGCTGCACGGCTCGAGCCTCGACACGATGTCGACGGACGCGGGCCAGATGCGCCGCAGCCTCGATAGCCTCAGCGGGTCGGACACGCACGAGCGCATTCTCGGCGCCTGTACTTTCCGCACTGTCTCGAACCCGGTTCTCAACGACAAGGGCGAGCGCATCGGCATGGTCGTCGAATGGACCGACCGGACCCAGGAGGTCGCGGTGGAGAAGGAGATGCAGACCATGCTCTCCGCGGTGGTCGGCGGCGACCTGAGCAAGCGCATCGAGCTCTCCGGCAAGACGGCCTTCTTCGAGGCGATGAGCCGCGGCGTCAACCAGCTCGCCGACAACATGGCCGAGGTCGTCTCGAAGGTGAAGCTCGTGGCGGCCGAAGTGCACCGCGGCGCCGACGAGATCTCCTCCGGCAACGCCAACCTCTCACAGCGCACCGAAGAGCAGTCCTCCTCGCTCGAGGAAACGGCATCCTCGATGGAGGAGATGACGACGACCGTCAAACAGAACGCCGACAACGCCGGCCAGGCGAACCAGCTCGCCATGGCTGCGCGCG
>JAQGOC010000229.1 GCA_028293805.1 Gammaproteobacteria bacterium
AGCCCGAACTTCGGTCAACCGATCACGGATGCCTGCAACGCCTTCGGCACCGGTTGCGCACCGGTCACCAACCCGTTCGGCCCCGTCGGTTCCCCGAGCGCCAACTCACCGCCCGTTCAGTTCAGCCTGCGGGCCCGTTATGAGTGGGCCATTGCCGGCTACGTCCCTTTCGTACAAATCAGCGCAGCCCATAACGGCCATTCATTCACCCAGGCGGGCTCGAATCCCACGATCGCGCAAGCAGGCGCCGTCACGACCGGCAGGTTGCGGTTTGAGAATCCTGCCTACACCACCTACGACGCCTCACTCGGCGTCGCGAAGGATGCGTGGTACGTGAACGTATACGGTGAGAATCTCACCAATTCGAACGCCAGCGTGTTCGTCAGCACGGATCAATTCATCGTCGCGCAGACGCCCCTGCGGCCCCGGGTGCTCGGCGCGCAGTTCGGGTTTAAATTTTGAGGGATGCACTCTCCTTCGACGACAGAACTCGAGGTCCGGCGAATCCGTGAGCTCGTACAGGAGCGGCGGTTCGCCGAGGCTTTAGGGGCAGTCGATGCCCAGTTGGTCAAGACGCCCGAGAATCGTGACGTACTGTATCTGCGCGCGCATTCGCAGCGTCTGCTCGGAGACGTTCCTGCTGCGCTGGCGACGCTGGCCGGACTCGAACATCTGCATCCCAGATTCAGCCGCCTGTACCAGGAGCGCGGTCACTGCTATGTCGCGCTGAAGCAAGCCCCCCAGGCGATCGAAGCTTTTCTGCGCGGCGTGCACATCAATCCGGCTCTACCGGCCAGCTGGAGCATGCTGGAAGCCTTGTATCGGATGACGCGGCAGACTGAGAACGCAGCGCAGGCGGCCGCGCATGTCGCCACGCTACAGACTCTGCCTCCCGAGGTCGTAACGGCCACGGCGCTATTCTCGGATGGCGAATTGGCGGAGGCCGAGCAGCTCATACGCGCCTTCCTGCTGGAGCACGGGCACCACGTCGAAGCCATGCGCCTGCTCGCCCGCATCGGCATCGAACGGGACGTACTCGATGATGCGCAACTGCTGCTCGAGGCGGTGCTCGAGCTGACGCCTGACTATCGGGCCGCTCGCTTCGACTATGCGCAAGTCCTGATCAAGCGCCAGATGCACCAGGCCGCGCGGAAGCAGGCGGAGATGCTCCTCGCCGAGGATCGCTCCAATCGCAACTACCGTACGCTCCATGCGCTGACTTACGTGGGTCTTGGCCTCCACGAGCGCGCAATCGAGCTTTATCGGGGACTATTGAGCGATTCGACGCAACCCGCTGATCTGCATCTGTCGATCGCTCATTCGCTGAAGACGCTTGGGCGCCGCGAGGCGGCGATTGCCGAGTATCGCGCAGCGGCGGCGGCTCGCAGCGGTTATGGCGACGCCTATTGGAGCCTCGCGAACCTGAAGACCTACCGGTTCGAGGAGAGCGAGTTACAGCAGATGCGTGCCGCGGAAGCGGCAGCATCGACCTCCGTGGTCGATCGATACCATCTGTGCTTTGCGTTGGGCAAGGCACTCGAGGACCGGCTGCAATATGCGAGCTCATTCGAGTATTACGCGCGCGGCAACGACCTCAAACGCGCCGAAAGTCGCTACCGGCCGGAAATGCTCGAGCTCAATACCCGCCTGCAGATCGAAGTCTGCACTCCCGGGCTGTTCGCCCGTCACGGCGCGAGCGGCGTGCGCAGCGGCGTGCCGGCTGCTGATCCGATCTTTATCGTAGGTCTACCCCGCTCAGGCTCGACGTTGATCGAGCAGATCCTGGCATCACACTCCGCGGTCGAAGGCACGCAGGAACTGGCCGATCTTCCGCGTATCGTGGCGGCCCTGAAGGGCCGAGAGCCTGACCTCGACAACCCGCGCTATCCTGGCCTGCTGGCGCAGATGAGCGGCGAGGACTACCGCCGTCTGGGCGAGCAGTATTTGACCGATACGCGGGTCTACCGTACCGGCAAAGCGCGATTCATAGACAAGATGCCGAACAACTTCCGGCACGTCGGTCTCATCCACCTGATGCTGCCGGAGGCGAAGATCATCGACGCCCGGCGCGAGCCGATGGCGTGTTGTTTCGGCAACTTCAAGCAGCTGTTCGCGCAGGGCCAGGAATTCACATACAGCATCGCAGACATCGCCCGCTACTACCGGACCTACCTCGAGCTCATGCGACATTGGGATGCCGTCCTGCCCGGGCGCGTGCTGCGCGTACAACACGAGGACGTGGTGAACGACCTGGAAGGCAATGTGCGCCGCTTGCTCGATTATTGCGAGCTCGAGTTCGAACCCGCCTGTATCGAGTTCCACAAGACCGAACGCAGCGTACGAACGGCGAGCTCGGAGCAGGTCCGCCAGCCAATCTACCGCGAAGGCCTGGAGCAGTGGCGCCACTACGCACCCTGGCTCGGGCCGCTCCGCGAGGTCCTCGGCGATGCCCTCGAGCGCTATCGGGATTAGCCTCGCTGGAGCGTCTCCCAACCCGGCGCCACGTAGAAAGGTGCGCTCGATGGCTCGAGGGGGGCTCGGCCGAGGATGTGATCGGCCGCCTTCTCGGCGATCATGATCGTCGGGGCGTTCAAGTTACCGTTCGTGATCAACGGCATGATCGACGAGTCCACGACCCTGAGCGCCTCTACACCCCTCACCCTCGTTTGAGAATCGACGACAGCCAACGGATCATCGTCGCGTCCCATCTTGCATGAGCAGGACGGATGGTAAGCAGTCTCCACGTGTTGACGGATGAACGCATCGATCTGCTCGTCGGTGCGCACGTCCGCACCCGGCTGAATCTCTCTGCCCCGATAGCGGTCGAACGCCTTTTGCCCGAAGATCTCGCGGGTCAGCCGCACGCAGGCGCGCATGTCCACCCAGTCGTCCGGGTCGGACATGTAGTTGAAGAAAATCTTCGGCTTGTCGAGCGGATTTGCGGAGGCCAGACGCACCCAACCCCGGCTCTTCGAGCGCATGGGTCCGACATGCGCCTGAAAGCCGTGCTCGCGCGCCAGGGATGAGCCATCGTAACTGACGGCCATGGGCAGGAAATGGAATTGGATGTCGGGATACGGTATCCCCGGACGGCTGCGGATGAAGCCGCCGGTTTCGAAATGGTTGGTCGCTCCCAGACCCTGCTTCGTCACGATCCAGCGCAGGCCGATGAGCGCCTTGCGCAGCGGCGTCATGTGCGAATACAACGTGATCGGCTCCCGGCTCGCTACCTGAAAATAGAACTCCAGATGGTCCTGCAGGTTTTCGCCGACCCCGGGCAGTTCGCGCACCACCGCAATCCCGTGCTCCGCCAGTTCGGCGGCCGGACCGATACCGGACAGCTTCAGCAGCTGCGGCGAGTTTACCGGCCCACCACTGACGATGACCTCGCGCCGCACCTGTACGGTGTGGTCCGCCCCGCCGCGATGGTAACGAACACCGGTCGCGCGCCGTCCGTCGAAGAGGATTCGCGTAGCGAGCGCATGCGTGCGCACCGTCAGATTGCTTCTACGTATCGCCGGTCGCAGGTACGCGTTAGCTGCACTGCTACGGCGGCCGCCGCCGATCGTCATATCCATGGGCCCAAAGCCTTCCTGCTGAAAGCCGTTCATGTCGGCCGTCCACGGATAGCCCGCCTCACGCCCTGCATCCAGCCACGCCTGATGAAGCGGATTCCTCAACAGGCCCTTGCGGGTGGCGAGCTTACCCTCGCCGCCGCGGTACTCATCACCCCCCTCCGCCCGCCTCTCGGCCCGCCGAAAGTACGGCAGGACATCGCGGTAGCCCCAACCCGCGGCGCCTGCGGATTTCCAATTCTCGAAATCCAGCGGATTGCCGCGTACATACACCAGACCGTTGATCGAAGATGAGCCGCCGAGGACTTTGCCACGGGTCGTCTGCAGGCGGCGGCCGCCCAGATGGGGCTCCGGTTCCGTCAGGTACGACCAGTGGTACTTCGACATGTTCATCGGAATCGACAGGGCCGTCGGCATCTGGATGAACACCGAGCGGTCGGAGCCGCCGTACTCGAGCAGCAGCACGCTGTGCCTGCCGTCCTCGGTAAGTCGATCCGCCAGCACGCAGCCGGCCGAGCCCGCGCCGACTATCACATAGTCAAAAATCTCTTCCGCCAAGGAATGTCTCGTCAGTACGGCGCGTCGACATCGCCCATCGCGACGTACACGCTCTTGAGTTGTGAGTAGTGCTCGAGGGCGGCGCGGCCATTCTCGCGCCCGAGTCCGGACATCTTCATGCCTCCGAACGGCAGCTCGATCGGCGTGATGTTGTAATGATTGATCCAGCAGGTACCGGCCTGGAGCGCGGCGATGACCCGGTGCGCACGCGTCAGATCGTTGGTGAACACACCCGCGGCAAGCCCGAACTCGGTGGCGTTGGCGCGAGCGACCACCTCGTCCTCGGTGTCGAACTCCAGTAACGACATTACCGGACCGAAGATCTCCTCGCGTACGATTGTCATGTCGTCGTGACATTCGTCGAAGACGGTGGGCGCGACAAAAAAGCCGCTTGCGAGATCGGCTGTCGTAACCCGGTGCCCGCCGGTCACGACGCGCGCGCCCTCTGCCCGCCCTTGTGCGATATAGGCCAGCACTTTTTCCAGATGCGCCTGGGAAATCAAAGAGCCGACCTGCGTCTGCGGATCGAGGGGATCGCCGATACGCAGGGCCTGGGCGCGCGCCACGAGGCGCTCCAGGAATTGCGCCTTGATGCTGCGGTGGACGAAGACGCGGGTGCCGTTGGAGCAGACCTCGCCGGCCGAATAGAAATTCCCGAGCAGCGCGCCAGCCACCGCATTGTCGATCCGGGCGTCGTCGAAAACGATGAGAGGAGACTTGCCGCCGAGCTCGAGTGTCACGTGCTTGAGAGAAGGCGCGGCGTCCGCCATTACAGCCTTGCCGGTCTGCACGGCACCCGTCAGCGATACCTTACGGATCTGCGGATGGCGCGTCAGCAGCCGGCCGGTATCCGCGAAGCCCTGCACGACCTGAAACACCCCGTCCGGCAAGCCGGCCGCGGCGAGAACTTCACCTAGTTTGATAGCCGTCAGGGGAGTGAGATCGGCAGGTTTGAAGATCATTGCATTACCGCACGCCAGTGCGGGCGCAGACTTCCAACAGGCGATCTGCAGCGGGTAGTTCCAGGCTCCGATCCCCGCGACGACGCCGAGGGGTTCGCGCCTCGTGTAGCCGAATGCCTGGGGTCCAAGGTCCAGATGCTCACCGGACAAGGTGGCGGCAAGCCCCCCGTAGTATTCGAAACAATCGGCGCCGGACATCACATCGACGACGCGGGTCTCCTGGATCGGCTTACCGGTATCGCGGGTTTCGAGCTCGGAGAGCTCGGTGTTACGCGCGCGCAGCAGGTCGGCGGCACGCCGCAGGATCCTGCCCCGCTCGGTTCCAGTCATCGCGGCCCATTTCCTCTGGGCTACCAACGCCTTCGCGACCGCCGCGTCGACGGCGGCCGGGCCGTCCACCTCGAGTTGGGCCAACACCTCACCGCTGGCCGGGTTGATTGTAATGAACGTATCGGCGTTGCGAACGGTGCGTGACAGGGTGGCCGCGCCAGCGCTTGCTTCCGTTGTGGCAACGAACCCCTCCGCGTGCGCATTCTGCTTGAGCCGCCCGGTTACGAACGCGGTCAGCAGAGCCCTTGCGCTCTCGCTGTCGGCCTCCTTCCAATCCGATAGCGCAGCACGTAACCACACGCCGTCGATCATTGCGGCGATCATGGCCGCCAGGCTGCGTGCCTCGGTGGCGGGCAACAGCTTCTTCAGCGCATGAGAAAGGTTGGACAGGGTGCGGCGTTGGTAGACCGTCTGCACGCGCTTCAGACCGTGCACGTGCAGAACCTGGCCCCAGAAAGCCAGCCATGCGGTCCCGGTGCGCTTATCGAATTCCTCCGGCGCCAGATTCGCGTCGATCACCGCCTGAATCCGGCCACGGGGCGTGCGGGCGAGACTGAAACGCGCCTGCACGCGCTCGCTCAGTCGCCGGGAGAGTGTCCGAAAGGTGGCTCCCAGCAAACCGTCCTTGTCGCCGAAGTAATGCGCGACCAGGCCCGGAGAGACACCGGCGCGGCTGGCTATCTGCGCCAGAGTGCTGCCGACAAAGCCGACTTCGGCGAGACTGTCGATCGTGACTTCGATCAGCTGGCGCGTTCGGGCTTCCTCCACCTCGTCCCGCGGGACGGGAGCGGCGGCGGCGCTGCGCGCAGTGCCCGGCTCGGGCATTGATTGTCTGTTCAATTGGATGCTCCGAAAGGCAGCGGGCGGAGCCGGGTCCGAGCCTGCGTGGTGCAGCGGCGCTGTGCCGATACTTCGTGTCTCATCAGGCATTTGCTCCCGCCCGGGCGAGCTTGACAGACGCTCTATTAAACGGCTATTCAAGACAGGGCCGGGATGATGAAGTCGCGGCCCGGGTGGGGTCAAGTCCAACGTTCAACTACATCGATCGGAGCGCGTATGGCGCGTCTCGGCGCATTGGCTTTCCTTTTGGGCGGCGTCCTCCTTGGGACTGCGGTACCTGCGGCCACCCCGGCAAATGGCCCGGATGGCCCATCGTGCCGGACCGTACGGCTCTCGGATGTCGGCTGGAGCGACGTGACGGCAACGACCGCCGTCTTCAGCGTCCTGCTGAAACAGCTCGGGTACCAGCCGCAGGTCACGGTGCTTTCCGTGCCGGTCACGTTTGCCTCCATGCGGAACAAGGATATCGATGTTTTTCTCGGCAACTGGATGCCGACCCAGGAAGGCGACCGCAAGGCCTTCGACGTCGATGGCTCGGTCGAGGTCGTTGGCGCGAATCTGACGGGCGCGAAGTTCACCCTGGCCGTGCCTGCCTACACTTATGCCGCGGGACTGCACGATTTTGCCGACATCCAGCGCTTCGGGCCGCAGCTCAAGAACTCGATCTATGGACTCGAGCCGGGCAACGATGGTGACCGGCTCATTCTGGGCATGCTCAAGCAGAACCGGTTCGGTCTCGGGGATTTCAAGCTGATCGAATCGAGCGAGCAGGGAATGCTGGCGCAGGTCGAGCGTGCCGCGCACACACACGCGCCGATCGTGTTCCTCGCCTGGGACCCGCATCCGATGAACATGCGCTTCGACCTGCGCTACCTGTCGGGCGGAGACCCGGTCTTCGGTCCTAACTTTGGCGGTGCCACGGTGTACACGAACACCCGCGCCGGATACCTGGCGGAGTGCCCCAACATGGGCCGGCTGCTCAGGAATCTGAAATTCACCCCGAAGGGCGAGAGCCAGGTCATGGATGCCATGCTGAATCAGCATCAACAGCCGGACGCCGCGGCGGCGGCGTGGCTGAAGGCGAATCCCCGCGTGGTCGCCGGCTGGCTCGAAGGGGTCTACACGCTGGATGGGCGGCCGGCGCTTGCCACGCTGGGCGGCGTCGGCAAGATAAACGGCGCTTGGAACTTCGAGCATTGGATCAGCGACCACAAAATGCCGGTGGGCGACACCGTCGCGCAGTTCATCGAGTACACGAAAACCCACGGCAGGCTGCTGTTCGACGGCATCTCGACCCTGATTCGCGGCAGTGTCAACGGACTGACCTACCTGTTGCTGGCGATCCCCTCCCCCGTGCTGATCCTGGGCGTGGCGGGCCTTGCGTGGGCGCTGCGGCGCTCCATCGCGCTGGCCGTGTTCGTCACGGCGGCCTTGCTCTTCATCATGAACCAGGGCTATTGGATCCCGACACTCGAGACCCTCTCGCTCGTGATCGCGGCCGCGCTGGTATCGACGGCTATCGGCGTACCCCTCGGAATAGCCGCTGCCCATCGGCCGAGACTCTACGCCACCTTGCGCCCCGTGCTCGATCTGATGCAGACGCTGCCGACCTTCGTTTATCTGATTCCGACACTGGTGCTGTTCGGTCTGGGCGTCGTGCCGGGCCTCATTTCCACGGTCATCTTCGCCCTTCCCGCGCCTATCAGGCTCACGCAGCTCGGGATCAGCTCGGTGCCCAAGGCGCTGCTCGAAGCAGGTGAAGCGTTCGGGGCGACTCCCCTGCAGATGCTGTGGAAGATCGAGCTGCCGAGTGCCGCCCCGACCATTATCGCCGGCGTCACTCAATGCATCATGCTGAGTCTGTCCATGGTCGTGATCGCGGCGCTCGTGGGCGCCGGCGGCCTCGGAGTTCCGGTCGTCCGCGCGCTCAACACAGTGCAGGTCGGCATGGGCTTCGAAGCGGGCTTCGTCATCGTGCTGCTCGCAATCATCCTGGACCGCATCAGTCGTCCAGCCGACAAGGAGAGCAGCCCGTGAGCACCGCTCTCGAATTCTGCGGCGTCGACATTCTCTTCGGCGGCAAAGGCAACCGCCGCTCCCACGGACCGATCCAACAGGCACTGGCGGCCCTGGATGCCGGCGGCACGCGCACCGAGATCTCGGAAAGGACGGGCGTGGTCATCGGGGTCGCGAATGCGTGCCTGGCCGTGGAGCGTGGCCAGATTTCGGTCCTCATGGGATTGTCCGGCTCAGGCAAGTCCACCCTGTTGCGGGCCGCGAATGGAATCACGCCGGTCACGCGCGGCAAAGTGCTGGTGAGCGACGGGCCCACTGTCGTCGACATAGCCAAGTGCGACGCACCCACCCTGCGCCGCGTCCGTCGGCTGCGCATCGCGATGGTGTTTCAGCAGTTCGGACTGCTGCCCTGGAGAACCGTGAGGGACAACGTCGGCTTCGGTCTCGAGTTGCGTGGAGACCCGGCCGATAAGCGCCGGCGCATCATCGACGAGCAACTCGAGCTCGTGGGGCTCACGCAGTGGGGCGACCGGTATTGCAGCGAGCTCTCGGGTGGCATGCAGCAACGCGTCGGCCTCGCGCGTGCATTCGCAACGGATGCGGACATCCTGCTCATGGACGAGCCCTTCTCGGCGCTCGACCCTCTCATCCGCCGCAAGCTGCAGGATGAGCTGCTCGCCCTGCAGGAGCGCGTGAAGAAAACCATCCTGTTCGTGAGCCACGACCTCGATGAGGCCCTGAAGCTTGGTGACCGGATCTCCATCCTCGAAGGGGGCCGCATCGTGCAGACCGGCACCGCGCAGGACATCGTGCACCGGCCCGCCAATGACTATGTCGCCGAGTTCGTGCGGCACATCAATCCGCGCACGGTCTTGAAGGGAGGCGCCATTCAGCCGGAAATCCAATAATCCCGCGCGGGTATACGCTGTCGCGTTTATTCAAGCGGGTCGGCGCGCCGGTGCACGTCGAACCGGCGCCTTCCGCGGCATGATGCCGCGGCTTTCGAACGACCAGGATATGCGATGCAACCCTTCTCCGGCCTGTCACTCCTCAGGCGAGGCCTATCCGGCCAGCGGGGCTGGACGCAACAGTGGCGCCGGGCGGAGCCCAAGGGAGCCTATGATGCGGTCATCGTCGGCGGCGGCGGCCACGGGCTCGGCACCGCGTACTACCTGGCCAAGGAACATCACCTCACCCGGGTCGCCGTACTGGAAAAAGGCTGGATCGGCGGCGGCAACACGGGCCGCAACACGACCATCATCCGCTCGAATTATCTGTTCGGCGAGAGTGCCGCTCTTTACGACCACGCACTGAAGCTGTGGGAAAACCTCTCCCAGGTCCTCAACTACAACGTGATGTTCTCCCAACGCGGCGTGATGATGCTGGCGCATACGGTGCACGACACGCAGGTCTCGAAGCGCCATGTGCACGCGAATCGGGCGAGCGGCGTCGATAATGAGTGGCTGACACCCGCGGACGCCAAGGCCTTCTGCCCGCCGCTGAATATTGGCGACATCCGCTATCCGGTGCTGGGGGCCGCCCTGCAGAGGCGTGGCGGTACGGCTCGACACGATGCGGTGGCCTGGGGTTACGCCCGTGCGGCCGACGCGCTGGGCGTCGATATCATCGAGAATTGCGAGGTGACGGGTATCCGGCGCGACTCGAATGGCGCAGTGGAGTCCGTAGAGACGACCCGGGGCCTCATTCGAACACCGAAGGTCGGCGTGGCCGCGGCGGGCCACACGAGCGTCGTCATGAAAATGGCGGGAATCCAACTGCCGCTGGAGAGCTATCCGCTGCAGGCCCTCGTCTCCGAGCCCGTCAAGCCCATCTTTCCCTGCGTGGTCATGTCGAACACCATCCACGCCTACATCAGCCAGTCCGACAAGGGCGAGCTTGTCATCGGCGCGGGTACTGACGCCTACACCTCGTACACGCAGCGTGGCGGACTGCACATCAGCGGCCACGCGCTCGAGGCCGTCTGCGAGCTATTCCCGATGTTTCGCCGGTTGCGCATGCTGCGCAACTGGGGCGGCATCGTCGACGTGACGCCCGACCGCTCGCCCATCATTGCCAAGACTCCCGTACCGGGCCTGTATGTGAACTGCGGGTGGGGCACTGGCGGTTTCAAGGCGACGCCGGGCTCGGCGCATGTGTTTGCGTTTACCATCGCTCGCGACGAGCCGCACCCGATCAATGCGCCATTCACAATAGAACGCTTTCGCGACGGCCACCTCATCGACGAAGCCGCCGCGGCCGCGGTCGCGCACTGAGAACCGCAATGCTGCTGATCGAATGTCCCTACTGCGGCGAGCGCCCCGAGCTGGAATTCGTTTACGGTGGGCAGGCGCACATCGCACGCCCTCAAAACGCTCCCGACCTCTCGGCGCAGGCGTGGTCGGACTATCTGTACCAGCGCGACAACACCAAGGGCATCCACGCCGAGCGGTGGCGGCATACACACGGTTGTGGACGTTTCTTCAACGCGCTGCGCGATACCACCACAGATCACTTCATCGCCATCTACAAAGTGGGCGAGGCCGCGCCAGCGGCGTTGAAGACCAGAAAGGTTGCACTGTGAACGGCGCCTTGCGCGTAGACGCCGGTGGGCGGATCAACAGAGCACGGCCCCTGCGCTTCACATTTGATGGCCACGAGCTCACGGGTTTTGAAGGTGACACTCTCGCCTCGGCATTGTTGGCAAACGGAGTGCACCTCGTCGGGCGCTCGTTCAAATATCACCGTCCGCGCGGCATTCTGGCCGCAGGCTCGGAGGAGCCCAACGCGCTGGTGGCGGTCCGCCGCGATGACGCGCGCTACACGCCGAATCTGCGTGCCACCCAAGTCGAGCTCTACGACGGACTCGAAGCACACAGTCAGAATCGCTGGCCGAGTCTTTCTTTCGACATCGGCGCTGTGAACGACCTGCTCTCGCCATTCATACCGGCGGGCTTTTACTATAAGACGTTCATGTGGCCACGCAGCGCGTGGAAATCGCTCTACGAGCCTCGCATTCGCGCCGCCGCGGGTCTCGGCGAGTCGCCGACGCAGGCTGACCCGGACAGGTACTCGAACCGTTACGTACACTGCGATGTTCTTGTGGTGGGAGCTGGGCCGGCCGGGCTTGCCGCGGCATCAGCCGCCGCCGACGTCGGCGCACGCGTCATTCTCTGCGATGAGCAATCGGAGCTCGGCGGCTCCCTTCTTGGAGAGCCTGATGGCGCACGGGCGCCGCAAATAGAGGGCGAGCGAGCCTCTGCCTGGCTCACGCAGACAATCGACACTCTGACACGCAACCCGAGAGTCTCCCTTCTGCCCCGCACCACGGCATTCGGGTACTTCCCTCATAACCTCGTCGGGCTCAATCAGCGGTTGACCGACCATCTCGCGAATCCCCATCCGGATTCACCTCGCGAGCGGCAATGGCAGGTCCGTGCACAGGAGGTGGTGCTAGCCACCGGCGCGATCGAACGGCCGCTCGTGTTTCCGGGCAATGACCGACCGGGGATCCTGCTCGCCGCCGCCGCCCGTACTTACGTGAACCGCTACGGTGTGATTCCTGGCTCACGAGCGGTAGTAATCACCGCGTGCGACGAAGCGTACAGGGCGGCCCTCGATCTGCACGATGCGGGCGTGTTCATCGCCACCATAGCGGATGTACGTGCTCAAGCCTATGGACCTCTTGCGGAGCGCGCGCGCCGCGCGGGTCTACCCGTTCAAACGCTAACCACCCTGGTTGGAACAAGCGGACGGTTGCGCGTTAACGCCGTGCAACTCGCACGCATCGGCGATGATGGCAAAGTGATCGACGGCGTACAAACCATGCCGTGCGACCTCGTACTCATGTCCGGCGGCTTTACGCCGAGCGTGCACCTTTTCTCGCAATCCCGCGGCAAACTGGCGTGGGACGACAAAGCACAGTCCTTCGTTCCGGCGCAATCGGCCGAGCGCGTACGCTCGGCGGGTTCCTGTCGGGGCACTTTTGCCCTGGCCGCGGTGTTGGAAGATGGAGCGTCCGCCGGATCGGCGGCAGCCGGCGACGCGGGCTTCGCCAACACTGCGCGCCGCCCTGCGGTGCCGGCAGCCGATCCGGCGATTGGTGCCTATGCAGGGGCTCTGCCGCAACCCGGTGAATCGACCGGCCACAAGGCGTTCATCGACTGGCAGAATGACGTCACCACCCGCGACCTGGCGCTGGCCACGCGCGAGGGATTCCGGTCGATCGAGCACATCAAGCGCTATACCACCACGGGAATGGCGACGGATCAGGGCAAGACCTCCAACCTCAATGCGCTCGGGTTCGTCTCCCGGCAGCTCGACAAGCCCATCCCCGAAGTGGGGCTGACGACATTTCGCATGCCCTACACGCCGGTCACGTTCGGCGCTTTCGCCGGCTTCGCCCGCGGCGATCTCTTCGACCCGACGCGCACGACGCCGACGCACGACTGGGCCGCAAGGAATGGCGCCGTATTTGAGGACGTCAGCCTTTGGAAACGCGCCCGCTACTTCCCACGTAACGGCGAGGCGATGCACGCCGCCGTGGCGCGTGAGTGCCTGGCAGTTCGCAAGGGTTGCGGGATATTCGACGCCTCGACGCTCGGAAAGATCGAGGTCGTCGGCAAAGACGCCGTGACCTTCATGAACCGGATGTATGTCAATGCCTGGACGAGCCTCGCCGTCGGCCGCTCCCGCTACGGAGTTCTCCTCCGCGATGACGGTTTTATCTATGACGACGGCGTGGTCGCTCGCACGGCGGAAGATCGCTTCCATGTGACGACGACGACGGGCGGCGCTGCGCGTGTTCTCGCGATGATGGAGGATTTCGTGCAGACGGAATGGCCGGACCTCAGTGTCTGGCTGACGTCGACAACCGAGCAATGGGCGGTGATCGCCGTCCAGGGGCCGCACGCACGCCGGGTTCTGGAGGGATTGGTCGAGGGTATCGATATCTCCGCGCAGGCCATGCCTCACATGAGCGTTGCCCCGGGGCGCATCTGTGGCGTGCCGATGCTGCTGTTCCGGGTGAGCTTCACCGGTGAGCTCGGCTTTGAGGTCAACGTGCCGGCGGACTTTGGGCTTGCGGTGTGGGAAGCCATCCACGCCGCTGGCCAACAACACGGCATTACACCTTACGGCACCGAGGCGATGCACGTGCTGCGCGCGGAGAAGGGCTACATCATCGTGGGCCAGGAGACCGACGGCACGGTAACACCCGACGACGCCGGACTTGCCTGGGCCATTGGCAAGAGCAAACCGGATTTCGTGGGCAAGCGCTCGCTACAGCGGCCGGCGATGGCCGCGGCTGATCGCAAGCAGCTCGTCGGACTGTTCACGGCCGACTCCCAGGTCGTGCTCGACGAGGGCACGCAAGTCATGCTCGAACGAGATCAACGCCCACCGGTCCGCCCCCTGGGACATGTTACGTCCTCATATTACAGCCCCGTCCTGAGCCGCTCCATTGCGCTCGCTCTGGTGGCGGGAGGGCGAGCCCGCATGGGTGAGGCACTCTATGTCTCAACGCCCAACGGGGACGTGCCTGTGCAGGTCACCTCGCCCGTGTTCTATGACTCGGAAGGAGCGCGCCTCAATGGCTGAACTTTCCGCTGCCAGAGCATCTCCGCGGATTACCGCCTGCGGCCTGTTGCGTGCCTTGCCACCCATTGGGCGTTACGTGTTGCGCGGCGGCCCCCTCGTCATGGCGGCCGCGGGCAGCGCCCTCGGATTGGCGATATCACCAACAGTCTGCCGGTCGTGGGTCAACATGAACCGCGCGGCGCTCTGCCTCGGACCCGACGAACACCTGCTGCTCGGACCCGATGCCCTCGAGATCGCCGGCGTGCTCGAGCCCGCATTACGCGACCTGCCTCATTCGCTCGTCGATGTGAGCCACCGCCAGACGGCCCTGGAGATCAGCGGCCCCCATGCGGCCGTTGCCCTGAATGCCGGATGCCCGCTTGACCTCGATCGCGCCGCTTTCCCCATCGGGATGTGCACGCGGACGGTGCTGGCCAAGGCTGAAATCGTGCTTTGGCGCACCGGCGAAGACCTGTTCCACATCGAGGTATGGCGGTCGTTCGCGGCCTACGTTTCGCGCTTTCTCGACGAGGCGGCGCGCGAGGTCGCTTTCTGACGCGAATTTCGTCAATGCGCCGTCGCAATTGGAGTGCAGTCGTTGCCGCGTGCGGCCTACACTGCTTCGACAGGGCACGCTACAGCACAGCGCGCGAAGGTCATTTTCAGCGCTTGGAGAGCA
Organism: Gammaproteobacteria bacterium; assembly: GCA_028293805.1. Lineage (GTDB taxonomy): Bacteria > Pseudomonadota > Gammaproteobacteria > Steroidobacterales > Steroidobacteraceae > 13-2-20CM-66-19. The sequence continues at coordinate 14,535 of JAQGOC010000229.1, forward strand.
ACTCGTGAAGACGCATGTTCGGGTCCTGGTCATCGGCGGCGGCGTTGTCGGGGTCAGCACTCTCTATCATCTGGCAAAAAAAGGCTGGACCGACGTGGCCTTGATCGAGCGCGCCGAGCTTACGGCCGGCTCCACCTGGCATGCGGCGGGCCTGCTGCCGCTTTTCAACATGAGCTACACGGTAGGCCAGCTCCACAAGTATTCGGTGGATCTGTACAAGCGCCTGCCGCAGGAAACCGGCCAGGATGTGAGCTTTCACGTCACGGGCAACCTACGGCTGGCCACCTGCAGGGAGCGCATGGACGAGTATCAGAAGTATTGCGGGACGGCCAACACGATCGGCGTGCCGTTCGAGGTCATCGGCCCGGCGCAGGTCAAGGCCCTGTGGCCCCTGGTCGAGCTCGGGGGCAATGCCGAAACGCCCGCGATAATCGGGGCCCTCTATCATCCCGACGACGGGCACATTGCGCCGGCAGACCTGACGATGGCGCTACGCAAGGGAGCCCGCAGCGCAGGCGCGGAAATTTACGAGCACACCGAGGCCTCAGCTATCGAGCGGACCCCGTCCGGTGAATGGCAGGTCCGCACGAATAAAGGCGACATCATCGCCGAGCACATCGTGTGCGCCACGGGCAACTACGCCCGCCAGACGGGCCGCCTCCTCGGCCTGAATGTACCGGCCATTCCCGTCGAGCATCAGTACATCGTTTACGACGAATCGCCTGAATTGAAGGCCTACCGGGATGCCGGGGGGCGTGAGCTCGCCGTTCTGCGGGAGTCCGACAAGTCCTACTACCTCCGCGAGGAGCGCCTGGGCTGGATTCTGGGTCCCTACGAGAAAGGCGCGCCGGCCCGCTTTGCCGACGGCGTGCCTGATTGGTTCGGCAGAAGCCTGTTTCCCGGAGATCTCGAACGCCTCCTGCCGCACGTCGAGGCGGCGATGCGCCGCGTGCCGTCGCTCGAGAATTGCGGTATCAAGGACATCGTCAACGGACCGATCTCGTATACGCCGGACGGCAGCCCCCTGATCGGACCTGCCTGGGATCTGCCGAACGTCTGGTTGAACGAGGGACACAGCTTCGGGATCACCGCGGCCGGGGGTGCCGGCTGGCAGCTCGCGGAATGGCTCGTCGAGGGCGAGCCCGGCATCGACATGCTTGCGGTCGACCCGCGGCGGTTCGGCGCCTACACGAGCAAGCGCTACGTCGTCAAAAAGAACGAAGAAACCTACCGCAATGTCTTCGTCATCCACTTTCCGGACGAGGAACGGGCCGACGCACGTCCCGCCAAGACGAGCCCGGTATACGACAAGATCGACCGCCTCGGCGCGGTGTGGGGTCAACGCTACGGCTGGGAGCGCGCCAACTGGTTTGCGCCCCCCGGCGTCGAGCGCAAGGACCGGTGGAGCTTTCGGCGCTCGAACTATTTCGAGCTTGTGGGCAACGAGTGCCGGCGCATGCGCGAGCAGGTCGGTGTTATCGATCTCACCCCCTTTACCAAACATGAGGTCACCGGCCCGGGAGCCGAGGCGTGGCTCGACGGACTCGTGGCCAACAAGGTTCCAACCAGGATCGGCCGCATCGCGCTGTGCCATGCGCTGACCCGCCGCGGGGGCATCCGTTCCGAGTTCACGATCACCAAGATCGGCGAGGAGCGGTTTTACGTCGTCAGCGCGGGGGCGGCCGAGCGCTATGACGGCGATTATCTGCGGGCTTGCCTCCCCAGGGACGGCTCGGTCGGCCTGCGCAACATCACGACTTCGCGCGGCTGCTTTGTGGTAGCCGGGCCGAAGTCGCGCGAAGTTCTCGGCAGGTTGACCGACGCGCCGCTCGATAACGAGGCGTTTCCGTGGCTAACGGGTCAGACGATCGAAGTCGGACTCGCGGTCGACGTTCACACGCTGCGCGTGAACTTCGTGGGCGCGCTCGGCTGGGAGCTGCATTTCCCCATCGAGTACGCGCACCACCTGTTCGATGCGTTGTTCGCAGCCGGCCAGGACTGCGGGATCGGCATGGTGGGAATGCGCGCGATGGAATCGCTGCGTCTCGAAAAATCCTACCGGATGTGGGGCAGCGACATGACACCGGACTACACACCGTTCGAGGCAGGCCTCGACCGCTTCGTGCGGCTGAAGAAAGGCCCCTTCATCGGCAAGGAGGCACTCGAGAAGCAGCTCGCAACCGGCGTACCGAATCGCTTCGTGACGCTCGAGGTACATGGGGTGACGGATGCCGATCCGCTGGGGAACGAGCCTCTCTTCGACCGGGGCGGCAGCATTGTCGGACGGGCGACGTCCGGCTATTACGGACACTGGCTGCGCAAGAGTCTGGCAATCGGCTATGCGCAGGCGGATTTTGCCGCGGTGGGGACGGAGCTCGAGATCGAGATCCTGGGCGAACGCAAGCAGGCCACCGTCGTGCGGGAGTCGCCCCACGACCCGGACAACCTGGAGCTGCGCTCCTGAGGGGGGGCGGGAGCTGATACCGGCTCCTGACCACCTGGGCGGGCTGTGCGCAGGGTCGCGCTTTGCGGCACCCGGTGTCGCAATCAGGCAAGAATCGGTAATATCGGGCAGGTGGAATGGCCTAAAGCCAAGTTCGCGTTCCTGACCCTGCCGCGGTACTCGATGATCGCCCTGTCGAGCGCCGTCGAGCCCCTGCGAATGGCGAATATCCTCACCGGCGAGACGGCGTACGACTGGTCGATCGTCAGTGCCGATGGTGAGCCGACGCCCGCCAGCAATGGCCTGCAGCTCGCGCCCACGATTGCCTTGGACGAGTTGGGCCCGGTCGATATCCTCTTCGTGTGTGGAGGACTCGATGTGCAGGCCGGCGTGTCCCCACGGATCCTCGCTTCCCTGCGCCGACTCGCGGAGCGGCGCGTTCCTCTGGGCGCGCTGTGCACTGGCGGCTATGCGCTCGCCAAGGCGGGCCTGCTGGACAAGTATCGGGCGACGATTCATTGGGAGAATCTGTCGGCGCTGCGCGAGGAGTTCCCGCGAATCCTGTTGAGCGACCAGCTGTTCACCATCGATCGCGACCGCTTCACCTGCTCCGGTGGGGTCGCGCCGCTGGATCTTATGTTGCATCTGATCAAGCTGAAATCGGGTGCGCGGATCTCACAGCTCATTTCCGAGCAGTTCATCGTGGATCGCGTCCGTAACGACCACGACCGGCAGTACATTCCGCTGCGCGCGCAGATCGGCGTCAGCCACGAGACGCTGATCCGGGTTGCCCAGCTGATGGAACAGAACATCGAGAAGCCCATGCCGCTCGATGAGATCGCGGCGGCTACCGAACTGTCCCGGCGCCAGATCGAGCGGCTCTTCAAGCGCCATCTGAACTGCGTGCCAAAACGGTACTATCTGCAGATGCGCCTGCGCCGCGCGCGCGAGCTGCTGCTGCAGACCTCGATGCCGATCATCGACATCACGACGGCGTGCGGCTTCCAGTCGACACCGCACTTCTCGCGGTGCTACCGCGCACAGTTCGGGTATCCGCCCAGCGCGGAGCGGCAGATTCGCCACAGCAAGCCGGCAGCCGGCACCGCCCCTCCCCCCTGACAGCTGCCTACGCCCGGTGGATGTCGCCCGCGGGCATGCGGTGGTCGCGAAGTAGCCGCTGTGGCTGCAACGCCTCACTTACCATCGTCAGGTCGGAATTGGAGCGCGCAAACCGGGCCGGTTGCCGGGGGCGCCATCCGGGGCCAGTCGGGAGCGCCCAGCCGCGGGGTCGGAGCGATGTGCCGCGAAGGGGCCGCAGGCCACTTCGCCAATAGAACAAGGCGGAGATCGAGCATGGCAGAGCAGCCCGAGTTCAACCTACGCGACCTGGACGATCAGGAGCTGACCGAGCAGGTGCATGATGACCTGTACAACGGCCTGAAGAGCGAGGTCGAAGAGGCGACGCACATCTTTCTCGAGCGGGGTTGGAGCGCGGAGCGGGTGCTCAACGAGGCGCTCGTCGAAGGCATGCGCATCGTCGGCATCGACTTCCGGGATGGCATCCTGTTCGTGCCCGAGGTGCTGCTGGCCGCCAACTCCATGAAGGGCGGCATGGAGATCCTGCGCCCGCTGCTCGCCGAGACCGGCGTCGAGCCGATCGGCAAAATCGTCATCGGCACGGTCAAGGGCGATATCCACGACATCGGCAAGAATCTGGTCTCGATGATGCTCGAAGGCGCCGGCTTCGAAGTCATCGACCTCGGCATCAACAATCCGGTCGAGAAGTATCTGGCGGCACTCGAACAGCACAAGCCGGACATCCTCGGCATGTCCGCCCTGCTGACCACCACGATGCCCTACATGAAAGTGGTGATCGACAAGATGCAGGAGCAGGGAATCCGCAAGGACTACATCGTGTTGGTAGGCGGCGCGCCGCTCAACGAGGAATTCGGCAAGGCAGTGGGCGCGGATGCCTACTGTCGCGATGCCGCCATCGCGGTGGAGACTGCGAAAAATCTGCTGGCAGCGCGCCGCGCCGCGCGCGCCTCCTGATGCAGCCGGCGAGTGCTCATGGATACTCGTCGCGGCATTCTGGTCATCGCCTGCGGAGCGCTCGCCCGCGAAATCGCCGCACTGCGCCGCCTGAACAACTGGACCGCCCTCGATGTCCGCTGTCTGCCCGCGGAATTGCACAATCGCCCGGAGCGCATCGCGCCGGCGGTCCGCGCTGAGATCCGCGCGCATAGCAGCCGCTATCGCACAATCTTCGTCGCCTATGGCGAATGTGGAACGGCCGGGAAGTTGGACGATGTCCTCCGGGAAGCCGGTGTGGAGCGGATTCCCGGTGCTCACTGCTACGAGTTCCTGGCGGGCGCGCACACCTTCGAGGAGTTATGTGAGGCCGAGCCCGGCACGTTCTATCTGACGGACTTCCTCCTCCGCCATTTCGACCGGCTCGTCATTCGCGGCCTGGGATTGGATAGACATCCGGAACTTGCCGGCGAGTACTTCCGCCATTATCGCAAGCTCGTGTACCTCGCACAGACCCGCGCGCCCGCCGCGATCGAGCGTGCGAAGCAGATTGCGCAGCGGATGGGCTTCGAATTCGAGCACCGCTTCACGGGCTACGGCGGACTGGGCGAGCGTCTCGGCACGCTCGTCTCGAGTCAGGACGGTCCGGCATGGCAAGCCTGACCCTCATCGCCTGGCGCGACATTCCGGCGCAGGTGGTCGGCAAACGCGGCCGCGAAACGGCCAAAGCGCAGTTGTCGCCACGCTTTCAGGAAGCGGTCGATCGGGCCGCCATGCGCGCGGGCAGAGGCAGCTCGGATGCATACCTCGCGGACTGGAAACGCAGCGATCCGCGACCGTGCGGAGATGACATCCATGCCGAGGTGGCCGCTGAAGCCGCCAGACTCGAGGCGCGCTACACAGACGAGGACCTCGAGCGGCTGGTCAAAGCGAAAGGGTTGGAGGCGAGCTCGGTCGCATCCGGTGACTCCACGGAAACGGCGGGTGCGTGATGTACGCGGTGCGGCAGTGGTCGGTGCGACATGCCGGCGGCCTCAACGCCTTCTATCATCGTTTCGAGGCTGTCCTCACGACGCTGCATCCACTATGGAAACTACTCGGTTATCGGCGGCTCGAGCGGCCGGTCGCGGCCATCGAGAAATCCGTTAAAGGCCTGCTGTTCGACTGCAGGATGTGTGGACAGTGCATCCTGAGCTCGACCGGGATGTCCTGCCCGATGAACTGCCCGAAGAACCTCCGGAACGGTCCATGCGGAGGCGTGCGCGCGGACGGACATTGTGAAGTGTTGCCCGAGATGAAATGCGTCTGGGCCCAGGCGATTGCGGGGAGTGAGCGCATGCCGGGCGGCGCGGATGCGCTGAGCAAGGTACAGGTTGCCATTGATCGGCGCCTGCAAGGGCGCTCTTCGTGGTTGCGGGTTGCGCGCGAGCGTGCCGGAGACTCCGGGTGAACTTCGAGGACGAGCCGGTTCCAGGCTATCCGTTGCCGATCCTGCCGGGTCATACTTCGCCAGGTCGCTTCGAGCGCGTGTTGCGGGCCGGACAGTTCGCAGTGACTAGCGAGCTCGCCCCACCCGACTCCGCCGACCCCGAAGACGTCTATCGGCGGTCACGCATCTTCCACGGGTATGTGGATGCCATCAACGCAACCGACGGCAGCGGCGCCAACTGCCACATGTCCAGTCTCGCCGTTTGCGCGCTGCTCACGCGCGTCGGCTATGCGCCTGTCATGCAGATATCCTGTCGCGACAAGAACCCCATAGCGATCCAGGGAGATATCCTCGGCGGGGCCGCATTGGGAGTGTGCAACATTCTGTGCCTGACCGGCGACGGCGTTCAGGCCGGCGATCATCCACAGGCCCTGCCCGTCTTCGATCTGGACTCGATCAGCCTGCTCACGACCGCTCGCACCCTGCGCGACGAGCATCGATTCCTGAGCGGGCGCAAGCTCACCTACGCGCCGCGCGTCCTGTTAGGTGCAGCCGAGAATCCGTTCACGCCGCCGTTGCAATGGCGCGCGCAACGCCTTGCAAAGAAAGTGGCGGCCGGCGCGCAGTTCATCCAGACCCAGTATTGCTACGACGTGCCGCGGCTGAAGCTGTTCATGCGGCAGGTCGAGGACCTGGGACTGCTCGACAAAGTTTTTATTCTCGTAGGCGTGGGGCCGCTGCGCTCCGCGAAGGCGGCCGAATGGATGCGCACGCACGTGCCCGGTCTACACATTCCAGATCAGGTCATCGAGCGAATGGCGGGAGCCGCCGATGGCGCGCGCGAAGGCCGAAATCTGTGCATCGATCTCGTCCAGGAAATCCGCGCGGTGCCCGGCGTGAGCGGCATTCACCTCATGGCTTACCGCCAGGAAGACAGCGTGGCTGAAATCATCGACCGCTCGGGCGTGCTCGGCGGCCGCGTGCCCTGGTACCCGGGCCGCGATCCGGAATTGAACACAAACAGGAAAGCATCATGACCGACACCGTAGTCAGCTCAGCAACGCGGGAGGTCGTGATCGGCTTCGAGCGTCCCTTCGTCATGATCGGCGAGCGCATCAACCCGACCGGGCGCAAGATCCTCGCGGCCGAAATGGCCGCCGGGGACTTCAGACGCGTGGAGGCGGACGTACGCGCGCAAGTCGCCGCGGGCGCGCACATGCTCGATATCAATGCCGGCATTCCGTTGGCGGACGAGCCTGCGATCCTGGCGAAGGCCGTGCAACTGGTGCAATCGATCACCGACCTGCCGCTGTCGATCGACTCGTCGATTGTCGCGGCGCTCGCAGCCGGGCTCGCCGTCTACAAGGGCAAGCCACTGGTCAACTCCGTGACCGGAGAAGAGGAGCGGCTCGAGGCCGTTCTGCCGCTCGTTAAAAAATACGGCGCAGCAGTCGTCGCCATCTCGAACGACGAGACGGGCATCTCGGAGGATCCGGACGTGCGTTTCGAAGTTGCCAGGAAGATCGTCCAGCGCGCTGCCGACTACGGCATTCCCGCAAGCGACATCGTGGTCGATCCGCTCGTCATGCCGATCGGTGCCATCAATCAGGCCGGGGTCCAGGTGATGCATCTGCTGCGCAGGCTGAAGAACGAGCTGAAGGTGAACACCACGTGCGGCGCCTCCAACGTGAGCTTCGGCCTGCCCGCGCGAGAGGGAGTGAGCGCCGTCTTCCTCACCATGGCGATCGGCTCCGGACTCACCTCCGCGATCATGAACCCGCTGCACCTGGAGATTGTCAAAGCCTGCATGGGCGCCGATGTGATGATGGGGCACGATCCTGACTGCGCGCGCTGGATCCGAAAGTTCCGGGAGGCGCCCGCGATGCAGGCCTCGGGAGGCGCGGCGCCGCCGAGCGAGGGTGCCGCGCGCGGCCGTCGCGAGGGGGGCCACCGCAGGCGCGTCACTTGAGCAGTCCCTGGATCGGCCAGTGAGCAAGTCCGCCGTTTGCGCGCAATAGAGACCCAACATGAGTGATAGCGACGCACTGGTCGTCTTTACTCCCTCGGGAAAGCGCGGCCGATTCGCGTTCGGTACCCCCCTTCTTCAGGCGGCTCGTACGCTCGGCGTGGATGTTGACTCTGTGTGCGGCGGGCGGGCGCTGTGCGGCCGCTGCCAGGTGTTGGTCATGGACGGTGAATTCGCCAAGCACGGCGTGACTTCCAGTTCCGCGAACCTCTCGCCTCTGAGCGCAGCCGAGCAGAGCTACTCCAGCCGTCGCCCCCTCCCCGGCGGGCATCGCCTGTCCTGTTCGGCACGTATTCAGGGTGACTTGGTCGTCGATGTACCCTCGAGCAGCCAGGTGCACCGGCAGGTCGTTCGCAAAGCGGCCGACCTGCGCGTCATCACACTCGACCCCGTGGTGCATCTGCATTACGTGGAAGTGCAGCAGCCCGATATGCACGACCCATCCGGCGATCTGCAGCGGCTGATGAAGGCGCTGCAGAACGAGTGGCAGCTGAGCGGGTTGACGTGCGATCTGCAGGTTCTGCAGCATTTGCAACCTGCGTTGCGCAAGGGCGAATGGAAGGTCTCGGTAGCCGTGCACGCGGGCTCGCGCATCATCGGCATCTGGGCGGGCTTTTATCAGCGTGCGCTCGGTCTGGCAGTGGATGTCGGATCGACCACCATTGCCGCCCACCTGTGCGACCTGGAGTCCGGAGAAGTCGTCGCGTCCAGCGGACTGATGAACCCGCAGATTCGTTTCGGCGAAGATCTGATGAGCCGCGTGTCGTACGCGATGATGCATCCCGGCGGCGCGCAGCAGATGACCGAAGCAGTCCGCGGTGCACTCAACACGCTGGCCGCAGACGTCGCGCGCGAGGGGAAAGCAACGCCTCAGGATATTCTCGAGGTGACGCTCGTCGGTAATCCGATCATGCATCACCTGCTTCTGGGAATAGATCCGGTCGAGCTCGGCGGCGCCCCGTTTGCGCTCACGACCGATGAGGCAGTCACCGTACGCGCGGAGGAGATTGGTCTCGCCCTGCACCCGAACGCACGTATCTATGTTCTGCCCTGCATAGCCGGGCACGTTGGCGCGGACGCCGCCGGCATGATCCTCGCGGAACGTCCTGACCTGGGCGATGAGCTGACTCTGCTGGTGGACGTCGGCACGAACGCGGAGATCGTGCTGGGCAATCGGCACCGCCTGCTGGCATGCTCCAGTCCGACCGGCCCCGCTTTCGAAGGCGCCCAGATAAGTTGCGGCCAGCGGGCCGCGCCCGGTGCGATCGAGCGAGTGCGCATCGATCCCACTACGCTGGAGGCGAGATTCAAGGTCATCGGCTCGGACCTGTGGTCGGATGAGCCCGGGTTCACCGAAGCGGTCGCCAGCAGCGGCGTTTCTGGCATCTGCGGCTCGGGAATCATCGAAGTGATTGCCGAGATGTATCTGGCGGGCATCATCAACCAGGACGGCGTCGTCGATGGACAGCTCGCCGCGCGCAGCGACCGCATCGTGCCGACCGGCCGTACTTTCGGCTATGTCGTGCATCGAGGCGCGGTCACGCTGACCGTGACCCAGAACGATGTGCGTGCCATTCAGCTTGCCAAAGCTGCCCTGTATGCCGGGATCAAATTGCTCATGGAGCATCTGAAAACCGACCACGTCGACCGTATCAGGCTTGCAGGCGCGTTCGGCAGTCACATCGACGTCAAGTACGCGATGCTGCTCGGGATGATTCCGGACTGCGAGCTCTCACAGGTTGCCTCGGCCGGCAACGCCGCGGGCACGGGCGCGCGCATTGCGCTCCTCGACAACGGCTCCAGAAGCACGATCGAGGAGCTGGTGCGTAAAGTCGAGAAGATCGAGACGGCCATCGAGCCCCGCTTCCAGGCTCATTTCGTCGAAGCCATGGGAATCCCGCACTCGAGCGCGGACTACGTGCCCCTGCGCAAGGCGGTAAACCTGCCTGCCGCCAAAGCGGCGGCGCCGCGAGTCAACTCGCGCAACCGCCGCCCAAAGCCCTAAACGTTTGAGTCTGGGAAGGATGCCTTGCGGCGATTCATGTAGTCGAGCACAGCCTCGTCCGCCGCCGGATCCAGCGGCGGCGCCTCGTACTCGGCGAGCTGCTTCTTCCACAGCTTGTTGGCGCGCTGGGCCATGTCGGTGCGGCCTTCCGCTTCCCATTGCTCGTAGCTGTTGTTGTCCGCCAGCGGTGAGCGATAGAAGGCCGTCTCGAAGTTGGCCTGCGTGTGCGCGCAGCCGAGAAAGTGCTTGCCCGGGCCGACTTCCCGGATGGCATCCATCGCCTGCCCGTTCTCACTCAAGTCCACTCCCGCGAGCAGCGTGTGCATCATCCCTGCCTGATCGGCGTCCATCACGAACTTCTCATAGCCCATCGCAAGGCCGCCCTCGAGCCATCCAGTGGTGTGCAGCACGAAGTTGACACCTGCAAGGCACGTCGGAACGAGCGTGTTCGCAGACTCGAACGCTGCCTGGGCATCCGGGATCTTCGCGGCGCACAAGGCGCCCCCGGAGCGGAACGGCACGCCCAGTCGGCGCGCCAGAGCGGCCATGGCGTACAGCACGAGCGCCGGCTCGGGGGAGCCGAATGTGGGTGCGCCCGATTGCATCGACAGAGACGAAGCAAAGCTTCCCAGAACGACCGGCGCACCGGGATTGACCAGCTGCGCCAGTGTCATCCCGGCGAGAGCTTCGGCCAGCGTCTGTGCAACCGTTCCGGCAACGGTGACCGGCGACATCGCCCCGGCGAGTATGAACGGGGTGACGATCGTCGCTTGATTCGCGCGCGCGTACGTTTTGAGTGCCCCGAGCATCGTGGCGTCGAACGTCATCGGCGAATTGGCGTTGATCAGGCTGATGACGAAGGTTTTGGGTTTGCCGGTGGCTGCATCGAGATAGTTGTCTCCGAACAGGAGCTTCGTCATCTCGACCGTATCGGCTGCCCGGTCGGGATGGGTGACCGAGCCCATGTACGGCTTGTCGCTGAACTTCATATGGCTGTACACCATGTCGAAGTGGCGCTTGTTGACCGGCAGGTCCACCGGCTCGCAGATCGTGCCGCCGGAGTGATGCAGGGAATTCGCCATGTAGGCGAGCTTCACGAAATTCTGAAAGTCCTCGATCCGGGCATAGCGGCGGCCTTCATCGAGGTTGCGCACGAAGGGCGAGCCGTACGCCGGCGCGAAGACTGTGCGGCCTCCACCGATCACTACGTTCCGCGCGGGATTTCGCGCATGCTGCACGAATTCCTTGGGGGCCGAGCGCATGACCAGGGTCCGGCACATGCCGCGTGGGAAGCGCACTCGCTCGCCTGTCACATCGGCGCCGGCGTCCTTGAAGAGTTGCAGCGCTTCGGGGTCATCCCGAAAATCGATGCCGATCTCCTGCAAAATGGTATCCGCATTGTGCTCGAGCAGCTCGAGCCCTTCGGCGCCGAGCACTTCGTAATACGGAATCTTCCGCGTGATGTAAGGAACGAATGCGTGGCTGCGCGCCGTGCGCGCCGCTCTCTTGGCGTCACGGCCGCTCGGACGACGTGATCGCGAGGCCAGACCTTGCTGCTCGTCCATCGGGCTGCTCCTGAGGATCGGCGGATCGTGGGCGGGACCAAGGGCGAGTATGGGCACAGTGTGCAATCTCGACTGGTCGATTTGCGGCATCGACTTGCGCGGGAGCGCCATCGGGTCGTAATCGAGGTAGCGGACGTCGCAAACGCACAAGTGGTATGCGCCTGCCTGGGCGAGCATGGAGTGGAGCAACCTCAGGCATCCCCATGCAAGCGCCCCCCGACACCGCCCGCCTCATCGCCAATCGCCGCCCCGGCTACAGCCTGCCCGCACCGTTCTATCTGAGCCCGCAAGTGTTCCAGCAGGACTTGCGCCTGATCTTCGGCCGCCACTGGATCCAGGTCGGGGTCGAGCCGGAGATTCCGGAGCCCGGCGATTTTTTTACCGTCGAGATCGGCAGCGATTCCGTCATCATCGTACGTGACGATGATCTTGCGATCCGGGCTTTCCATAACGTCTGCCGTCATCGCGGCGCGCGTCTGCGGGCCCCCGGAAGCGGCATCGTCGGCAACCTCGTCTGCCCCTATCACCAGTGGACCTACAATCTGCGCGGCGAGCTCATCCAGAACCAGCACGCGGGTGCGGACTTCGACCGCTGCAAATTCGGCCTGAAGCCGGTGCACATCGAAAGCCTCGCCGGCCTGCTGTTCATCTGTCTCGCCCAAAAGCCTCCGGAAGGGTTTGCTGCCATGCGCGCCGCGCTGGAGCCGTACATCGCGCCTCACCAGATCGCCAACACGAAGGTGGCATTTCAAAAGGACATCATCGAGGCCGGCAACTGGAAGCTCACGATGGAGAA
>JAQGOC010000123.1 GCA_028293805.1 Gammaproteobacteria bacterium
GTCGTAAACAACTCGCGGATGTCCACCTTGCGTGGATTTTTGGCGGGCGGCTTGTAGGTGCACAGGATGAACAAGGGCACCATGACCGCCCGGGACCAGTACGACACCTTGTCGAGATGAAACGGAAACCACCGCGGCAGGAGCATGATCTCAACCGGGATGTAGGGCACGCCACGCCAGGGGATCTGGCCGAACTGCGCCAGCGCGATGCGCGTGAAGACGTTAGCGCGAGCGGCGCCACCTCGCTCCAGGATTGCCGCGCGGGCCCGCGCCATATGAGGCGCGTCCGGGCTGTCACCCGCGAGCTTCAGCGCATAGTAGGCTTTGACGCTGCAGCTGATGTCGAGCTCGCCCCCGTAATACAACGGCCAGCCGCCATGCTCCGCCTGATGAGCGCGCAGGTATGCGGCGAGCTTCACCTCCAGAGCCGGATCGAGCTCATCGAGGTAGTGCATCATCAAAATGTATTCGGCCGGAATCGTGCAGTCCGCTTCGAGCTCGAACAGCCAATAGCCCGCCGCGCTCTGCCGCTGGAGCAAGGCGTCGCGCGCGCTCTCGATGGTGCCATCCAGCGTTGACTGCTCGACGACGCGCTCAAAACGCAATGAACGCAGCTCTGGCGAGGTCCTCTCGAGGTCGGCGACGGACTCGCGTGCGTGAGAGTTACGATTCAAAGGCCGGATCTCCCTTCAGAACGGCGAGCGATGCGCTCCAACGTGACAGGACGGGTGCCATGGGCGTATTCCGCTGTCGCAGCGGCTGCCAGGTGCAGCGCCGGCCGCGGCGGGCGACACACCAGCGAGGGCGCTGCGAGCGGCACACCACGGGCCGCCCACTTGAAAAGCACCTTGAGCAGCCAGTTGCTGCGCACCGCGACGTTGGTCGATATCTGGGTCAGGGCAACCGCCGCATGTGACACCTTGACCTGCGCGCCGCTCGTAAAGCCCGGCGTGTCTGCGATCCTGCGCAGCGTGAGTACCGCAAGTCCTATAGCCCACAGGCAGAAGCGCCGGATTCCCGCCTCTTCGGCCGGAATCAGCAATGTGAACGCAAGAGCGTTACGCAGGTGAGCGTGAGCCACGCCGACCAGCTCGCGCATGCCTGCATCGAAAGGCGTATCGCCGTGTCCCGGGGAGAGCTGCGCCAGGTCGATCCCATGGCGCGTAAAGACTTCCTGCGGCAGCCAGCAGGCGCCCCGACTGCGATCCTCCCATACATCCTTCAGGATATTGGTCATCTGCAGACCTTGCGCGAACGAGACCGCGAGCTCCTGCAGGGGGCCACGCTGCAGCCTGACTGTTGCGGAATAGCTGCAGAACAGCTCGGTGAGCATCTGCCCGACGACCCCTGCCACGTAGTAGCAGTAATCGTCCAGGTCGGTCGAACGGGGCAGACCGCGCAGGCTGGCAGTCTGCTGGAATTGATGCATGCCGCTGCACATGACCTCGACACACCGCTGGATTGCGACGCGCTGCTGGTCATCGAGTCGCGCCGTCACTGCGATGACTCGGCCCATGTTGAGCACCAGATCGCGTTCCGCCGGCAACGTCCGCTCCGAAAGCTGCGGCACGACATCCTGCGCCAACAGCGCCGCGTCTTCCTTGCCCCACACCACGGCTACAAACCGTTGCAGCAACACGAGCGTCGCGGCCGCCGAGGGCGCGGTCTCATCCTCGATCGTGTCGGCGATGCGGCAGAGCAAATAAGCATTGGTCACAGGGGTCCGCAGCGCCGGGGGCAACTGCGGAATCGTCAGTGCGAACGTCCGCGACACGTGGGGCAGCACCCGATCCTGGTAACCCTCGTCGGAACTACTCGAGTCCACTTGGACAGTGTCTTGCGACATGGTACGGATAACACCACTCAAACACAGAGCCTTTGGAACAAGTCAACGTCCGCCGGCCCGAAGGCCGCGGGAGTCGCGCGCGCCGGCGCCGCGTGGGCGCCTCATTTACCTTGTTGCGCCTGAAGGCGGCGCTACCCGCCCCCGGCTGATGCGGACTTTACCATGCAATCATTCCGCTAAGTTCCACCCCTTTAGAGTGAGGCCGGCACGCAGGTCCGCGAAGTTATCCACAGCCTCGCAAAGCCAAGGCGCGCCAAGCACGGGGGTCTTGTGGGTATACTGCGACGGATGATCGACAAGCACCCGCTGCTCAGCAGCCTCGATTCCCCGGCGGATTTGCGCCGCTTGCCCGTCACGAGGCTGCCGGAGCTCGCTGCGCAGCTGCGCGAGTTCCTGATCCACGGTGTGAGCACCCGCGGAGGTCATTTTGCCTCGGGGCTGGGTACGGTCGAGCTGACGATTGCCCTGCACTATGTGTACGACACGCCCCATGATCGCCTGGTCTGGGACGTGGGACACCAGGCCTATCCGCACAAAGTGCTCACCGGCAGGCGCGAGCGGCTGCCCTCGATCAAGCAACCCGGAGGGCTGGCGCCTTTCCCTAGCCGTACCGAAAGCGAGTACGACACGTTCGGCGTGGGCCATTCGAGCACCTCCATCAGCGCCGCCCTCGGGATGGCGATCGCGGCAGCCCGCCAGGGCACTGGCCGGCGTGCCGTGGCGATCATCGGCGACGGCGCCCTGACGGCGGGAATGGCGTTCGAAGCCCTGAACCACGCAGGCTCGCTGCCGACTGACCTGCTGGTGATTCTGAACGACAACAACATGTCCATCTCCGAGAACGTGGGCGCCTTGTCGAACCACTTCGCCCGTGCACTCTCAGGGCGCGTTTACGCGCATCTGCGCGAGGGTGGCAAGAAGATGCTGAGTCAGATGCCGACCGTGCGGGAGCTGGCGCGGCGTTCGGAGGAACACCTCAAAGGCATGTTGTTGCCGGGAACGCTATTCGAGGAAATGGGATTCAACTACATCGGACCGATCGATGGGCACGACGTCAAAGCGCTCGTCAAAACGCTGCATAACGTGCGCAACCTCCACGGCCCGCAGTTGCTGCACGTAGTGACCCGCAAGGGCAAGGGATACGCACCCGCTGAAGCCGATCCGATCAAGTGGCACGGCCCGGGCCCGTTCGACGCCGCGAGCGGCACTCTAATCAAGGAGAAGAGCTCCGGCCCGTCGTATTCGCAGATCTTCGGGCAGTGGCTGTGCGATATCGCCGCTGCCGAGCCGAAGATCATCGGCATCACTCCGGCCATGCGCGAGGGTTCCGGCCTCGTCGAATTTTCGAAACGCTTTCCCGAGCGCTACTTCGACGTGGCGATTGCCGAACAGCACGCTGTGACTTTTGCTGCCGGCCTTGCGACCGAAGGGCTGAAGCCGGTCGTGGCGATTTATTCGACCTTTCTGCAGCGTGCCTACGATCAGCTGATCCACGACGTGGCCCTGCAACAGCTGCCGGTCGTCTTCGCCGTGGACCGGGCCGGGCTCGTGGGCAGCGACGGCGCAACTCATCAGGGCAGCTACGATTTGAGCTATCTGCGCTGCATACCGAATCTGGTCATCATGGCCCCGTCGGATGAGAACGAATGCCGGCAGATGCTGTACACGGCGAGCACGCTCGCTGGGCCTGCGGTCGTGCGTTATCCCCGTGGCGCCGGGCCGGGCGTGTCTGTGGCCGCAAAGATGACCGCACTGCCTGTGGGGCGCGCCCAGATTCGCCGCGAGGGACGCAGTGGGCTTGCGCTGCTCGTATTCGGCACACTCCTCGAGGCGTCCCAGAAGATTGCCGAACGTCTCGATGCGACGCTCGTCAACATGCGTTTCGTGAAACCGCTCGATGAGACGCTTGTCGTTGAGCTCGCCGCCCGACACCGAGCGATCGTCACCATAGAGGAGAACGCCACTGCTGGCGGCGCGGGCTCCGCTGTCGGTGAGGTGTTGGCCGCACACGGGGTGTTGGTTCCGCGCCTGCAGCTCGGCATCCCCGACCAATTCATCGAGCACGGCTCGCGCGAGAGTTGTCTCGTCGCAGCAGGCCTCGATGCAGCCGGATTGAGTGCGAGTGTCGAGCGCTGGTGGGCGCCACAGAACCGGCGGGAGGAGGAGAGTCGGCGGTCGGCTTGCGGGACCTAGCGAGCCGCTAACTTACCGTCAGTAGCGCCGCGCGAGCAGCCAATCCGCCAGCGACCGCAGCAGGTCCGCACGCGGTCCCAAGGGCGCGAGCGCGTCGAAAGCCTGCTGATGCAACAGGCGCACTCGGTCCTGCGAAGCCTCGATTCCAATGACGGACGGATGGGTGGGTTTCGAACGCTCGCTATCCGCGCCGGTGGCCTTGCCCAGGGTCGTCGCATCGCCGAGCACATCCAGCAGATCGTCCTGAATCTGGAAGGCCAGCCCGATCGGATTCACGAAACCGGCCAGCGCGTGCTGCCAACGGGGATCGAGCGCCGGTACGCAGGCCGCCGCCATCATTACGCTGACGCGAATGAGGGCGCCCGTCTTGCGCGCGTGCATCTCCTCTACCTGCACCAGGTCGAGCTTCCTGCCTTGCGCGGCGAGATCGATAGCCTGGCCCCCGGCCATGCCAAAGGTGCCGCTTGCCTCGGCCAGCAACTCGACCAGCCGCAAACGAATCGCCGCCGCGGCAGGCAGTGCAGGATCGCGAGCCAACACCTGGAAGGCCAACGTCTGCAGTGCATCTCCTACCAGGACAGCCGTCGCCTCGTCATATGCCTTGTGGCAGGTAGGCCGGCCGCGCCGCAGATCGTCGTCGTCCATCGCCGGAAGATCGTCGTGTACCAGCGAGTACACGTGCACGAGCTCGATTGCGCAGGCTGCCGCCTCGACGTCCTCTTCGGTGAGCCCGACCGCGTGCGCAGTGGCAAACACCAACGCGGGCCGTATCCGCTTGCCGCCGCCCAGTACGCTGTAACGCATTGCCTCATGCAAGCGCGCCGGCAACACGTCGGCGCCCGGAAGCCGCGCCGCCAATGCCAATTCCATACGCGCCTGCCAGGATTCGAGGCGGGCGCGAAATGCATCGCGCTGCGATGATTCGCCCTGAGTGTCTTGTCGAGCGGACAGTCCGCTGTTCACGCCCGAGCTTCCACCACCGAGGAAGTACGCTTGTTTCTCATTGCAGCCTCGAGGGGGCGTCAGGTTCGCGAGTCGAGCGCTTTATGTCGGCCACGGCAATGGTGGCGACAGTGTGCCGTACGCCTCCTTCGGCGTCGTACACGATCGGCAGGTCGGGTGCCATCGGGCCCGTGAGCTGCGGCCCTCGCAGAGCCGCTTTCAGCGCCTTGAAT
Organism: Gammaproteobacteria bacterium; assembly: GCA_028293805.1. Classification (GTDB taxonomy): domain Bacteria; phylum Pseudomonadota; class Gammaproteobacteria; order Steroidobacterales; family Steroidobacteraceae; genus 13-2-20CM-66-19. The sequence continues at coordinate 5,215 of JAQGOC010000123.1, forward strand.
GGGTGAGCGAAAGCGTCATCCACCGCGGTGCCTTCGAAGCCGCAGTGCGCCATGCAGTTGTCGCAAGCGGGATTGCGGCCCACGCCGTACTTGCCCCACTCGGTATCCGCCATCAGAGACTGGAAGGTGGGCGCGTAGCCTTCATCGGTCAGCAGGTAACAGGGCCGCTGCCAGCCGAAGATGTTGTACGTGGGCGTGCTCCATGGCGTGCACTGGTACGCCTGGTTGCCGGCCAGGAAATCGAGAAACAGCCCCGAGTGGTTGAACGACCAGCGGCTGCGGGAGCCGCCGTTCTTCTTGCCCCGTTTGAAGATCTCGCGGAACAGGCGCTTGCTGGCGCTGCGGCCCAGGAAAACATCCTGCCGCGGAGCGTGGTGATAGCTGTAGCCGGGAGAGACCATGATGCCTTCGATCCCCAGCGCCATCGCTTCGTCGAAAAACGCGGCAACGTGATCGGGATCCTCGCCACTGAACAACGTGCAATTGATGGTGACGCGAAAGCCCTTGCCCCGTGCGAGCCGGATCGCCGCGACCGCCTTGTCGAACACGCCCTCCTGGCACACCGACTCGTCGTGACGCTCACGGCTGCCGTCCAGGTGAATGGAGAAAGTCAGGTAAGGCGAGGGTTCGTATTCGTGGATGTGCTTGGGCAGCAGAATGGCGTTCGTGCACAGGTACACGAATTTCTTGCGGGCCACGATGCCGGCGACGATCTGCGGCATCTCCTTGTGGATCAGCGGCTCCCCGCCGGGGATCGACACCATCGGGGCGCCGCATTCATCCACCGCGCGCAGCGCGTCCGCAACGCTCAGGCGCTTCTGCAGAATCTCCTTGGGATGGTCGATTTTGCCGCAGCCCGAGCAGGCGAGATTGCACTGAAACAACGGTTCCAGCATCAGGACCAGCGGATAGCGCTGCACGCCCCGCAGCTTGCGGCCGGCGATGTACCGTCCAACACGGTACGCTTGAAGTAACGGAACGCCCAACTTGTAACTCCTACTTCAGGGCGAGCAGTGCTGCGCGGTGATCCCGCCAGATACGTGCCCACTCCAACTTGAACCACGGGGTAAACTTTTCGGCGCCGCTGCCGGCCAGCTCGGCCCGCAGCGCTTGCGGTGCGATCCAGCGCCACGCCTCAATCTCGTTCCGGTCGATCCGCAGCGGCTCGGTGCAGCGGCCTATGAACACCGAGCACAGCTCCTGTTCGGCGCCGGCCGCCTCGAACTGCGCCTGATACTGAAACTTGAACAAAAACTGCAACGGACAACGCACGCCCAGCTCCTCGTGCAGGCGGCGCTGAATCGCCGCCTCCATGCTCTCGGCACGCCGCGGATGACTGCAGCAGCTGTTCGACCAGTACAGCGGCCAGAGACGCTTCGACGCCGCGCGTTGCTGCAGCAGCAGCTCCCCACTACCGTTGAAGATCAGCAAAGAGAAGGCCCGATGCAGCACGCCGCGACCGTCGTGGCACTCGGCCTTGCTCAGGTACCCCACTTCGCGGTCGGCTTCGTCCACCAGGATGAGCGATTCGGAATCCGCCGCGACTTCGTTGACGCTGCTGCGACTCTCCCGATCTTCATCCGTCATAAGGACAACCCTACGCTGCCGCACCAGATAAACGCCAGGGCGACCCATCCGCTGCGCCATGAGCATTCAGCGGTACATGATAGCCGCGTGACAGGCGTTCGCCAAAGCAATCTTAAGAGGTAGGAAACCGGCATCCCTTGCCTCGCACCGCGTCCGGGACCTACTCCATGGGGCTGCCACAGCGGCCCAGTACGCCGCGAAGGTCGCGGATCGCTGGAAACACCTCGTTATTCCAGTCTGCGCCTTGCGAGTCGTAGGCCCTCTGCTCGTGCTCCACGATGTCCTTGTCCTCGGCGAAGATCCGCTCGGTGAACCATGTCACGAACGGCCACACCGCATGGATCAGGCCGGGCACTGGCGGCTTCTTCACCGACAAATAACCGTAGGTGCGGTTGGTGCGCTGCTCAGCATCCAGGGGCGTGTAGCCCAGCCAGACATCCAGCACCGGATCGTCGGTCAACTGGATGTCGCGACCCAGCCAGACCTTGAGGCTCTGCGCCGGATAATCGGTACGAATGCGCATGTGGTCGGAGAAATCCTTCTTCGGCACGCCGCGCTTGCGCACCAGGTCGACGATGACCTTCTCACCCAGGGATGACTTGCCCTCGGTGCGGCTGAAACTGTATTCCACCTGTGCCCAGTCCTCGCCGTGTTGGCGTCCGATACACTGGGCCTTGATCGAACCCATCTGCTTGCGGTGCATGAACTGGTGATTCATGTCGAACAGGTTCTCGTGCATGAACGTGTAGTGGCAGGCCACCTCACGGTTGAGGCGGCGGGTCTTGTAGTCCTTGCGTTGCGAGGAGCCGAGCGTTTTCGGCAGGCGACCTTCCGCCAGCGCCGGATCACCGGGAAACACGAAGATCAGGCCATCAACCTCGCGCGCGGGATAGCTCTTCACCCCGTTCGGCAGACGCTCCTTGCCCAGGTAGGGCACGTCCACGCACTTGCCGCTGCAATCGTAGGCCCAGCCGTGATAGTGGCATTTGAGCTGGTCACCCATCACCACGCCAAGGTGCAGTGGCACCTGACGGTGGGCGCACCGGTCCTCGAGCGCGAACACTCGCCCGCTGCTGCCCCGATACAGAACGATCGGCTGGCTCGCGAAGCGGCGGCCGAGCGTCTTGCCCACCTGCAACTCATCGGACCAGGCGACGGCATACCAATAGTCGGGATGCGCGCCTACGCGCCGCAGATCGAAGGCGTTGGCCGAATTCGCAGTGGGCAGAGTGATCAGGTGCAAACTATCTTCCGACATCGGGCTCTCCAACGGCGATCTGGAAACAGGCACTTTACAGGTACAAGAGTAGCTCTTCGAGAAGCCCCACGCTCAAGCGATGACCGGAGGCCGGGGTGCCGCTGGCTTTCGGGCTCTTGCGGTCCGAACCTGCTGCGCGTCGCGAGACTGCATGGGACTGACCTCATCGAAGTGGTGGCCCTGAGCTTACAGTTTACATATATTTAGTTCTATAACATATTGATATACCGTACTTTTTATATGGTCTTCCTTCGTGCCCCGGAGGAGCGAATCTCGGGCAGGCCCTCGGCTGCTGCTCCAGCTCCTTCTACCTATTGGCCCCAACCCATTGCCTTCAGGGCGCAGGTATCGCACGTTCGATCCCGTGACCCGGGCAGAATGGAGTCAAAGAATGAAACTTCTCGTCATGAGCGTTGCAGTGATCCTCGCTGCTCTCAACCCACCGGCACCGCAGGCACGAGCGGCGGAACAATTCGCACCGGCTGCTTCCAATGTGCCTGGTGCACCGACCCCCGGCATACATCCGGATCGGAGTATCACCTTCACGCTGAAGGCGCCGGAGGCGCCGAGCGTTCAGGTGGCGGGTGGCGACGGACTCGGAAAGGGACCGTTTCTCATGACGAAAGACGCCGAGGGTCTGTGGAGTGTGACCACGCCGCCTGCCGTTCCAGGATTTCATTATTACTGGTTCATTCTGCACGGCGTTTCGGTGAATGATCCCTCGAGCGAAACGTTCTTCGGCTATGGCAAGGAAACCAGCGGAATAGAAGTTCCGGAGCCGGATGCGACTTTCTACGCCATCAACAACGTTCCACACGGCGAGGTGCGCGCGACGTGGTACCTGTCGAAAACAACCGGGGAGTGGCGGCGGGCGCTCGTCTACACTCCTCCCGACTACGATAAACACCCGAAGACGCGTTATCCGGTACTGATTCTCCAGCATGGCTCGGGTGAGAACGAAACGGGCTGGACGCGTCAAGGCAGGGCGCAATTCATACTCGACAATCTGATCGCCGCGGGCAAGGCACGACCGATGATCGTCGTCATGGATCGCGGCTACGCCACTACGGCAGGAACGCCGGCCGCCCAGGTCGGACCGGCGGCTTGGCAACAGAATCTCCAGCTGGCCTTCAGCACGTTCGAAGACGTGGTCATCCATGATCTGATCCCCACAATCGATTCCTCTTACCGGACGATCCCGGATCGGGAGCATCGAGCGATGGCCGGCCTGTCGATGGGCGGCATGCAGACGCTTTTCATCACACTGCACCACCTCGATCTGTTTGCCTACATCGGCTCGCTCAGCGGCCCGATGATCCCGGGCGCTGTTGCGCAACGGGGCGCAGGAAGTCCACAACGAGATCAGTTCGACACCCGAACAGCCTACGAGGGCGCCTTCTCGGACCCTTCGGCATTCAACACGAGAGTGAAGCTGCTTTGGCTCGGTATCGGGACCGCGGAGCCGGAGAATTTCCGCGCCAGCATCGGCGGCGCGACCGCAGCCCTGCGGGCCGCTGGCGTACGGGTCGTCTACTTCGAGTCGAATGGAACAGCGCACGAGTGGCAAACCTGGCGCCGCGGCCTCAATGATTTCGCGCCACGACTGTTCCGCTGAGTGCCTGCTGAAGCGCCACCCCCTCTTGCCCCCCGATTGCCGCTACGTTCTGGTGAAATTCATGCGATTTGGACAGCTGTGTCTTCTCGGCCTCACATTGATTTGCACCGCGGCCCATTCGGCCGCCGGGCCAGGCGATTCCTCGGCAGTGGACTGGGTGAACACGTTCATCGGTACCGGCGGAGCGAGCGATGGCCCGGAATATGGAGGCACGATGCCTCTGGTGACCACACCGTTCGGCATGACAAACTGGACTGCGCAGACACGCCAGAGCCGCATCAGCGTGAGCTCCTATGCATATGAGGACGCGGCGATCTCGGGCTTCATCGGCACGCATCAGCCTGCGATCTGGATGGGCGACTACGGTTACGTCACGCTCATGCCGGAAACCGGTGGCATGAAGCCGACGATAGAATATCGGCGGCTGCCATTCACACATCGCGACGAAGTCAGCACCCCGTACTACTACTCTGTGAAAATGGGTGCCGATCCGGCCCATCAGATCGTCGCAGAGCTCACCGCGACGGATCATTGCTCTTACATGCGATTCTCATTTCCCCGGGATGGCAGTGGCGGTGTCCTGGTCGAAGCCACTCGCGCGGGAACCGTCGGCTACGTCGCGGTCGATGCAGCTCGCAAAGAAATCGTCGGCTATAACCCCGACCGCATGGACGCCTATCTGAGCAACGTCAAACTGCCACACTTCAGGGGCTATTTCGTCGCGCGATTCCGGCAGCCCTTGCGCGCACAGAGCGTCTATCAAGGCGTTCTGCCCGTCGCCGAGCGAACCGAAGTGACCGGGGATGCAGTCGGGGCATTCGCGCAGTTCGATACGAAAAAGAACCCCGTGGTCGAGGTGCAGGTAGGTACCTCCTTCATCAGCATCGAGCAGGCACGCGCCAATCTCGATGTGGAGTTACCGGCGTGGGACTTCGAAGCCAAACGGGACGAACTGAAAAGAAAATGGAATGCCAAGCTGGGGATCGCGACGCTGGAAGGTGCGACCGATGACCAGCGCCATATCTTCTACACGGCCCTCTATCACGCCCTGCTCTATCCGAAGTTATTCTCCGAGAACGGCCGCTATTACAGCGCATTCGACGACAAGATACATGACGGGGAGTCCTACACGGCCTTTTCGTTATGGGACACGTTCCGGGCCGAGAACAGCCTGTTGACGCTGTTCGCGCCGGAGCGCATCGATGGCATGATCAAGGCCCTGCTGCAGGATTACCGGGAGGGCGGCTGGCTGCCGAAATGGCCGAATCCGTCCTATACCAACATCATGATCGGGACCCACGCGGATTCCCTGATCGCCGAGGCGGTGCGCAAGGGATTCAAAGGATTTGATTACCAGCTTGCCTATGAGGCCGTCTACAAGGATGCCGATACTCCACCCGAGGGCGACACCACCCGGCGCTGGCTCGACCGCGAGCCCGGCGTCCCCTACGAGGCGCGTGCCGGCCTGAGCTACGCGAAGCGGCTCGGCTACATCCCGGCCGACAAGGTGTCTGAATCGGCTTCCAGTACTTTGGAGGAATCCTACGACGACTATGCCGCAGCTCAGGTAGCCAAAGCCGCGGGCAAGCCGGCGGAGTACCAATCGCTCATGCAGCGCTCGCACAACTACCAAAAGCTCTTCAATCCGGCGCGCGGGTTCATGCAGCCCCGCAATTCCGACAGTTCCTGGGCGAGTCCCGATACAGGCTGGACCGAAGGCGACCAGTGGGTCTATCTCTTCGCTCCGTTACACGACATCTCCGGCGTAATGGCCCTGCTCGGCGGGACGGACGCCTTCAATGCCAAACTCGATGCGCATTTCGGGGGCCACCACAACCATCACGACAATGAGCCCAGTCATCATTATGGGTATCTGTACGACTTCGGTGGACAACCGTGGAAGACACAGGCGATCGTGCGCCAGATTGCAAGCACCGCTTACGCCAATTCGCCGAATGGCATGCTGGGCAATGAAGACTGCGGACAGATGTCCGCGTGGTACATCTTCACGGCCCTCGGGTTCTACCCGGTAAATCCCGCGTCGGCGCAATACATGATCGGTAGCCCATTGTTCGCGCGTGTCACGTTGAATCTGCCGAACGGCAAGCGTTTCGAAATTTCGGCCCCGGGCAATTCGCCCGACACACCCTACATCCAGTCGGTCAAATTGAACGGCGCGCCGCTGCTCGCCCCCGTGATCGCCTATGAGCAGCTGGAAGCGGGCGGCAGGCTCGAATTCGTCATGGGAGCAAGACCGTCGGATTGGGCCTCGACCTGGCGGCCGGAACAGGCTTCGACGCCCTGACGCTCCCGGAAGGGCTCAGGATGAATGTTCGAATGGGGAAGTCTGTCCCTGTAACCAGGGATCCCGCGTAGCTACGCGCCATTCCCGCAGCTTGGCGCGCATCTCGCTCAAGGTGACCGCGTGGTGTGGGCTGCCCGCGAGATTGGTTAACTGGTCGGGGTCCTGGACGACATCGTAGAGCTCCTCTGCGGGCCGGCGCAGATATCGCACTAGGGGGCGCTTGCCGAGCTTTGCGCCACTTGCCTCTATGGCTTTCCAACTCGGTGAAGACGCTACATCCCCCGCAATCGGAAAGGGCAATTCATGCGCCAGATTTGCGAGGTAGGCGTAACGGGACGTGCGCATCAGGCGCATCGGATAGTACTGGTTGATTTCGTGGAAACAGTGGGCGGCGAATATCCTATCCCAACCTGATGGACGTGCCTGCGTCAGCACGGGCAGCAGCGATCGACCGTGCAGCTTGTACGCCGCTGGCGCCTCTGCCTGCGCAAAATCGAGGATGGTGGGAGAAATGTCGACCCAACTCACCATCGCTTCGGACCGGACGCCGGGTGTCGCATGCGGCGCACGGATGATCAAAGGCAGATGAATGCCTTCATCGTAGAGGGTTGTCTTGGCGCCGGGGAATGCGCGGCCGTTGTCCGACACGAAGATCACGAGAGTGTCATCCTCGCGACCGGCCGCTTTCAACTCCGAGAGCAGTAACCCGACCCCATGGTCCATCCGGCTGACGGATTCGTAGTACTGAGCCAAGTCCTCACGGACAGCCGGAAGGTCCGGCAGGTGCGCCGGAATCTTCACCTCGGCGGGATCGTAGGTCATGCGCGGTACACCCGGCCACGCGCGGGTATTTCCGAAATTCTCCTCCGCGCGGTGCGGGTCGCTGAATCCGACAGTGATGAAGCAAGGTTTGCCCCCCTGCCCCCGCATGAACTGGCCGGCAGCGGCGGCCATGGCGGCGACATCGCGAATGCCCGCTTTTTCCGGAACGAGCTCGACATCATAGAGAAGCGCCCTGTCAGGTCGTACGTGCTTCTTGCCCACGAGCGCTGTCGCGTATCCCGCCTCACTCATGAGTCTGGGGAGCGTGACCACCCAGTCGAGGAGCGACTGATTGTGAACATCGTGCGCCAGGCCGTACATACCGTTGGCGTGTGAATAAAGCCCGCTGTACAGCACTGAACGGCTCGAGCTGCAGGACGAAACCGTTGCATAGCCCTGCGTGAACAGGGTGCCCTGCGCAGCCAACCGGTCCAAATTTGGAGTCTTGACCGTCCCGCCATAGCACCCTGCGTCCAACCCCTGATCGTCCGCAATGATCAGCAGCACGCTGCGCTGAGCCGATTTCGAGGTCCTGTTCGAGGATTGCCCGTGTGATGCCGCGGAGGCCAGTCCGGTCGTTGACCCAATGAGGAAATCTCGACGGTCCATCAAAGCGTCCCCCGTGTCCCAATGTAGGATTGCCGGTCACCCATCCAGAAGGGCAAAATAATCCGTAGCGGCGTTTTTGGCGAGCGCTGCAGCGCCGTCCTTTCGGGACGTCCTGTGCCCGCAGCTGCAATCGCTGCAGAGATGCGCAAAAAATGCCTGTTGCATAACGGGCTGGCCATACATCGCCGCCGAAGGGGTCATTCGATGAAAAGCGTCTGGACCGCCTGCATCGTACTGCTGTTTGCAGCTTTGCCGCTCTCCGGCAGAGTCATGTCCGCACCCGTTGGCGCGGACACCGGGCCGCCTGCGCTTTCCGAGCCGGGCTACATCGACTGGCTCGAAGCGCGCTCGATGCTTCACCAGGCGCAGTTATTGGCGCGGCGCTACTCTGGCAGTGCCGTTCAGTGGCAGCACCCATACGGAATACCACAACCGCGAGCGGCCTCGTCGCGGGCGTCTGTGTGGTTTACCGCCTATCCTGCTTCAACGATTGGTGCCTCTCCCGGTGCGTCGGTGCTGACTACTCTTGCAGACGAGCGGCTGTGGAAGGCTTTCCAGGCCATAGGCATTCAAGGCATACACACCAGTCCCATGAAGCGGTCCGGCGGCGTGAGCGGTCGCGCCTACACACCATCGGTAGACGGTAATTTTGACCGCATCAGCTTCGATATCGATCCCGCGTTTGGCACGGAGGAGCAATACAGGAGCCTGGTCCAGGCTGCGCGTCTTCACGGAGCCATCGTCATAGGCGATATCGTTCCGGGACATACCGGCAAGGGCCCCGACTTTCGCCTCGCGGAACGGGCGTACGCCGATTATCCCGGTCTCTATCACATGGTGCCCATCGAACCCACCGACTGGGGGCTGCTACCACCGGTGCCCACGGGAGGCGATTCCGTCAATCTCAGTCCGGCCGCGGTCGATGCGCTTCACGCCAAGGGCTACATCGTCGGCATGCTTTCCTCGAAAATCTTTTACCAGCGCGGCGTCAAAGACTCCGACTGGAGCGCTACGGACATCGTCCGCGGCGTCGATGGGGCGGAGCGCCGTTGGGTGTACCTGCACTATTTCAAGCAGGGCCAACCGACCCTCAACTGGCTCGACCCGACATTCGCGGCACAGCGACTCGTGATCGGTGATGCAGTCCATGAGCTGGGCGTGCTGGGCGACGGTATGTTGCGCCTCGACGCGAACGGTCTGCTGGGAATCGAACGCGGCTTGGGCAGCGCACCTGTCTGGTCGGAGGGACATCCCCTGTCCAACACCTCGAATCAGCTCATCGCAGACATGGTGCGCAAGCTGGGGGGATTCACTTTCCAGGAGCTTGCCCTCCCGCTGGATGACCTGCGCACGATGTCGAGCGGAGGCGCGGACCTGTCCTATGATTTCGTGACCCGACCCGCGTATGAGCACGCGCTTCTCACGGGTGATGCGGAATTCCTGCGCCTCGTATTCCAACTCATGCGCCGCTATGACGTCGATCCGGCCGGGCTGATCCATGCCCTGCAGAATCACGACGAGCTGACGATGGGGATGGCCCATTTCGCCGGCCGACATGCAGACGAGCTCTTTGCGTTCCGCGGCGGCCAGGTCACCGGAAGGCAGCTGCGCAGCATGGTGCAGCAGGACATGTACACCCGTCTCATTCTCACGGACGCGCCCTATAACCTGATGTTCGGTGACGGCGTCGCATCGACGACGGCCACAGTCATCGCTTCCGCGCTGGGCATCAAGGACATTTCGAAGTTGGCCCCGGCTGACGTCGAGAAGATAAAGCGGGTGCACCTGCTGCTTGCCTTCTACAATGCGTTCCAGCCCGGCGTGTTCGCCCTTTCCGGCTGGGACCTCGTCGGCGCCCTGACTTTGCCCGCGGCGGTGGTGCGAGATCGGCTCGCCGACGGCGATACACGCTGGATAAACCGAGGCGCATACGATCTGATCGGTGCGAATCCGAAGGCAATCAGGTCAGCTGCGGGCTTGCCACGCGCCGTCGCCCTGTACGGACCGCTCCCGAAACAGCTCGAAAGACAAGACTCGTTCGCGTCCCAGCTGGCTCGCATGCTGAAAGCACGCGCAGACCTGCATCTGTATGCGGCGCGCCTGGCCGATGTACCTGCTGTGCAATCGAAGGGGCTATTCGTGCTGGTACATGAGTTGCCGGAGCATTCGGAACTGGAAGTCACGGTGATCAACTTCAGTCCTTCACCAGTGGACGAGACAGTGCTCATTCATGACACGGCGCAGAGTGCGCCGGCTATCGACGTGCTGGATCCGAAAGCCCCGCCGCTGCACGTCGATACTGGAGGCAACCTGCGGCTGAGGCTCAAGGCATTTGAGGGAAAGGCACTGCGTATCAAACGGTCCTGAGGTGGCGCACGCACGCCGGCAACTGACCGGGCAAGCTACAACGGTGTCCGCGTCAAGCGCGTTTTACCGGTTCCATCACGACTTACGAGGATGTCGTAGTGCTGGCCGCGGAACTCGATATTGCGCAACGTAACTGACTTCCAAGCGTCCGGCAGTACCGGCCGATAGGCTTCGCTCAAGCCTTTCTCATCGATGCGCAGGCCGGTCAGACCATAAACGAAGCTCTGCACGAATCCGGCCGAGGTCGCCAGGATGTAGCCGGCGTTGTTTTCGGCGGTCTCGCTGCGTACATTGAAGGGGGATTTCAGAAAACCGACCAGATTGCGATCGATCCAGCGACCGGCAACATTGCCCTCGCCCAGCTCGGCGGCGTGCACGGCGAGCATGGACATCATCATTTCGTTCGGGTCATTGCCGTGGACCTTCAACTCATTGAGCTGAAACGCGAAGTCGTTCCTGCGCACCTGCGCGGACATTGGCAGGTCGAGATTCGGATAGACCAGCCAGGACAGCGAAGATCCCATCCAGGTGATCTTGTCATGGGGTACTACCGCGTCGAAATCGAGGTGACGTTGCTCTTTTTCCGAGAATGGGATGTACATCCGCCGAGAGATCCGCGCCCATTGCGGGTCCGGCGCCGCACCGACCAGCCTGGCCGCCGCTATGGCTATGTTCAGCGCCTTGCGGGCCGCCGCATTGGTGAATGAATCGTTGGGGACATCGTCGTACGCCTCGTCCGGCGAAGTGACGTGGTGGATTTCGTAGCGGTTCGCGGATTTGTTGAAATCGACGCGGCTGACCCAGAACTCCGCGATCTCGCGGATCACAGGCCAGCCGTGCTCCTTGAGCCAGGCGAGATCGCCAGTGGCCAGATAATATTGCCATTGCGCGATCGCAATATCTGCGTTGACATGAATTTCGCGAAACACGCCGTATGCAAAGTGCGGTGTGTGGTCCACTCCCGTTTCCGGATCGGCTTCCCACGGGTACATCGTGCCGCGCACACCGTACTGGCGCGCGCGATCGCGTGCGGGTTGCATCGTGCGGTGACGGAACATCACGATCGGCTTGGCGCGCTCCGGATGGAGCAACAACAGTGACGGGAACACCCACGAATCGCTATCCCAGAACGCGTGTCCAGCGTAGTTCGGCGTCAGTGCGCAAGCACCCATCGGCCATGCTGTGCCGACCGTGGAGTTCGATAGCAGATAAAACAAGTCCGAATGAACGGCCTGCTGTGCCTTTGCGTCGCCGTCAATCAGCACATCCGACTTCCATAGCTCGTTCCAGGCTGCACGGTGAGCGTCAAGGAGCTTTTCGAATCCGTCGAGCCGTGCAGCTTTGGCCAATGCCAGGGTCTGCTGCGCGTCCCCGCCCCAGTTCTGCCTGGAGACCGCCACATACTTCACGAAGATATAGGTCTTCCCCTGCTGAACCGGGACACTGATCAACAGACTCTGCTCGTACTGCGTCTCGACCAGCTTCACGTCGGCAGGCACGACATCCGAAGGGAGCCCTATCGCCGCGCCTTCTGCCATGAACAGGCCCTCTTCCGCGCGTCCGTCGAGCCAGAACGTCAGATCGTTTGTTGCGCCGCCTTTGGCGTGCACGTGGGTATCGCCGTGATACCAGACCGGCGCGCGGTCGGGGGTCTTGTAATTTATTGGCTCGAGCACCGTCATGTTATTTGCGGCAACGGCGGCCATCATCTCCTCGCCCGTCATCGTGCGAATCGGGAAACGCGGCTGATGTGGCGCCCAGAGCATGAACGAAAACACCAGCTGGACCGTGCCGGTAAAGTCAGGCGTAATTGAAATCTGAGTCGCCCCGAGGTGCGGTGCGGCCTGGCTGGCGAAAGTGACGACTGCGACGTCGGTACTTTTCCCACCGGCGTCGGTGTACCGATAGCTCGTGCTCAACGTGCCGTCGTGCATGTTCAGCGTCTGGCTGTAGTCCTGGAACGCTTTCGCGTCCAGTTTGACGTCGTTGAGCCAGAACTGCCCGGCGCTCGAAGTGCCTGTGCTGTAGTTGATTCCGCTCCAGCCAGGGATTGCGGCCGGCCGCGCAATGTCGTCTTTGGCGTAATCCATGAATGCGACGAGATACGCAAGATTGTTCTCGGTGCCCCGCGGACCGGTCATTGTCGACAGGTAGCCGTTGGCCAGATAGGTGGGGAAATACGCGCCGAAGTCCTTGCTCGTCGCGGTGAGCAGAAAGCTCGGGTCGGTTTGCGCCTGCGCGGCAGGTGTGCAGCATCCAAGGGCGGCGGCCAGCAGGCACGCCGCGCACCGCCATCCCGAGCGCACCCTCTTCCCCCTGTTCACGAGAGTCCGGACCGTCATTCGAGCCGGTCCGGACCGCCCGTGCAGGCGCAATTCCTTAGAATTTGTATTTCACCTCGACATTGACCTCGCGGCCCTCGAGCGGGCGCGCGAGGATCACGCCGCCACTGCCGGCGGCGGCGCCGAAAATGCGGGAATTGCTCTCCGTCAGTCCCAGCGTATTGGTCACGTTAGTGCCCTGCACACGCAATTCCCAATTTTCGCCGTAGTTCGTGACCGCTCCGAAGTCGAGCGTGTCATAGGTACCGAGCTGCTGCAGCCCCGACTGATCCTGCGTATGTGGCCCGACGTGACTGTAAGTCAGGAACGCGCTCAGGTCGCCCCACGGCACGGGAACCGAATAGCTCGGCTGCACCGCAATCCGGAACTTCGGCTGGCGCTGCAGTTGCTTGCCCTCGATAACCGCACAGCCATTGCCGGTCACGGTATTCACGTACGGGATGCAGGCATTGTAGTGCGTGTAGTGGCCATTGAGGTAGGCGCCGACGAAGGCGACCTTCAAGCGCTCGATCGGACTGACCACGATATTGAAATTGATGCCCTTGGAATCGGACCCGTACACCAGCTGGCTGCCGATCGGAGTTCCCGCCCCGTTGGTAGGCTGGTACTGCAGGCCGGCGAACTTCTTGTGATAGGCGGTGATATCCGCAAAAATCCAGCTCGCCTGATACTTGAAGCCGATTTCCTGATTCTGGATGCTCTGCTCCGGCGGAGTATGGCCCGTGGTATTCCCACGTATGCCGTTGTCGAAGTCCAGGTAATGGTAGCCCGTGTTCACACGGGCATACACGCTCATGTTCCTGGACAGCTCGTAGTTGGCACCCACGGTCCACGGCACGCGGGTTGGATTGTAGTCGGTGGTGGTGAAGGTTCCGTTGCATACCGGCGTGCTGTTGTCGTAGACCGTGAGCGGATTTCCGTCCAGGTTGACGTTGCTGAGATTGCAGACGCGGTTGCTCGCTTTCACGTGCTCGACGCGCGCGGAGGCGTCAAAGAGCCAGGGTCCGATCCGCCATGAATCCGAGAGATACAGCGCCGTGTTGGTTGCGTTGCCGTCCTCCGTAATATCGAAGTTACCGTTGAAGTCGATGAATCCTTGGCTGTCGGTGCGCTGGAACGTCTGGCCGTTCTGCACATAGCTGACCACGATCGGTCTGGCGTTGGGGGTATTCGTCATCAGCATCTGGTTGCCGAGCGACCATTTGTCATGATCCGTGTAATGCGCCACGTAGAGGCCGAGGGTCGCCGTATTGCCCTCGAACAGCAGCTTGTTCACCCGCAGGTCGTTGTTGATCGAGAATAGGTGCTTGTGAATGAACCACCAGCCCTGATGAATGACGCTCTGATTGGGGTCGACCGGACCGCCGCCGTGGGCGTAGGTCGCCGTTGCCGACCCGGCCGGCAGCTGATAGCCCCCGAGCCCGGTCGTGAGGTTGTACAGTTCATCGGTCAGGGTCGCCGGATTGCTGCCCGAAAACAGGGCATTCGTATCCATGTTCCCGCCATCGAACAGAAACCGATCGGAGACCGACCAGCCGCCGTCGAACTGCAGATCCGCATTGGCCCCGAGAAAATGCACATCCGCGCCGCGGCCATTCGCCAAGTCGGCGTTCCCGCCTTGTCCGCCGGGATAGGTGGGCAGAAAGACGTGCCGCAGGGCCTCGCTGTTATAAGTAGAGGTCAGCGGATCGAAGCCCGGATAGGCGCTGAAGTGGTCCGCGCCTTGCTGGATCAGGGGAATCGGCGTAATGAACTGGTTCTTGTCACGCAGCACACGGGCCCAGACCGTGAAGGTTCCCATGTCCACGTCGTGGGAAATTGTCGCCGTAAACTGGCCGCCGTTGTCGGCAGGATATTGCGGATCGCGCACGCCCTTGCTGTAACGATAGAAGCCACCGGCGCTCCCGTACCAGCCGTCGCTGATCTTGCCCGCATAAAAGGCGTCCAGTCTTTCCAGGTTCTCGGACCCGTAGGTAAAGCCCAGGCTGCCGGTCGGTTTGTCCGTCCCGCGCTTCAGGATGTAGTTGGCCGTGGCGCCCGGCTGTCCATCGGCAAACACGACCGCTGGACCGCCCTGCACGATCTCCACACGTTCCACCGTATCGTCGAGCCGCATCATCGAGCTCTGCTCGAAGAACGACAACGTGGGCGCGCCGTACAGCGGCGATCCCATGATCTGATTGGTGAAATACGGTGCATCGCCGCCACCGGGGAAGCCGGCGATCTCGATGTTGGCGCCCGTCTGGCCGCCGGTGGATTCGGGCCAGATACCCGGAGAAACCTTCAACAGATCCGCGGCGCTTTTCGGGTTCGCCGCCCTGATCTGATCAGCGTCCACCGTCGTGATGGAATAACTCGCGTCGAGCTTCTTCACGCTCACCGCGGTCGCCGTCACAACGACTTGTTCCAAGCCTTGATTTTCCGAGGTCGTCGGTGCCTCGGCCGTGGGCGCCGAGCTACTGGTGGTGGTAGCTTGCCCTTGGGGATCCGCAGCCCGTGCCCCATGAGGCGTGAGTGCTGCCGCAAACAGGGCAATCACTGCGAGTTGGGTGGACTGTCGATTCGCTGACCTGCGCGCCGTACAGAGAAGCAGTGACATACTCATTCCCCCCTGAAATAAGTGATTGCGAGCGCCCGGACGGGTCTTGGCTCACAGAAAGTGCAATCCTAAGTCACTCGCGGCGTGTCTGCCAAGCCACATCGCTCAACAACTGCTTGCTTACGTAGCTATGCAGTCAGTTGATTTTGCGCCACACGCCGGTACCACTGTCCTGACTATGGTTCAGCCGCGGATGTTGGCGCTCTGGGCCTGAGGCTGTAGCTTGACCTGGAGCGGGAACGGCTGTTTGTTGCAACGCAACCGTCTGACCTATATTAGACGTCGTATATCGTCGACTTAGTCTCGAGGCTGCGAAACTCGGCCTATGGTCAATGTGCGTAACTATGGTGGCACGAGACTCTCGACGAGCACTCGGTTCTGGAGGACAGTGGTCCGCCGCCGGCGTCCGTATAGGGAAACGGCCCATCTCACCGCTGATCGCGCGAATCGCCGGGGCGCAGTCACTCGCCCGACGCGCTTACGGAGGCTGCCATGACCAAGAGCCTGAACGAAGAAGGAATGGATCTGCTGTTCCGGGCAGCACGTACTCACAACAACTGGCTGGACCGGCCCGTGAGTGACGATACGCTGCACCAACTTTACGATCTGATGAAGTGGGGACCGACGAGCGCCAACGCGTCGCCGGCCCGGCTCCTGTTCCTGCGCACACAGCAAGCGAAGGCTAGATTGCTGCCAGCCCTGGCCCCAGCCAATGTCGAGAAGACGCGGACGGCGCCCGTGACAGCCATCATCGCTTTCGACCTGAAGTTCTACGAGAAGCTGCCGCGACTCTTCCCACACAACCCTGCCATGCGCGAAGCGTTCGTCAACGCCCCGCAGCTGGTCGAAGTGACTGCCCGGCGCAATTCATCTTTGCAAGGCGCCTATTTCATCATCGCCGCCCGCGCGGTCGGACTGGATTGCGGCCCGATGTCCGGCTTCGACAATGCGAAGGTCGACGAGGAATTCTTCGCCGCCGGCAAATGCCAAGGTTGCGATGAGGAATTTGTTCCCGAAGGTCACGTCCGGGCCAACTTCCTATGCAATATCGGCTATGGCGACCCCTCGAAGCTCTTTCCCCGCAGCCCACGGCTGAAATTCGAAGAGGCGTGCATGCTTCTGTGACCAAACACCGTGCCGATACGCGGTCTTACCTTCAACGGGCTCCCTTACCCATGAGAACGACCTCTGCCGTCTGCAAGAGAATCGCTACGTCGAAGATCAGACTATTGTGCTTTATGTAGTAGAGATCGTACTGAAGCTTCTCCTGCGCGTCCCGTTCGGACGCGCCGTACGGATAACACAGCTGCGCCCAGCCGGTGATGCCCGGCTTTACGCGGTGCCGCTGCCCATAATACGGAATCTTCTCGGTGAGCTCTTTCACGAATTGAGGCCGCTCGGGCCGCGGCCCGACGAAACTCATCTCACCGCGCAACACATTCATCACCTGCGGGAGCTCGTCGATGCGCACTTTCCGGATCACGGCCCCGACGCGAGTGACGCGCGGGTCTGACCGTTGCGCCCACCGGGCCCGGCCGTCCGCTTCCGCGTCCGTGCGCATGCTACGAAACTTAAGCACATTGAATGTCCGACCACCGAGTCCGATGCGAGGCTGTTGATAGAAGATTGGCGCCCGCCAGTTATCCTCAAGCTTGATCGCGAGTCCGGTAACCACCATGAGCGGAAGGAACAAGACCAGAATCAACACGCTGGCAAGGACGTCAAGGAGTCTGGATGAGAACAGTCGGATGGGGTCACGTCGAAAGCCCTCGCCAAAGATCATCCAGCTCGGATGCATCATATCGATGCATACACCCCCGGTTTCGCGCTCGAGAAAATCGAGCAACTGCGTCACTTCGATGCCGGCGAAACGGCACTCGAGCAGTGCCACACCCGGAAAGCCCAGGCGTCGATCCTCCATCGCAACGACGACCTCGTCCACTTGATGCCTTTCGCACAGTTCGCAGAGCCCGCCGGCTGGCAGACCGAGGACCGGCTCGCAAGAGACTTCTATGCTTTCACCAGGCGGTTGCACGAACCCCACGATGTCGAAACCGCGCGGGTCGCCACGCCGCCGCAGCCGAGAGACTGCGGCGGTGCGGCTTCCCCCCCCATACACGAGCACCCGATGCTTGAATACCCTCCCATCCGCGGCACTGAAAAAAGCCAGTCGTGACAGCACGACCCCGAACAATGCAAAGAGGGCTGCCAGTCCCAGTACGCCGCGGCCCAGCCACAGCAGGGGAAAGATATAGAACATTGCAGCGGTCATGACGGTGCCATTTGCAACTCCCGCCAACAAGCGGGCCGCTGTGCCCGACACCCGCGTAGTCTGGAGCGAATTGTACAGACCAAACGAGAGCAAGCTCAGCAGTAACGCAGCGGTGAAGACCGCCGCGCACGGCCACAACATCTCCTCCCCGTCCTGCGCGCTATCGGCTCCTATCGGGTGCCATGACCCGAAGCGAACCCTGAATGCGAGCAGCAGCGCACCGAAAAAGATGAGTGTCTCGCCGCAGGCCAGCGCCGCCATCCACCTGTGGACGTACCGGCCGAAAAGTCGAATACGCACCCTCCCTCCCCTGGGGGCGTATTCGCCCTCGGCCGGCCGCCCCCTGTTATGTCGCCCTACATTCTCTTATGTTCCAACCAGGTGACAACAAGCCGGGGACGAATCGGCACCGTGTGGGGATGATTCCCCATAAGGCGGGACAACGGTCCGTTCCCCGTGGTGAGCCGGGGCGATACGAGCCTTTCGCCAGCCCGAGTGCGGGTGGCCTGATCCGTAAGTTAGGTAGTACCTCATCCCTGACGAGCTTGGGGCAGGCAGGCATCCGCATGACAAACGAATAGCACCCCGCCGTCGAGGCGCCTATGATGAAAACTCGCGGCTGCCAATCCGGCGGCCCCACAACAGCTCGCGGGCATCCTGCTCCGTTATGGCCACGACTTTTCCTGTAGGACGAGCGATTGAGAATCTCTCGGGCTAACGCGAGTCCCGGCATCACCACTGCCGCGTGGCGGGCAACGCCCCGTTCCCCAGCCGCCCTCCTCGACATTGCAACGGCCACTCGCGCAAGCCTTGCCGGCCGTCTGACCGTGATCGCATTGGTGTTGTTCGCCGAAAAAGTCATCCTCAACTTCTTTGTTAATTTTGACGGACCGCAGTCGACGACCCGCCTGGGAACAATCGTGAACGCCGCGCAGTTGTTGGGACTACGCTTCGTCGTCAGCTTCGCGGCACTGCTGGCTCTCTTCGGCTACGTGAGCGGCAGCGACCGCCTCGCGCAGGCAAATGCGGCGGCCCGGGGCGTGGCTGTGCGAACGCCGTGGTTGGTTCTGCAAGGAATGCTTGTAGCGGCGCTCGCACTGCTTGTGTGGTCCTTGGATGGTGAGCGCGGGATCCTCCTGCCATTCTCGATCACAGTAGCGCTGCTGGGGGCGCTCGGGATCGCGGCCGCAATGGCGCTGTTCACCGCGATGGCGCCGTGGACGCTGTGGCTCCGAGCCGCCAAGGCCCTTGGTGCAGCTGCGGTATACGCTTTCATCGCCTCGCTGATCGCCACATGTGTCATATATTGGAGCCAGGCGCTATGGGCGCCGACAGCACGAGTCACTTTCGAGCTCGTGCGCGACCTCTTGACCCCGCTCATTCCGACCCTGCACAGCGATCCCGTCACTCGGGTTCTCAGCACGAAGCACTTCGCGGTCGAGGTCTCCGATATCTGCTCAGGGCTCGAGGGAGTGGGACTGATGCTGGCGTTCTGCTGCGCATGGCTGGTCTGCTTCCGCCAAGAGTACGTCTTTCCGCGGGCGCTGATCCTGATTCCCTGTGGACTGGCGCTGATTTTCGCGCTCAACGTGGTGCGAATCGCCGCTCTCGTGCTGATCGGAAACAGCGGACATCCTGAAGTCGCCCGCTACGGCTTCCACTCGCAAGCGGGCTGGATCGCGTTCAATATGGCCGCGTGCGGCATTGCGCTTGCCAGTCGGCGTGTTGCCTGGCTGAACCGCACGGCCGCAACCGGCGTCGAAGCCAACGCGGACAATCCGACAGCGGCCTATCTGCTTCCTTTGTTGGCAATCCTCGCTGCCGGGATCCTGGCGCGTGCACTCTCCAGCGGCTTTGTTGTCTTGGATTCGCTCCGGCTGGCCGCCGGTGTCCTGATGCTCTGGGTCTTCTGGCGCAGACTGGCGATGCTCAGTTGGCGCTTCAGTTGGCGCGGACCGCTCGCCGGTCTGTTGGTGTTTGCCCTCTGGATTGCGGCAGCGGACGTGCTCCTTGCGCGCAGCACGATGCCAGCGACTCTGAGCGCCTCGCCTGACTGGGCACGCGATGGCTGGATTGCCGGAAGGCTCGCCACGAGCGTGCTCGTCGTGCCAATTGCCGAAGAGCTGGCCTATCGGGGCTACCTGCTGCGCAGGATCGCCGCCGCGGACTTCGAGGGCGTGGCCTTCCGCAGTGTGGGCGGCTGGTCGTTACTGGCCTCCTCCTTGCTCTTTGGCTTCGCGCACGGCGCGATGTGGCTTGCCGGTATTGCCGCCGGTGCAATCTATGCAGTCGTGTTGATTCGGACGGAGCGGATAGGCGAGGCCGTTGCGGCCCACGCCACCACCAACGGCCTGCTCGCGGCGTACGTGCTGCTGCTAAACCACTGGGAAATCTGGAGATAACTCGCGGAGCCCAAGGGTAAGCTTGTGCAGCTGGTCAGTTTGATAGCAGTCAGCCCGTAGAATACGACCAGCAGATGTGTTAGGGTGTTGGCGACCCATGGGAGGGAAACACCGTGCTCAAATCAATTGCTACTATGATGGCGATCATCTCCATCGGAGCCGCTACCGCGGCGTATGCGGACCCGGGCGGGGTGCCTAACGGGGGCAATGGCAATGGCAAGGACAAGTCGATTGCAGCTCCCGAGATGGACCCTGCCACTGCCACGAGCGCATTGATCCTGCTCGCCGGGGGTCTTGCCGTCGTTCGCGGCCGTCGCGGCAACAGCTGAGGTCAGTCAATCAGGCGACCAGGGGCCGCGCTCCTGGCGCCTGCTCGAGCGACAACGCTCTGCGGCGAAGCGTGCTCGTATGCGCGGCGGGAGCGTTGTAACTTTTCTGTTGAGGGGATCCCCGGCTGCAGCGGCGTTCCCAAACTCCACGAATGTCTCGTCCACCTGCTCTTCTATCGCCGCGAACCACTCATCAGCTGCATAGGATTGCCACTTGCCGACTGTGCCCGGCCTCACCAGAGGCAACAAGGTGCTCGCGTCATACTCGGCTGCCGCAAGTTTGCTGAAAATGGTTCGCAGACCCGATTCAGGGCTGGCGAGGAGATCTTCCAAGGCGATCGAGACATCCGCATAGAGGCGCCCGAACAGGTATGACAACTTCCAGATCTGATAGAAAAGCTCGTACGGGTGCGAGCGCTCATCCAACGTCAGGAACGGGAAATAGGAGTGCAGGTCCCTGCCCCACTGCAGCAGATAAAATCCGTCGATCGCCTCGAATTCGCGCACCGTATTGCTCCTGGAGCTCTTGAGATCTCGCCCGAGCGCAGAGCACCACTGATCGCGGGGATGACGGAAGATGTGCAGTATTCTCGCGCTCGGAAATCGCGCACGCAGCCACGGCAGCCGCAGGTCCATCTCATTGAATTGCAGCACCGGCCGGCCGGGGGCCCGCTCGATCAGGGTTTCGATATAACGCTGCATGCCGGGCTCCCAGGCGTGCGCCGGCATGTACAGGCGCTGGAATTTCCAATCCGCTGAGAAGTAATTGCCGAGCACGTCCAGTCCGTCGTACTCGGCCCAATAATCACAGACCTTCAGGTGTGAGGCATCGACGTGCGAGCCGCGCGTCGCCGGATCGAACCAGCGCCGCTCGTTGAAAGGTTCGTAGTACGAGGTGAACGACGGAACGTTCCTGAACAGATTCCAGATGAGCGTGCTACCGCTGCGAAACCGGCCTGTAACGAAGATCACATCGCAGCGGCGACACGCACGCAGACTCCGCCTCTCCCTGCGCAATTCGGGATACGGCGCTTCCAGTACGCAGTGGGCCGATAACTCCCGCGGGAATGGCGCAGCGTTCTGTTTATGCAAAAGGTCGGAAAAGACGTCAAGACTTTCCTGAATGAAGGCTACGCGACGCATTGCGGTAAAGAAGCGCTGTCGTGCAGCGCTTCTGAGCTGCCAGAGAATGGGTATGCGTTTCAGGATTGAGGTCAGGTCCACATGATGCTCGAATCTTCTGGACAGGTGCGGAAAGTCCTGGTGCGAGGGCGTCAAGCTGGCTCTACTCGAGGTTTTCAATTTAGCTCATCGCCGCGCGATTGCCATAGGAATGTTGTCGGGGCGAGCACACCGGCGCATCCGTTAGGGTTAGAACAGTCCCGCAAAGCGTAGCAGTCAAAGGCAGCTTTCAATTCAACCTCGTCGCGCTGCAGCAGCGTGCGCACTTGCCTCCAGGCATGCGTGCACGCGTGACTTTAGGGCACGAAACTCTCACCAGGTAGTCCACTGACGTTACCTGGATCTGTACCGTATTCGGCAGTAAGACATCCCGACACAGCAGTAATCAGCGCGGCCGCAAAAAATAGTGCTCACAACAGCACTCGATTGAATGCACTGCGCCTTATACTATCCGGGCGCCGAAGCTCCACGAAGCTCTATACGTATATAAACGGCGTAGGGGACGACTGATCCTTCCACAACATCACGCGAGGAGCACCCGAGCATGCCCGTAGCGGAAAGCGTCCGGATTGGAGAGAACGTCACCATATTCGACCCTGCACTCGTCAATCTCTATGGCTGCGCGATCGGGAAAGACACGAAGATCGGTGTGTTCGTCGAGATTCAAAAAAACGCCATTATTGGCGCCCGCTGCAAGGTTTCCTCACACACCTTCATCTGTGAGGGTGTCGTGATCGAGGACGAGGTGTTTATCGGTCACGGCGTGATGTTCACTAATGACCGATATCCCCGGGCAAGCAATGCGGATGGAACGCCGCAAACAGAGGCCGACTGGACGCTCGAGACTACTCGGGTCGGGCGCACGGCTTCCATAGGATCAAACGCCACAATTCTCTGCGGCGCAATCATTGGGCAGGGCGCACTCGTTGGCGCTGGCGCTGTGGTGACCGGGCACGTCGATGATTACGCAATCATGGCCGGCGTTCCAGCGCGCAAGATCGGCGATACACGCCACCGCAAACCACAGCTTCGCGGCGGCATACCGCACGAGCGCCGCGATCTATAGCCATAAGGTACGCAGACATGCTCAACATTGGCGTCATCGGCTATGGCTACTGGGGACCGAATCTGGTGAGGAATTTCGCAGAGCTTTCCGGGGCAACTGTTGCTGCCGTCTCCGATCTGGATCCGAAGAAGCTTGCGACCGTACAGCGCCGCTATCCTGCAGTAACGACGACGACTGACTGGCAACAGTTGATACGCGACCCCCGGATCGATGTCATAGCGGTTGCAACTCCGGTCAGCTCGCACTTCGAGCTCGGCATGGCGACCCTCAAAGCGGGCAAACATCTATGGATCGAGAAGCCCATGGCCGAGACCTCGCTCCAGGCTCGTAAGCTCCTTGACGAAGCGGACCGGCGCAAACGCGTTCTATTCGTGGACCACACCTTCGTGTACACAGGCGCCATTCGCAAGATGTCCGAAATAATCGGCGCCGGGGAACTTGGCCGGATTTTTTATTATGACTCGATCCGTGTAAACCTTGGCCTCTTCCAACGTGACGTCAGTGTCATCTCTGACCTCGCCGTCCACGACTTCTCGCTGCTCGAATTTCTCTTCCACGAGCACCCCGTCGCCGTCTCCGCCAGTGGTATCAACCACTTTCCGGGCACACCGGAGAATCTTGCCTACATTACACTCTTCTACGACTCCGGAATGATCGCGCACGCGAACGTCAGCTGGCTCGCCCCTGTGAAGGTGCGCCAGATCCTCATTGGCGGCAGCAGGAAGATGATTACCTACGATGATCTCGAGCCCAGTGAAAAAGTGAAGATCTACGACAAGGGCGTCAGCTTTACGGATGATCCAAAGGCCATCCTGGAGATGCGCGTCGGCTATCGCACAGGAGACATGTGGGCTCCCAAGCTCGACACGACCGAAGCCTTGCGCATAGAAGGTGAACACTTTATCGACTGCATCGACTGCGGCGGGTCCCCTCGGACCGATGCCCGGCTCGGTTTGAAGGTCGTTGAGCTGATCGAAGCCGCGACGAGCTCGATGCGCGGCCGTGGCGAAACCGTGTACCTGAATCGCAGGACAATATAGCGTGATTCCGTTCGTCGACCTGCGGACTCAGTACCACAGCATCAAAGGCGAGATCGATGCGGCCATTGCCGGCGTGCTCGAGAGCTGCCAGTTCACACTCGGCAGCGAGGTGGAAAAGTTCGAGGAAGAGTTTGCCGCTTATACGGGGAGCACGTTCGCCATTGGCGTGAATACCGGCACGAGCGCCCTACACCTGGCGCTGCTCGCTGCCAATGTTGGGCCGGGCGATGAGGTCATTACCGTTCCATTTACGTTCGTAGCCACTGTCGCGGCAATCCACTACACCGGGGCCAAAGCGGTGTTCGTGGACATCGACCCGCGGACGTACACGATCGACCCCGCCCAGATAGAAGCGGCCGTCACTTCGAGGACGAAGGCAATCATCCCGGTACACCTCTACGGTCAACCGGCCGATATGGATCCAATCATGGTGACCGCGAAGAAGCGCGGACTCATTGTGATCGAGGATGCCTGCCAGGCGCACGGGGCCGAGTACAAAGGCAAGCGCGTGGGCAGCATAGGCGACTTCGGCTGCTTCAGCTTCTATCCGGGAAAGAACCTTGGCGCATACGGCGAAGGCGGCCTGGTCACGACCCAGAAGGGCGAGTTCAACCGCATCGTACGCATGCTGCGAGACTGGGGCGCCGAGAGAAAGTATCAGCACGTGCTGAAGGGCTACAACTATCGGCTCGAGGGTATTCAGGGTGCGGTGCTGCGCGTGAAGCTGAAATGCCTCGAGAGATGGACCGAGGAACGTCGCGCTATAGCAGCCCGTTATGACCTCCACTTCGCGGGCAGCAGAATCATCACACCGCAAGCGATGCCGTACGCGCGCCACGTGTATCACATTTATGCGATCCGCGCCGACCGGCGTTCCAGGTGGCAGGAAGAGCTGCAGGCCCAAGACATCCAGACGGGGATCCACTATCCGACTCCGGTCCATTTGCTGCCCGCCTATGCTGACCTCGAGTACCGGGAGGGCCAATTTCCGCACTCGGAAAAGGCAGCGAACGAGGTCTTGTCTTTGCCGATGTTTCCCGAGCTCACCGCTGAGCAAACCGACACGGTGGCGCATGCGGTTCTCGAGCTCGCCTCGCATACACGGGCGGGCGCAGGTGGACAACCAAAGGCCGCAAGGTGAAAGCCCACAACGCCACGCCGCTGCTGATCTTTCCCTGTAATGGAAATGGGCTCGAAGCGCTCGACTGCCTGGGAGAAGGCTGGTACTTCAAGGGTTTCGTCGACGATACCGCGGCAAAGCAGGCGAGCGGCGCATACGGATTCCGAGTCATGCCGCGCGGGCGGCTCGCCGACCTGGCAGATGCGCAGGTACTCGCAGTGCCGGGAGGGCCAACATCGTACCGCTCCAGAAGACAGGTGATCGAGGGACTGCAGGTCCCGCACGAGCGATTTGCACGCGTGATCCACCCGACAGCCTGCATTTCATCGCTCGCAAAACTCGGACACAACGTGCTCATCATGGCTGGGGTCGTCGTTACGAGCAATGCTGTGATCGGCAGCCACGTGTGCGTGCTGCCAAACACAGTAGTGCACCACGATGCTGTGATTGGAGACTGGAGCCTGGTCGGCTCCAACGTCACGGTGTCAGGCGGCGTAGCCATCGGCCGGAACTGCTACATCGGAAGCGGATCGAGCATCATGCACGGGATCCGGATCGGTGATGCTGCGTTGGTCGGAATCGGCAGCAACGTTATCCGTGACGTTGCTGCAGAGGCATGTGTAGCCGGCAATCCGGCTCACATTCTTTCCGCATGAGCTCCGGCCCTGATGGGCGCGATCAGACGCCCTCCTCCTAGAACGACAGAAGAGCGAATTGCGAAGCTGACCGTTACATAACGTTAGACAGTGAGCGCGGAAAATGGACATCAGCGGGGCGCGAATTCTGGTAACCGGCGGTTGCGGTCTGATCGGCTCGACCACCGTCGATCTGCTTCTGCGGGACCACGCTCCCGAGCGGATCGTCATTCTCGACAATCTGAACCGGGGATCGCTCGCCAATGTCGAGCACGCTCTGATGGATGAGCGAGTCACGCTGATTCGCGGCGATATACGCGACGTCGAGTTGACGCACGACGTCACGAAGGGCATGGATTTCGTCATCCACATGGCAACGCTTCGCATTACAGCGTGCGCCGCTGAGCCGCGCGAAGCGCTCGGGGTCATGTGCGATGGAAGCTTCAACGTGCTCGAGGCCGCACAGTCAGCAGGTGTGAAGAAAATCGTAGCTGCCTCTTCTGCCTCCATCTACGGTCTTGCGGAGCAGTTTCCGACTAGGGAGACCCACCACCCGTACAACAATCGCACGTGGTACGGTGCGAGCAAGATCATGCTCGAGGGGCTGCTGCGATCCTTCAACGACATGTACGGCCTGCCCTACGTCGCACTCCGCTATTTCAATGTCTACGGACCGCGAATGGACATTCATGGAAAGTACACAGAGGTGCTCATTCGCTGGATGGAACGCGTCAGCGCGGGCCAGAGACCGCTGATATTGGGGGACGGCCGAACCACCATGGATTTCGTCTACATAGAGGACGTGGCCCTATCGAATATTTTGGCCTTGCAGTCCGCCGTTACAGACGATGTGTTCAATGTTGCCCGTGGTGAAGAAACCAGCCTCGACAAGTTGGCCACCACCTTGCTTCGGGTGATGCAATCGAACCTGACGCCCGAGTACGGCCCCGAGCGTGCGGTAAACCCGGTGGGGCGACGCCTGGCCGATATCACCAAGGCAGAGCGCCTGCTCGGATTCAGCGCGAAGGTTGGGCTGGAGGAAGGTCTTGGACGACTGCTCGAGTGGTGGCAGGCGCAGAGGAAAGCCATTTGAGCCGCATACCTCTTCTGAAGCCTGTGATGGACGAACGCGAGGCGGATGCGGCACGTCGTGTGATCCTGAGCGGCTGGGTCACTCAAGGGCCGGAAGTTGCCGCATTTGAGAGAGAATTTGCGCAGCTGGTGGGCGCGCCGCATGCATGCGCTGTCTCGAACTGCACGACCGCACTGCATCTGGCACTTCTCACAGCGGGCGTGAAAGCCGGTGACGAAGTCATCACCGTCAGTCATTCCTTTATAGCCACGGCCAACGTAGTGCGCTATTGCGGTGCAAGCCCGGTGTTCGTGGACATCGAGCCTGATACTTACAATATCGATCCGGAGCTCGTCGCCGCCGCGATTTCTCCGCGCACCCGCGCAATACTGGTCGTGCACCAGATGGGAATGCCTTGCAATCTGGAGCGGATCATCGCCATCGCGCGCTCCCGTTCCGTTCCCGTAATCGAGGACGCGGCCTGCGCTATTGGCAGTGAGATCCTGTGGGAAGGAAACTGGGAGAAGATTGGCAGGCCGCATGGGGAGATAACCTGCTTCTCCTTTCATCCGCGCAAGGTGATCAGCACGGGTGATGGTGGAATGATTACCACTGCCAGCGGGGACTGGGATGCGAGCTTCCGGCTGTTTCGTCAGCACGCGATGAGCGTCCCGGATATGGTGCGGCACGGCTCGCCCAAGGTGATCTTTGAGTCATACCCGACGCTTGGATTCAACTACCGCATGACGGATATCCAGGCGGCTGTCGGCCGTGAGCAGTTACACCGGCTGAGCGATATCGTCAGCTCGAGGCGTCTGCTGGCCGGGAGGTACGAACAACTGCTCGCCGGGATTCCGGGCTTGCGGCTGCCGCACGAACCGCCATGGGCAAGGTCAAACTGGCAGAGCTATTGCGTCCGTCTGGCCGACGGGTGCAACCAAAAGCGTGTGATGCAGTCGATGCTCGATGCCGGGATAGCAACCCGTCGTGGAATCATGTGCAGTCATCGTGAGCCGCCCTACGCAGACGCACTCGTCAGCGGCTCACTTGCAAAATCGGAAGCGGCGCAGGATCACGGCTTGATTCTGCCCCTGTTCCCACAGATGACGCCCTCTGATCAGGAGCGCGTTGCCGCCGAACTGAAGGCCGCATGCACCCTATGCTGAAACAGCCGGACTCCTCCGCAGCCATGCTCGACACCGCTCGGCCCGGGATCAGTGCGAGCAAGAACCCGTCGGCGCGCGAGGGGCCCGCCCGACCCGTCCGGGAAATCAGGCCGCACCGCGGCCTCTTTGACCTCGATCTCGGTTCCGTGTGGCGGTATCGGGAGCTCCTGCACTTCCTGGTCCTGCGGGAGCTCAAAGTTCGTTACAAGCAGGCCGCTCTCGGAGCCGCGTGGGTCATCATGCAGCCTCTGTTTACGCTGGCCATCTTCACCGCCGTCTTCGGTGTTTTCGCCCGCATCCCCTCCGATGGCATTCCTTACGCACTGTTCGCACTGGCGGCGGTGATCCCATGGACCTATTTTTCCGAGGCGCTGCGCCGCTCGAGCACCGGCCTGCTCGATGACTCCGAACTGATCCGCAAAATATACTTTCCCCGACTCGTACTCCCGCTGGCGGCGGTCATCGCTCCGGTCGTCGACTTCCTGATCTCCCTCGGAGTGTTAGTGCTCGTGATGGCATGGTACCGTGTCCCTCCGACCATCCATCTGCTGATCATGCCGGCGTTCCTCGCGATGGCTGTTGGATTAGCGCTGGCCTTCGGATTGTGGCTCGGACCACTGAACGTGAGGTACCGCGATATCAAACATATCCTGCCGTTCTTCGTTCAGGTCTGGATGTATGCCTCGCCGGTCGTCTATCCCCTCAGCATGGTACCGGAGCGATGGCGCCTTCTGTACAGCCTGAACCCTATGGTCGGCATCATCGAAGGCTTTCGGTGGACGCTTCTGGGAACGACCACTCCGAATTCCACCGCCATTGCAATAACGATCGCGCTCACGCTCGTCTTCCTCGCCGGCGGCTTGATCTTCTTCAGGCGCGCAGAGCGCACTTTCGCGGATGTTATCTGATGTCTGCCCTCGCGGTCGAAGTTGAGGGACTCGGAAAACATTACCTTCTCGGGGCGAATCGGCAACGCGCCGATACGCTTCGTGACCTCATCGCCGCCGCCGCCCGATCGGCGTTGACACCTGGGGCGCGCGCGGTTCGTCAGCGCTTCTGGGCTCTCAAAGGGGCGACCTTCCGAATTGCTCAGGGTGAAAGCGTTGGGATCATCGGCCTGAACGGTGCGGGAAAGAGCACGCTGCTCAAGATGCTCGCCGGAATCATCGAACCGAGCGAAGGATGGGCCCGAATCTGCGGCCGCGTGGGCGCCCTTCTCGAGGTCGGCACCGGCTTCCATTGGGAATTGACCGGCCGGGAGAACGTTTATCTCTACGGCTCGATCCTGGGAATGAGCAGGAGAGAGATCGCTTGCAGGTTCGATGCGATCGTCGCTTTTGCCGAAATGGCTCAATTCATCGACACGCCGGTCAAGCGGTATTCGAGCGGCATGTATGTGCGGCTCGCCTTTTCAGTCGCGGCCCAACTCGAGCCGGAGATCCTGCTCATCGATGAAGTGCTGGCGGTGGGGGATCTGTCTTTTCAGCGAAAATGCACCGACTTTGCGCGGAATCTGCAAAAGCGCAGCGCGACGATCGTGTGCGTATCGCACAACATGCACAGTATCAAGACGATGTGCGATCGGGTTATTTATCTGCGCAAGGGAAGCGTGGTTTTCGACGGACCGACCGAGCGCGGCCTGGAGCTCTACGAAAAGGACTGTCGCCTGTCGGACCTCGCCTGGATCGGCACCCCCCGGGAGGAGTGGCCGATCGAGATCACCGGGTGCGAGTTGATCGATGAGAACGGCATCTGCAGGTCGGTATGGGACTTCGGCAAGCCGCTCAGAGTTCGCATCTCCTTCAACGCAAAACGAATGGTTGCCGATCCAAATTTTATCGTCGCTTTCACACGCGCGGACGGGGTGGTATGTTGTAATTACAGTTCGGAGGCGGACGGCATCGCCGCTGGACAGATCACCGGTCCGGGCCGCATAGAAATCGAAGCGCCGCCATTGAAGCTGGTGTCGGACATGTACTCCGTGTCCGTTCTGGTCCGCGAGCGTGGGTTCGGCAAGATCGTTTGCGGACAGGTAGGCGCGACCTTCCACGTGCGGCATGCGTTGTTCGACACTCATTTCGGTGTCTACCACGAGCCGGCAACCTGGCGTTTCTGCCCCGCCGGCGCAGACAAGCACGGCGACAGCGCCATTGCACCGTCGAACCAGGGCCATCAGCCAGGGCGTTGAATATGACCAGCGTTGATGTCGTTGTCCCCTCTTACAACTACGCCCAGTATCTGCCGGGTTGTGTCGAGAGCCTCTTTGTCCAGGAAGGCATAAACCCGCGGGTTCTGGTCATAGACGATGCGTCCACCGACGACACACCGGCCGTTGCCGCACGTCTCCTAAGCCGATACCGTGGCCTGGAATACCGTCGTCATAGCCGCAATACGGGCCATATCGCCACATACAACGAGGGACTCCTGGCGTGGGCGGTGGCCCCGTATGTGCTGCTGATATCAGCTGACGATCTACTGGCCCCCGGAGCGCTCAAGCGCGCCGTCGACCAAATGGACCGACATCAGGGCATCGGAATGGTCTGCGGGATGGCGCTCCTCTTCGAGTCTCGGGATGACCTCGCGGGCGCTCCAACGGCCAGGTCGAACTCGGTGCCCGACGGGCCCGATATTCAGATCCTGCCAACCGCACAGCTTCTCCTGCACTGTGTCCGGGGCAACCCGATTTCTACGCCTACGGTAGTCGTCAGAACGGAGCTGCAGCGCGCCGTGGGGCCTTATGCGCCCGAGCTTCCCCATACCGGCGACATGGAAATGTGGATGCGTTTCGCGATAAATAGCGAAATAGCCGTGACCCGGTTTGTGCAAGCGTACAAACGCCTCCACAGCGGCAACATGAGTAAGGATTATTTCGCGCTCCGTGAGCTTCGCGAGCGCTTCAAAGCTGTCCAGTACGCCTTCTCCCGAGACTCGGAGGGATACGCGCGGCACGGGCTTTCGCAAGACTACGTCCGTCGCACCATGGCCGCCGATGCGCTGTGGGTGGCAAATGGATTCATCGACGTCGGCGATCACCCCGCGGCTCGAGACTGTCTGCAATTTGCGGTCGACCTGTGGCCAGCGATCGTGAAGTCAACTGCGTCGCGCAAGACACGACTCAAGCTCCGCCTCGGTCCGCAGCTATGGGAGGAGTTGAGGTCAGTCGCGACCCTGCTCGGGAGGTTATCCGGTCGCGAGCAAAATGTGACAGATCCCCGACGGGGCCCGCGGCCCGGAACGCTTCAGGGGTGGTGGCCGGAGCATGAGCCTGGCAACGTGAGGCAATGATCGCAAAGGCGCAACTTGCGGCAGTGAAAGGCTATTGGCCCGTGTCGTGGATCGGTCCAGGGCAGCGGCAACCGCTTTCTGAAAGAGCAGCTTCCATCGGAGTTGACCAACATGCAACTCGGCGATACCAGGCGTATTCTCGTCACCGGCGGAGCCGGTTTCCTTGGGAGTCATCTTTGCGAGCGGCTGATCGCCGCTGGCCACGAGGTCATCTGCGTGGACAACTGCTACACCGGCTCAAAGATCAATGTCCGGCGACTGCTCGACAATCCCCTGTTCGAATTCATTCGTCACGACGTGACATTTCCGCTCTACATCGAAGTAGACGAGATCTATAATCTCGCCTGCCCCGCGTCCCCCATACACTATCAGTTCGACCCCGTGCAGACGACCAAGACCTCGGTCCACGGTGCCATCAATATGCTTGGCCTGGCAAAGCGCGTGAAGGCAAAAATTCTGCAGGCATCCACCTCAGAGGTGTATGGCGACCCCGCGGTACACCCGCAGACCGAAGATTATTGGGGAAATGTCAATCCTATAGGCCCGCGCTCCTGCTATGACGAAGGCAAGAGATGTGCCGAGACTCTGTTCTTCGATTATTCCCGGCAACTTCGGCTGCGCATCAAAGTCGCCCGGATCTTCAATACCTACGGACCGCGGATGCACCCGAACGACGGACGCGTCGTTTCGAATTTCATCGTTCAGGCCCTGAAAAATGCGCCCCTGACGGTATTTGGTGACGGCTCTCAGACGCGGTCATTCTGCTACGTCGATGACCTGATCGATGGGCTCATGCGCTTGATGGATAGCCCCGATGAATTCACCGGCCCCGTGAACCTCGGAAATCCGCGTGAATTCACGATTCGCGAGCTGGCAGAAACCGTCATCAGGCTGACCGGCTCCGCTTCGCGCCTCATCTTCAGCCCGTTGCCGCAGGATGATCCGCGCCAGCGTCGGCCGAATATCTCCTTGGCAGCAGAACAACTGGGATGGCAGCCCAAGATAGCGCTCGAGAAGGGCCTGGGTCGAACGATCGAGTATTTCACCGCCACTCTGCCGAGCGCCCGATGAGTGCCGGGACGGTAATCGTGACGGGCGGTGCCGGCTACATCGGCAGCCATACCTGCAAGGCGCTTGCGAAAGCCGGTTTCGTGCCGGTGACACTGGATAACATGGTCTGCGGCCACGAAACAGCCGTCCGGTGGGGGCCGCTCGAAAAGGTCGATCTCGCAGAAATTACGGCTCTGGATGCGGTATTCGGCGCATACACTCCGATCGCCGTAATGCATTTCGCCGCGTTTGCCTACGTGGGAGAAAGCGTGGTGGCGCCGCAGAAGTATTATCGCAACAACGTCGGAGGCACTTTGAATCTGCTCGACGTGATGCTCCGGCATCGGTGTCGAAATATTGTGTTCTCGAGCACGTGCGCCACCTACGGAGCACCAACGGCGCTACCGATTACGGAGGACCAGGTTCAGCAACCGATCAATCCCTACGGATGGAGCAAGCTCATGGTCGAGCGGATTCTGAGTGACTACGAGCGCGCCTACGGAATGCGGTACTGCGCACTCCGGTATTTCAATGCTGCGGGAGCGGACCCGGAGGGGGAGCTCGGTGAGGACCACTCACCGGAGACGCACCTCATTCCTGTGGTAATCGAGGCCGCCCTGGGCCAGCGGCCATGCGTCGAGGTGTTCGGCACAGACTATTCGACTAGCGACGGCACTGCCGTGCGCGACTACATCCATGTGACGGACCTTGCCGGGGCACACGAACGTGCGCTCGCGCATCTGCTAGCGGGCGGTGCCAGCTCTTTCCTGAATGTCGGCACGGGCCGAGGACACTCAGTCCGTGAGGTCGTCAAGAGCGTTCAGAGGGTGACGGGAAAGGAAGTGCCGGTGAAAAACTCGCCACGTCGGCCCGGCGATCCTCCGACACTCATTGCCGACCCAACGCGCGCCATCGCCATTCTGCAATGGCAACCGCGAATTCTGGATCTCGACACGATGGTCTCAACGGCGGTTCGATGGCGCGTATCACGCAGCAGGACGCCCGCGGCGGCCAGAGCCCCTACGGCTGCGTGAGCTACTCGCCTCGCGATGAGTTCGGTCCCTGTCAGTCCAAGGAGGCTACGGACCCATTCAGCACGCGCTCGTAGACCTCCTGGACCTTTGCGGCATGCGTGCGCTGGCTGAAAATCTCCTCTGCTCTACGCCTTCCTGCCGTCCCCATCTGAAGCCTTAGAGACGCGTCCTCCAGCAGTCGTGTTACGGCGGTGGACATGCCTGCGACGTCGTGCGGCTCGAACAAAAAGCCCGTCACTCCGTCATCGACAATCTCCGGGATACCGTCGATGCGCGTCGCCACAACCGGTTTTGCACACCCGTGAGCTTCCGCCAGCGATAACGGAAGCCCTTCCTGCAACGAAGGTAGAACGATTACGTCACTCGCGGCGACCCAATCCACCGTATCGGCACGGAACCCGACAAACCGGACCCTGGAGGCAATACCCAGCGTCCGCGCGTAGTCCTCCATTGCAACGCGATAGGCTCCCTTGCCTTCAATGTCGTCGCCCACCACCAGAAACAGGGCTAGCGGCAGGCGCCCGAGTACTTGCTTTGCCACATCGAGGAAGTCCCGGTGGCCCTTTCGTTCGCTCACGGAACCAACGATCGTAACCACCTGCGAATTACCCTCCAGTCCAAGGGACCGACGCAGTTGGTCGAGATTCTCAGGTGGCCGAAAACGGTGGGTGTCCACTGCATTTTCGACGGGCACGATGGGCACTGACCGCAGACATGTCAATCCCGCGCTCTTCAGTTGCCCGCGCATGTGAGCGCTGCACGTGATCACGACATCGGGTCTCACTTTGAATGCCCAAGCGAGCCCGCGGTGGTCCGGCGGAAACTGCAAATGGCAAATACGGCCGACCCCAAGCATGCGAGCCGCGACGCTCGCATGCCGATAACAGCGGCTGTCGTTGGCATGAACGAAGCGTATTCTCTGGCTGACCAGGACCCGCCCCAGCTGCGAGACCAGCCTCAGCCCTTGGACACTACTGCGCGTGAGAGCTGCCTCGACAGGCAGGATCAGGTGAGGGACGCCGCGCATACGCAGCTCTGATTCCATCGGCCCGCGTGTGGGCAAGACGGACACCGCCCGGAAGCGGTCTGGATTCAGATGATCGAAAAGGCCCAGTAGCGCTCGGTTGCCGCCGGCGATGTGAGCGGAATTGTGAATGTACAGGATCGAGATGGGCCGCATAACTCGTCCGATCCGAAACCCGATCTATTCCGGCAGACGTCTACCGCGGCAGACATCTACGATCGGCCCACGCCAAGTCGGTCGCGGGTCGCTGAAATGATCTTACGCCACATTCATCAGAACTTTCGAAGTCCGCGCTGATGACGAGCGGCGCAGGGGAAGCGGTACGCCCGGCGAGCCATTCAAGAACCGGCGTGTCGGGGAACAGCGCCACGTGCGCGAAAGAGTTCTCCGCAGCCTGATCAGGCCATAGGTCTCACCGCACAACCAACAATGGCATCCCATTCTGTCGCTTTTCTTAGACAGCACATCTTCCCTGCATTCAAAGAGTTACCGGAGAGCGGCTTCCTGGTGCAGCCACGCCGCGACACAGCTGGCGTTCTCCTGCAGTAGGAAACGCGCGATTTGACTCTCCGCGGAAATTTGGTTCGAGAATCAAAGTCAGCATTTGCTCAAGGAATTTAGCAATAAGTAAGCAACTCGGGGTGGCGCCCATATTGGAACTGTCGTTTGCATGTCGCCGCTGGCACGTTCCCTGCAACAGCCCCGCAGCGCCGTAGGCTGGGCTGGCGCGCATTCGCGCGTTACTCAACCGTACGCGTCTTGATTCAGAAAACATGGGGAGCCTGAGGTGCACGTAAAGTCGATAAGTCATGTCCTTACCGCTGTGTGGGTAGTCCTCGTCTTCTGCTGCGGCAGCGTCGCCAATGCCCAGACGGTCACCAATGTCACCACAGCAGCTGGATTGCAGTCGGCTGTCTCCGCAGCAAATGCTGCCGGAGGCAATCGAATCATTCTGCTGGCCGATGGCACTTACACCGTGACCAGCATGCTGAACATCACAGCTCCGAACGTCACCATTGCCGGCCAGGCCGGCCATCGAGCCAGCGTCATCATTCAAGGCGATGCGATGAGCGCGACTGCCACGGTCGGCATCGTGATTCGCGCAGATGCCAGCAATTTCACTCTGCACGACGTTACTGTGCAGCGCAGCGGTTATCACCTCGTTCAGGTCGTCGGCGAGGATAGCGCCCAGTCGCCGGTGATCAGGGATTGCATCCTGCGCGACTCCTATCAGCAGATGCTCAAGGTCAGCCAGGACCCGGCCAGGCCCAACGTTACTTCCAACAATGGCCGCGTTGAGAACTGCGTGTTTGAATATTCCGCTGGGATCGGCCCCGAGTACTACATCGGCGGCATCGACGCGCACGGCTCGCAAAACTGGATCGTCCGGGGGAACACCTTCAGGAACATAATGAGTCCGAACACCGCCATTGCGGAATTTGCGGTTCACTTCTGGGATCTGCCCTCCGCGAACAATCTCGTCGAGAAAAACACGATCGTAAATTGCGATCGCGGGGTCGGCTTCGGCCTGGACGGCCGCGGCAACAGCGGTGGAATCATTCGCAATAACATGATCTACCACGCCGCCAACGTTGGCCGCTTCTCCGATTCTGGAATA
Source organism: Gammaproteobacteria bacterium (assembly GCA_028293805.1). Taxonomy (GTDB): domain Bacteria; phylum Pseudomonadota; class Gammaproteobacteria; order Steroidobacterales; family Steroidobacteraceae; genus 13-2-20CM-66-19. The sequence goes on from JAQGOC010000123.1 coordinate 41,014, forward strand.
AGCCTGATAGACAGTCCCAACTCCCAGGTCTACAACAATACGATCCTGATGCTCGACTCGTTTCCGTGGGCCATCGACTACCGCTATGGCGATACGACCGGGGTTCTCATCGAGAACAATGCGACGAACCTGCCGATCTTGGCCCGCGACGGTGCCACCGGCACCGTGGGCAGCAATGTGACGAACGCAGTCGCGAGCTGGTTCGTCGCGCCGGCGAGCGGCGATCTGCATGTGGCAAGCGCGATTCCCAACCTCGTCGACAAGGGAGTGGCGATTCCAGGCCTGACCGATGATTTCGATGGGACCCCTCGCCCCCAGGGATCCGGCTACGACATCGGCGCACAGGAGTGGGTGGGAGTTAGACCCGACGCCCCGACAAATCTGCAAGTCAAGTGACTGACATAGAAGCAATGATAGTGGAGAGATTCATGAAGTTGACCGTCGATTCCCGCTCCCTTTTTTCGCTGGCACTGTCCGTCGCATTCGCCGTGACATTGCCTCGACCAGCATGGTCGCAATCTACTGAGCCGCTGCTGCAACAGAGCAATCTTGCGTATCAGGGCGCGTTCAGGGTACCGCAGGGTAGCTCTGATACGACGACGTTTGATTATGGTGGTACCGCCCTCACGTACAATCCAGGCAACAAGTCTTTGTACATGGTGGGCCACGACTGGTACCAGCTTTCGGCCGAGATCTCGATCCCCTCGATCGTCAACAGCACGAACATCAGCAGTCTCGCAACGGCGACCATACTGCAGACGTTTGCCGATTCTACGCAGGGGAAGCTGAATCAAATCAACCCCAGCGACCCGAACACCAAGAAGGTCGGAGGGCAGCTCGTATACAACGGTAAGCTGGTCGTGGCGGGCTATTCCTTTTACGACGGCAGCGGAGCTCAGAGCACGTCGCACTTCGCACGGCCTCTTAGTCTGTCTACGACCGGTCAGGTCCAGGGTCCTGTCCGGATCGGAACGCAATATCCCGGTTTCGTCAGTGGATACATGACGCTCGTGCCACCGGAGTGGCAGTCGCAGCTCGGCGGCCCGGCGCTCACAGGCAACTGCTGCCTGAACATCATCTCCGAGCAATCCAATGGACCTGCCGTGTCGGTGTTCGATCCGAGCAAGCTCGGTGTGCAGAGCCCGGTGCCGGCCACGCCTCTCGTCGGATATCCCTACCCTCACATTCTCGGCCCCAGCGAAACGAGCCAGAATCAGTACTTCAATCTCACCACCAAGATCACCGGCGTCGTGTTCCCGGTCGGCACGCGCAGCGTCCTGTTCTTTGGACGGCACGGAACTGGTCCTTACTGCTATGGTCCAGGCACCCCCGATCAATCGCTGGCGGGCAAGCCAGCCGACGGTGGCGTCGATGTCTACTGCTATGATCCCGCGGACTCAAGCAAGGGGACGCACGCCTACCCCTATGCCTATCAGGTCTGGGCCTATGATGCGATCGACTTGGCGAGCGTTAAGAACGGAACCAAATTGCAGTATCAGATCACGCCGTACGCTGTGTGGACGTTCCACCTTCCGTTCGAGAGCTCTGACGCCCACCTGACCGGAGGCGCCGGGTACGACCCGCAGACGAACAGTATCTATCTCTCGCAGAGATGCGAGGACACCAACTGCGCGCCGATCATCCACGTGTTCAAGGTGAATGGAACCGTTGGAACCGTAACGACGCCGGACCCTCCGACCAACCTACAGGTTCACTGACTGCGAAGCGTCTCATCAGGAGCCATGAGGAGGAGGCAGCCCGGAGCTCAACCTGGGCCGCCTCTTGCGGAGGATGGACCGCGGTAGGACGCTAGCTTGTGGCGAAACACTGGCGCAAATCTCCGCCAGCGGCCAATATTCGCCATCGGTGAGTCCATATGCCGAGCGGAAACTTCATTGCGCTGGTTCTCTCGACCTTGGCCGTGCTCATAGACGCAGGCGCCGCGCGAGATCGGAGGCCTGCCCTCGTATCCCACGACGACATGACGTATCTCGGCGCCTTCCACGTGCCGATGGCGGGCGGCCGTGGCTTCAGTTACGGCGGCAGCGGCCTGGCATTCAATGGGGCAAAGGACTCGCTGTACATCGTCGGTAACGTCAATGATCTGCTGACTGCCGAAATCTCGATTCCGCCGGTTGGCGGAACCGCTGTGGTCCTGCAGCCCTTGGCGGGCATCGGCGCGGCCAAACTCGGCGCTCTCGGCTCGGGCCAACTCCGAATCGGCGGCAATCTGGTCTATCACGACAGATTATATACGACCGGTTTTGTCTACTACGATGCTTCTGCGTCTCAGACTCAGTCTCACCTTTACCGTTCGCTGGATTTGAGCGCGCCCGACATCACGGGGCCCTACCGCGTCGGCAAGAAGGGGGCCGGGTATTACTCGGGCTACATGACCGAGGTCCCGCCTGAGTGGCGGGACAAACTGGGTGCTCCCGCGATGACAGGGAACTGCTGCCTTTCCATCATCAGCCGCACGTCTTACGGTCCATCAGTCTCCGCGTGGGACCCCGAGAACACCGGGATCAACGCACGTATTCTCCTAGCGTACGATCAAGACCATCAAACTCTGGGTTCGTATGCCGAATCCGGTTCGCATCCGGTGTTCAACGGCACGACCCGGATCACGGGCATCTTCTTCCCCGCGGGTACAGCCAGCGTTCTCTTCTACGGCTCTACCGGCGTGGGCAACTACTGTTACGGCGAAGGAGCTGCATGTAACGATCCCACAAACAATTGGAAAGGCGAGCACGCGTATCCATACCGCGCGTACATCTGGGCTTACGATGCAAGCGATCTCGCCGCCGTACGCTCTGGGTCGAAGCGAGCCTACGAGGTCAAGCCCTACGCGACCTGGGAGCTGAGTGAGTTCGGCACCGTGGGCGCGGACTTCGCCACGGGTGGTGCCGCTTACGACCCCGCAACGGGTCGCGTGTATCTCTCCCAAATCGCAGGTGATGGTGCTCTACCGCTCGTTCACGTTTATCAGATCATGAGCTCCCATGCCGTCGCTCGGCAATAAAACCGCTTGTGACCCGCTCATGTTGAATCACGGTGCAAGCCCACTCCGCGGCAGTCGCCGCGGATGCCCGCCGGCAGGTAGAGGTACGAATCGAACTGTGCTGTCCGGAAGCTCGAGAGCACCGGACTCACGGCTGATGAGCAGAACGGCATGCACCAGGGCGCAGAGGCAGAAGAAGATTTCCGCCATCTGCAGCGACAGGAACAGAGCACACACAACGAAGCCGCACATACCACACAGCACCGCCTCATTTATGAAATAGAGCCTCGCGTCCGGGCCGCCCGGGCTGGCTGTTTTGAGCCGCTTGCCGTTGCGCCACAACGCGATGACGGAGCCGAAGCCCAGCAGCAGATACATCATGCCCGCCACGACTCCCGACTCGGCGGCGATCTGAAAGAATGTGTTGTGGGCTTCGCGGGGTTTCTTGTCCGAGAAGTCCGGGAACGCTACACCGAACGAGGCCAGGCCGACGCCGCTCACCGGATGAGCGGCTATCATCCCCACCGCGGCATGCCAGGCCTCGAGGCGCGTTGCCGCGGAGGTCTCCGTCGCATACTCCTCAATGGTTCCGGCACGCTCCTTCATGGTCTCACCGGCCTGCCATTGGTAGACCACGAGGAACGCGGGAATCAGCAGAAGGCTCAGGACCCGGTGCTTTGAACGGATGGCCATGACCGCCAAAGTGACGGCAAGGCCGATCAGACCACCCCGCGAGCCAGTGAGGAAGACAGCGTGCCACGTGAACGGAATGATCAGCCAGAGGCTCCAGCGGAGCCATTTGTGCTTTACCGACTGCCCGAGATACCAGAGGAAGGGCTGCAACACGACGAAGAGCATGGCGAACTGGTTTTCATCCGCATAAGAGCCGACACCGTATACATCGACAGGGCCGGCGAGCCGCCCGAAGAAGTGACCCGAGAGATATTGATCGTTGGCCCAATAAACCAGATAGGCGCCGCTCAGCGCGACAACCCAGGTCAATATCCAGACCTTCCGTGCTTCATCGATGACCAGGCACGCCATGAGGCACAGCAGAAACATCTTATTAAAGACCGAAAGAGCCCACTGTGGATCCGCGAATCGGAACGGCCCTGCCACATCGGTGTAAGGGCCGACGAAGTACGAGATCACGAAGCAGACCCACAGCGTCAGGAGAAACAGTATCCTTGAGCTCAGCAATCTGCTGATCACGTAGTCGCCGCGCAGCAGCGCGATCAGAAATCCGATGCAGGTCGGTACCATTATCCAGATCACGGGCCGTAGATCGCCGAAATTCCAGTACCAGACGGCCTGCGGCGTCAGGATTGCAACGAGATAGGCAGCGACGACGCCGATCCAGGGTCGCGCCAGACTCACAATCGAGACAATCGACAATGCGAATAGGAAGAAGAGGCGGCCCATAGGTGTAGGAGGCTATCGCATGTTGCCCTTGAGGGCATCCTGAATGGCTGTTCTAGTGCGTTCAACTACGTGCTCCCAGGCGTGCTCGGCAGCCCACACGCGAGCCTGATCTCCCATACTCCGTCTCAGGGCAGGGTCAGTTGCCAAGTTGCGCACCGCTGAGGCGATAGCGTCCGAATCGTTGCCATCCACCACAATACCGGTTTCCATGTTGAGCACGGCTTCCGGCTGACCGCCTGAATTGCCGCACACAGACGGAACTCCGGCCGCGGCCGCCTCAAGAAAGACGATCCCAAAGCCTTCGATCATCTGGCCCACCTGGATGGATGGCATAGTGTAGATATCCGAGGCCGCGAGCAAAAGCCGCTTCTCGCGCTCCGGGACCGCTCCCGGAAACCGAATCCAGTCTTGCAGGCCCGTTTCTTGAGCTATTTCCTTCAAACGAGCGCGCTCCTCACCCTCTCCCGCACACACGAATGCCATCGGCAGGCCTTCGCATCGCAGTTTGCGCAGAACCTCGATTCCCATGCGATGGTTCTTGCGAGGCTCCATTCTCGCAATTGTTGAGAAGACGACCGTGCCGGACGGCCAGCCCCAGGCTGCGCGATATCTGGCTGCTTCCTCTGGGGGAACCCGATAGCTCGGCGGATCCACCCCAGGATGCACGCAGACCATCTTGCTGTTCGGGGACAGTTGACTGACGAGCCTGCGTGTCGATTGGCTGTTGGCGATGACCAGGTCTGCAGCCTGGTAGGCGCATTTGGCCATGAAAGC
>JAQGOC010000252.1 GCA_028293805.1 Gammaproteobacteria bacterium
CGATCAGCACGGCCTGCGGATGGACGAACGCCGACGGGTCGACAACTGGAACGATTCCTTCCAAAGAATAGACGGGCATGGCTAAGCCTTTGAACGTCGAAGAGAGGGGTGGCCGGTCAGCCCCGCCGACCGGTGCCAAAGAACGCCTGCACGGCGTTTTTGAATTCCGCCGACCCGAGCTGCGCGCGAAAAGCTTCCAGCTCCTCCTCGATCCTTGCCGCGACCGTCCCTGTTTCGCTCCGAAGGAGGCGCTTCGTGGCGTATAGCGCCGTGGGAGGCTGTTCCGCGACGGCCCGAGCCAAGGCGCGTGCCTCGTCCATCAGCGCTGCATCCTCGGTGACCCGGTTCACGATGCCCATACTGAGCGCAGCGGCGGCATCGAATGGCTTCCCCAGCAAAAGCAGCTCTGCGGCTCGATGGTGCCCCACCAGCCGTGGCAATAGCAGTGAGCTTCCCGCCTCCGGCACCAGACCCAGTTTGACGAATGGCATGATCATCTGCGTGCTACGAGCCGCGAGCACGAGATCACAGTGGAGAAGCAGCGTGACGCCAATCCCCACTGTCTGTCCGTGTATCGCGGCGATGAGCACTTTGCGGAATGCCGGCAGCGCACGCAGGAACGCGACGGCCGTGTTCTCGTCATTCAGCTCCGGTTCGCTCAGGAAATCCTTGAGGTCATTCCCCGCCGTAAAGCTCGCGCCCTCGCCGCTCAACAGGACCACCCGGACGCTGTCGTCCGCCCGTGCCTCATTCAACGCCTCGGTCAGGGCGCCATACATCGCCAAGGTGATGGCGTTGCGCTTCTCCGGCCGATTTAGCCGCACTTCGCATACGCCGTCGGAGCGGGACACGATCACTTGGTCATTCATGAGTGCAGCTTGCCCAGCGCGCCGCACGCATGCAACTTCCGGAATCAAATCGGCCCGGCGCGCAAAAGGGGACCCATGTCACTCGCCGTTATTAAGCATATTATAATATCCGGCTCCACTCACCGCTCTCAATAATAAAGGGACTTCAATGGCTGACGTCGCCGCGCGCGCCCAATCCCGCCAACAGCGGGACGCCATCCCCCGCCCTGTTCCCCGACTGAGCCGTCTGGCCATCGAAAGAGCGATGTCGAGTCACGACCAGATCGCCGCGATCCTGGGCACCGAGATCCTGCGTGGGCTGCACCGCCCCGGCGACAACATGCCGCCGGAGCCGCAGCTCATTACGCGCTTTCAGATCTCGCGCACCGTAATGCGCGAAGTTATGAAGACCCTCGCGGCGAAAGGTCTGGTCGTCTCGAAGACACGCATCGGCACTCGTGTCCGCGACCCCGTGCACTGGAACTTCTTCGACGTCGACGTGCTCGTCTGGCGAGTCCGGATCGGCCTCGATGACGAGTTCATGCGAAGCCTCACCGAGATTCGCCGTGCGCTGGAGCCTACGGCGGCAGCGTTGGCAGCGCAGCGCCGTAGCGTGCACGACATCGCGCAACTACGCGACTACGTGCGGGAAATGGGCCACTCAGGCCACAGCCGCCAGAGCTTCGCCGAAGCTGACCTGGATTTTCACCTGGCGATCGCCACCGCTTCGGGCAACCCCCTGCTGCGCTCCATGGCGAGTGTCATCGAAGCCGCCCTGGTTGCCTCTTTCTCCCACAGTTCCCCTGTCGACGATGCAGGCAATCACGAAGTCTCGGTGAACAGCCATGCGGCCATCGTGGACGCCATAGAGGCGCGCGACGAGCGGGCAGCGGCCCAGGCCATGTTGAAAGTCATCGACATGGGCGTGCGGCGGATCGACTCAACAAGGAAAAGGCGAGGTTCAAAGCGATGACCCGGAAGGACGCACCCGCACCTCTGCGCTCGCGCGCGTGGTTCGACAATCCCGCGAATCCCGACATGACGGCGTTGTATCTCGAGCGCTATCTGAATTACGGGTTGACGCTCGCAGAGCTGCAGTCCGGCAAACCGATCATCGGCATCGCCCAGACGGGCTCGGATCTCGCCCCCTGCAACCGTCACCACATCGTGCTCGCCGAACGAATCGCCGCGGGCATCCGGGCAGCGGGCGGCGTGCCCCTGGAGTTTCCGGTCCACCCGATCCAGGAAACCGGCAAGCGCCCCACCGCGAGCCTCGACCGCAACCTCGCCTATCTCGGCCTCGTCGAAGTTCTCTATGGGTACCCTCTCGACGGCGTAGTGCTGACCATCGGCTGCGACAAGACCACCCCGGCCTGCCTCATGGCCGCCGCGACGGTCGACATCCCCTCGATCGCCTTGTCCGTCGGACCCATGCTGAACGGCTGGCACAAAGGCGAACGCACCGGCTCGGGCACCATCATCTGGAAGGCGCGCCAGATGCTGGCCGCCGGCGAGATCGACTACGCCGGCTTCATCGAGTTGGTTGCCTCATCCGCTCCCTCGACCGGCTACTGCAACACGATGGGCACCGCGACCACGATGAATTCGCTCGCCGAGGCCCTGGGCATGCAATTGCCCGGCTCGGCGGCCATCCCGGCGCCCTACCGCGAACGCGGCCAGATCGCGTATGAGACCGGCAGGCGCATCGTCGAGATGGTGCACGAAGATCTGAAACCTTCAGCCATCATGACGCGTGACGCATTCCTGAACGCCATCGTGGTGAATTCCGCGATCGGCGGCTCCACGAACGCGCCCATTCACCTGGCCGCCATCTCGCGCCATGTTGGTGTCGAGCTCTCCCTCGATGACTGGCAGAGGTACGGCCACACCGTGCCCCTGCTGGTAAATCTCCAGCCTGCCGGCGCCTACCTGGGCGAGGACTATCACCACGCCGGCGGCGTCCCTGCCGTCGTCAACGAGTTGATGAAGCAGGGCCTCATACGGGAAGACGCTATGACAGCAAACGGCCGCACACTCGGCGAAAACTGCCGCGGCCGCGAGATCCAGAATGCCGACGTCATCCGCCCTTTTGACAAGCCGCTTTTGAAGAACGCCGGCTTCGTCGTCCTCCGCGGCAATCTCTTCGATTCGGCGATCATGAAAACCAGCGTCATCTCGGAGGAGTTCCGCCAGCGGTACCTGAGTAATCCCTGCGACCCCGAGGCCTTCGAAGGTCCCGCGGTGGTCTTCGACGGGCCCGAGGACTACCACGCCCGCATCGACGATCCGGCCACCGGCATAGACGAACACACTCTTCTCTTCATGCGGGGCACCGGCCCAATCGGCTACCCCGGCGCCGCCGAAGTCGTCAACATGCGTCCTCCCGCATACCTCATCAAGCGCGGCATCACCTCGCTCCCCTGCATTGGCGACGGACGCCAGTCGGGCACTTCCGCTTCCCCGTCGATCCTGAACGCCTCCCCCGAAGCTGCCGCCGGTGGCGGTCTCGCACTCCTGGAGACCGGGGACCGCGTACGCATCGACCTGCGCAAAGGCACCGCGAACATGCTCATCTCAGAGGCCGAACTGACCACGCGCCGACGCGCCCTGGAAGCAGCGGGCGGTTACAAATATCCCGCCTCGCAAACCCCGTGGCAGGAAATACAGCGCTCCATGGTCGATCAGCTCTCGGGCGGAATGGTGTTGAAGCCGGCGACGAAGTACCAGCAGATCGTGGCAACGTTTGGGTTACCGCGCGACAACCATTGACGCTCGCATCCGCGTCAAGAACTGCCGCGCGCGGGACTGGCCCTGGGCGGGACCGACTCCTTCGTCTTACGGCACACCACGAAGTGGTCGGCGCCGAGATTGACGCTCTTCAGCGCCTGGAAGGCTGCCCTGCGCAGCATCAGGCTCTGCGTATCGATCTTGCGGACCGCGTTGATGTACGTGCTCAAGGTGCCGTATTCGAGAATTTCGAAGCCCGTGCGCGCGAGGCTCTCCTCCAGGGCATCCCGCGTAAACAGGTTGATGTGATGCGGAGGACAGACCATGCTCCATCGATTCAGGCCGCGGAGCCGCCGATGGATACAGGTTGGGTTAGGAGTGGTGAGAACGAGGTGGCCACCGGGACTGAGCCGCTCGCCCATCTGAGCCAGCAGGGCCATCGGCTCCTGCACATGCTCGAGCACGTTGAATGAGGTTATGACATCGTACCGCCCGGCGACGCTTGCAAGGTCGCCGCGCAGAAAATCGATCCCGAACATTTTCAGCGCATACGCGGCTTCGGCGTCCGATATCTCGAGGCCGTCCGCGTCTAAACCGAATTCGGTGCGCGCCAGAGATACGAAGTAGCCGTTGCCGGCGCCGACGTCGAGCACGCGCGGTGTTGGATTGTGGCGTTTGATTGCGCGCAGGATATAGCGCCAGCGGAAGCCCCACTCGCCCTCGATTTCGGCCTTGCTCTTGAAGGCCATCGTATAGTAGGCCGCTGCCTCGTACTGCTCAGGCACGAAGTCCAGATCCGCCATGATGCAACCGCAGGTCGGACAGGTGTAGATGTCCACGCCCCCTTTGGGAAAAGCGAACCTGGGCACGGCGTGCTCGGCATGAACGGCACAATTGTGCAGCATGAGCTGTTCCTTTGCGGCAAGGAAGGCCAGGCGACCGCAAGAGACCGCCGCTTGCTTATTCTGGCTTACACGGTGCATCCCATCAACGCGTGCGAGTCATCAAGGCGGGCGGGCAGCGGAACCGGAGGCCCCGCAACAGTTCTGCACCGCTCGAGGACCGCTCAGGCCCCGTGACGTCGACTCATACCGGCGGGAACTTGAGCCGCGTCGTCCACCGGGGGCGTCTTACCCCACAAATCCTGAATCGCCTCCAGGCTGCGCCCCTTCGTCTCCGGCACATACCGGATCACGAAGATCGCGGCGAGCAGGCTCATGCCGCCGTAGATCCAATATGCAAAGCCATGGTTGAACAGTGCGTTGAGCGTGGAGTTGCCATCGAGCACCTTGAACGATGCCGATACCACGAGGTTGGCGAGCCACTGCGCGGCTACCGCAAGCCCCAGCCCCTTCCCCTTGATGGAGTTCGGAAACATCTCGGCGAGCAGCACCCAGGCCACCGGACCCCACGACAGGGAAAAGCCCGCTATGTACACCACCACCGCGACGAGAGCGCCCAGCCCTACTGCCCTGGCGTTGAACAGGCACCCGAGGGCGATCATCGCCACAGCCATGATCAGCGCGCCGACGACCAGCAATGGCTTCCGTCCCCACCGATCGACCGTCAGGATGGCAACGATCGTGAAGGCGAGGTTGGCGGCGCCGACTACGACGGTTTGCGACAAGGCGGTGTCGGTCGATGACCCCATGTTCTTGAACATAAGGGGGGCGTAATACAAAACGGCGTTGATGCCGACGAACTGCTGGAACACCGAGATGAGAATTCCCACCACGACGACCGCGGCGCCGAACGAAAACAGCTTCCCCGTGCGCACCACCAGGGTGCGCTCGATGTCCGCCAGGATCGAACGGGCGTCCGCCTCATTCGTCACGCGCTTCAGCTGGGTGAGTGCCTCGTCATTACGGCCGCGCAGGACGAGCCACCGGGGAGTGTCGGGCACGAACAGCAGCAGTCCCAGAAACACAGCGGCGGGGATCGCCTCCGAGGCAAACATCCAGCGCCACCCCAACGCCTTGAGCCAGGCGTCGTCGCCCTCGGAGGCGATGTACCGGTTGACGCAGTAGACGATCAGGATGCCGCCGACGATCGCGAGCTGGTTGAACGAGATGAGCCGGCCACGGATCGCGCTCGGGGCGATTTCCGCGATATACAGCGGCGACAGCATCGAGGCGATGCCCACCCCAACTCCGCCCAGGATTCGATAGAAGATGAACTGTCGCAAGGCGTCCGGGCCCATATGCCCGATCGCTCCGAAACCGAGCTCGGGAACCGCCGAGCCGATCGACCCGAGCAGGAACAGCAGGGCGGCAATGATGAGGCCGCCCTTGCGGCCGAGCGAGGTGGAGATCCAGCCCGCGACCATGGCCCCGATGATGCAGCCGACCAGTGCGCTCGAGATCGTCCACCCCGACAGGCTGCTGCGCGCCGTTTCGGACAGTCCGAGCGGGTCGATGAAGTAGGCGTCGATCGAACTGACGGCGCCCGAGATGACCGCCGTATCCCAACCGAACAGCAGACCGCCCAGCGTGGCGACGAACGTCAGCCCGACGACGAGCGACGTGTTGAACTTGCCCATCTGATCCCCCTCCAGCCGATGCTTTTCCCAAGTATGCGCGCTTCCTCGTCTGGCGTATGCCATTGCCCCATCTGTCTCGAGGGTTCGTACACCGTCCCCCGCTACAACCCCGCTGCTGTCTCCCGAATGAGAAAGTCCGCCACCGCCTGCAATGCCTCCCGTAGAGTGGCTCCCCCCGCACGGGCCTCATCGTAGGTCCGAATCTGCCGATGCGCGCTGGTCCCCCGCGCCAGAATGGTCCGGATATGCTCGATCTCCCGCACACAGCCGAGCACCTGCGCATCCTCGCTGACCAACTCGATCAACTCCTCCGCGAGCTGCGGAAACGGCACCAGCTCACCGCAGGCCAGATCCAGCAGCTTCTCATCGAAGCTGTACCGCATCGCCCGCCAGCGATTCTCCGCGATCAGCACGTTCGGATATAACCGCCAGCTCTGATTCGCCCGCCGCAGCCGGTACAACCGCCGCGCCAGGCATACGACGAGCGCCGCCAGGCACATTGCATCGTCGATGCTGGTGCAACAGTCCATCACCCGCACCTCGAGAGTGGGGTAGCGCGGGCTGGGCCTTACATCCCAGCACATTTTGGTGGTGTTCTCGATGACTCCATTGCGGATGAGCATGTCCAGATGCCGCCGCAGCTCCCCGTAACTGGCGAACCGTTCCGGCAACCCCGTGCGCGGCAGCGAGCTGAACAGCGAAAGCCGGAAAGACATGAGGCCCGTCCGCTCGCCTTCCCAGAAGGGCGACGAGCAGGACAGCGCCAGCAGATGCGGCACGAAATAGGAAAGCTGGTTCATCAGATCGACCCGCAGGTCGTCGTCATCGATTCCGACATGTACGTGCATTCCGCACACCATCAGGCGCCGCGCCGCCGCCTGCATCTCGCGCGCAAGCGCGAAGAACTGCTCCTTCTCGGTGGGAATCTGCCGAGTGGCATTGGCGAACGGATGAGTCGAGGCTGCGATCGGGGCGAGTCCGTACTTTTCCGCAACCTCGACGATGATCGAGCGCAGCCGCGCCAGGTCCGCACGCACCTCGGCAATGGAGCGGCAGACGCGGGTGCTCACTTCGAGCTGCGAGCGGAGGAATTCCGGGCTGATCTGGCTGCCGCCGCGCTCGGTACACTCTCGCAGCAAGGCGGCCGGCGGATTCTCGTCGACGTCGCGCGTATCGAGATCCACGAGAAGGTATTCCTCCTCGATACCGACCGTGAATGGCGGTTCTGCGCTCACAACTCGAAATTCCCCCGGACACCGTTGCTGCAGTATACGAGGCTTGCCGCTCGAAGGAGAGAGCTGGATGTTATCCCGCGAGCTGTGCGATCGGCAGTGGATTCGCCATGAAATAGCCCTGCGCGAAGTCGACGCCGATGCGCTCGAGCTCATCGAGGACAGCCTGGCTCTCCACGCACTCCGCCACTGTCGCGATGCCCAGGGCGCGGCCGACCTTGCTGATCGCTTCGACCATGCTGCGATCGACCGCATCGGTGGCGACCTGACTGATGAACTGCCCGTCGATTTTGAGGTAATCGACCGGCAACGTTTTCAGGTACATGAAGGATGACAGGCCGGTGCCGAAATCATCGAGCGAGAACTTGCAGCCGCGCGCCTTCAGCTCACGCATGAAGAAGGCGGCGTTGGAAAGGCTCGTGACCGCCGCGGTCTCGGTGATCTCGAAGCACAAAGCGCCGGCGATCTCCGGCTCCCCGACGGTGTGCAGAATGAATTCCGCGAAGGACTGCTCGTTCAAGGAGGTGCCGGACAGGTTGACCGCCAGCATCGGCAGCGAGGCGTTTCTGGTGCGGCGGCCCTTCAGCAGCTCGACGGCCCGCGCCACGACCCAGCGATCGATGATCGACATGACGTTGTAACGCTCGGCCGCGGGGATGAACTCGCTCGGCGGCACGAGACGCCCATCGTCGTCCCGCAACCGTATGGTGAGCTCATGGAAACTCGGGACACCCTCGGCCCCGATGCGCACGATGGGCTGGAAGAACAGCTCGAGCCGGTTCTCCTCGGCGGCGCGCGTGACCCGCGCCACCCAATGCATTTCGCGGTGGCGGCTCGAGACCCCGTCCGCCTCGTAGACGTGGATGCGATTGCGCCCCTCATCCTTGGCCGCGTAGCAGGCGATGTCCGCCGCGCTCATGACCGCGGCAACACTTTCGGTATCCACCTTGATCTGCACGACGCCGACGCTCGCACCGACCGACAGAGTATTCGCGCCCCACATGAAGCGGTAATCCCGTATCGCCTGACGCACTCCGTCGGCAATGCGCGTCGACTGCTCCGGCGTACACCCCTCGAGCAGCACCCCGAACTCGTCACCGCCGAGCCGCGCGATCGTGTCCGAAGCACGCACCCTCGTCTGCAAAAGTCCTGTTACGTCGCGCAGCAGGCGGTCGCCGGCCTGGTGGCCGCAGGTGTCGTTGACGACCTTGAACTGGTCGAGATCTATGTACAGCAGCGCGTAAGAGCCTTCGCCACGCTGCGCGCTCAAGACCGCGGCATGCAGGCGATTATCGAATTCACGGCGGTTGATGAGCCCGGTGAGCGCATCGTGGCTCGCCTGGTAGGAAAGCGCGCGCTTGAGGCGGCGCTCCTTCGTAACATCGTGGAAGACGATGACGGCGCCGATGACCCTTCCCTGTCGGTCGCAGATCGGGGCCGCCGATTCCTGGATCGCAACTTCCTGCCCTCCGCGCGTGACGAGAACGGAATGGTCGACCGGGGCGCCCGCCTCGCCGCGACCCAGCGCGCACACGAGCGGGTTTTCTATGGGCTCGCGCGTAATCTCATTTACGAGGTTCAGCACATCGCCGATCGGGCGTCCACGCGCCTCCGCGAGACTCCAGGCCGTCAGGCTCTCGGCCACCGGGTTGATGTACTCGATGCGGCCTTCAGCGTCAGTGCTGATAACCGCGTCGCCGATGGACTGCAGCGTCACCTGCGCCCGCTCCTTTTCGGCGAATATGGCTTGCTCGGCGCGCTTCCGCTCCGTGATGTTCGCAATGGTACCCTCGTAGCCCACGATACGATCGCCAGCATCCCGCACGGCACGTGCGTTCTCCAGGATCACGACCTGCTGGCCATCCCGCCTGCGCATGGCGAATTCCGCATTACGGATCTCCCCTTCCGACTCGACACGCCGCGTGAACTCCGCGCGGTCTGCCGGGTTCCAGTACAACAAGGCAACGCTTGGCAGAGCGTAGAGTTCCTCTGCACTACCGTAGCCCAAGATGGAGATGAACGCGGGGTTCACGGAGAGCAGCCGTCCCTCCCGGCCACTTTGATAGACGCCCTCCGCGATACTCTCGAACAAGCCGCGGAACTTTGCTTCACTGCTGCGCAGGGCCTCCTCGGCGAGCCGCCGCTCGATCGCGGCCTGCTTGCGATCCGAGATGTCCGCGATACTTCCGCGGACCAGTCGCCGGGTGCCGCTCGGCAGACGCACGAGACGCACTTCGCAAATGATCTCCGTTCCGGAGGCATGGCGGCACACCCACTCATAAACCTGCGGCTCACCCGCGAGTACCCGCTGTGTGTAGGTCCGTGCAAGCTGCGCAGACGGTGTCCCATCGGGCTGCAGTGTAGGACTGACATCGACGGCACCCACCTGAAGGAGTTGGGTTCGCCCTAGACCGAAAAGTCTTTCGGCATACCCGTTCACGTCGACGAAACGGTTTTCGTCCACGTCAAACACCACAATGGCTTCAGGCGCATGGTCGACGAGCAGGCGGTAGCGGGCCTCGCTTTCGCGTATCGCCTGTTCGGACTCACGGCGTTCGGTAACGTCGCGCAGGCACAGGACAAACATTTCCCGGCGGGACAACCGAGCCTTGCTGACAGCGACTTCCGCGGGAAAATACTCTCCCGACTTGCGTTGGGCCCACAACTCACGCGAAGCGAGGTCGAGTTGCGTGTCGCCCGATGAGGCGGCCAGGCGGTGAAGCGCTTCGGTTATGCTCTCGTGAGTGGCAATTTTCGGGATCAGCTGATCGATGCGCTGGCCGACCACTTCGGCCTCGACGTGCCCGAACACGCGCTCGCCGGTGGGATTGAACGTCTGAATGACTCCATCCTCGTCCACCGTGAGCACGACGTCCTTGATGTGATCGAGGATGACTTGCAGATGCTCCGAGCTCTGCTCACGAGCCTCACGAGCCATTGCGCGCGCTTCGTCACCCATGAGGCGCATGGACTGCACGATGCCGCGCCGCTCTTCGTCTATGGAATCGTAGTGAGCGCTGACCAGCCGCAGGAGGTTCGCCACATCCGGAGCAGCGCCTCCGGCCCGCATCCGCAGCTCTTTGAGCTGCGCACGCAGGTGCGCGTGGAGCTCAGGGCTGTCCTCGTCGCCTACCTCCTCGTCCGTCCGGACGAGCGTAGTCGTCTCGCCCGGGGCTGCATCCGGGGAACTCAACAGCGTCCGAATCGTCTGCGTATTTGACATAACGTAGACCGTTGGGCCCAAACCTTATCCGGGGCCCCGTCCTGCTCCCGACACGTGGCGGCGCCGCCTATCCTCGCGCCACCGCTCACATGCTCCTGTCTCAATGCGTTTTGAATCCCGTCCCGGGGGTGAGCTGCCCTGCAGCAACCTCCGACTTCGCCCCGAGTTCCGGCAAACCCTCGCCGGCGATCACGGGAATGGCGAAGGCGCGCGCCACGGAGTCCGTCGCCGAATCCACGCCCACCGTCGCGGTCACGGTGAAGATCCCGTCCCGCTTGGGAAGAACCCTGACCGTATGCCGGATGGGCACGCCCTCGGCCGGCTTTTCGACCGGCGCGAGATCGCCGCCGTCCAGGAGGTCCATGCCCTCCCCAGGCTGAAATTTTGCATAAACCCGCTCCACGAGGGGGGAGCCCGGAATGAGCGCAATATCCACGTCCAGTGGTTGGCCGACGCCGGGCCGCTGGCGCAGCTCGAACTTCAGCTGCACCGGCGCCCCGGTCTTGGTCGCGCTCACCGCCGCAACCATATCGGCGGGGTCGCGCCGAGCCGGATCGGCAAGCGCTTTGGGCTTGGCTGCAGTTTTCTTGCCGTGAGCTGCCGTACTCGACTCGGTGCTCGAGCCGCAGCCGTTCAGCGCCAGCACCCAGGCCGCGGCAACGACCCAGCCTACCCGGGAAATTCTTTTGGACGTCCGCATAGCTCCGTGCGCTTCCTCGAGTAACTCCTGCGAATCATGCCTTGCCGCGACGATACCGCGTCTCGGGCGCCGAGCGCACGTCCGACATGCGGATTTCGTGAGGTGCATAGCTCGCGGCGCAGCTTCGGCACAGGTACTACGGCTTACCTCGCGACAACGGCGGATCGTCGATAGTCTCGAGCTGCTCCCGCAGATCCCCGAGGTAGCCCTCCCAGTACCGCTGCTCCCCCAGCCACGGGAACGCGCGCGGAAAGGCCGGATCGAGCCAGCGATGGGAGACCCAAGCGGCGTGATGCAACATGCGCAGCGCGCGCAGCGGCTCTATGAGACGGACTTCCCGAAAGTCGAAATCCGTGAACTGCTGGTAGCCTTCCAGGAGCTCGCTCCATTGCCGCTGCTGGTCCGAGCCGGAGCCCGCGAGCATCATCCACAGGTCCTGCACGCGGGGACCCATTGCGCAGTCATCCAGGTCCACCAGCACCGGTCCCCGCTCGTTCCAGAGCAGATTGCCCATATGGCAGTCGCCATGAATGCGGATGTCGCGCACGCCAACGTTTTCCTGGAACGCCTGCTCGACGCGCTCCAGCAGCGCCTCGCTGACCGCCTCATAGCGGTCGCGAAGGGTCTCCGGAAGGAGTTGGCTGGCCAACACCTGCTCCCGGGCGTCCCAGCCGAGCCGCTGGACGTCGACGCTCAGCCGGACCTGGAACGGCCGTAATGCGCCGATCTGGTGAATCCTCCCCAGCGTCCGGCCGAAGATCTGCCGTGCGTCGG
Source organism: Gammaproteobacteria bacterium (assembly GCA_028293805.1). Lineage (GTDB taxonomy): Bacteria > Pseudomonadota > Gammaproteobacteria > Steroidobacterales > Steroidobacteraceae > 13-2-20CM-66-19. The sequence continues at coordinate 12,044 of JAQGOC010000252.1, forward strand.
GCGCATCGAGCTCCGGCGCCCGTCCCACCATCCACGGGAAGGCCGCGAAACGGAAGTCGTGGTACTTGAACAAGGTACGCCCGTCCACCTCCACCGGCGCCGCTACAGGCAGCTCCGCCGCAGCCAATTCCGCGGTGAAACGGTGCTCCTCGTCGATCTGCGCATCGGTCCAGCGGGCGGGCCTGTAGAACTTCAGGACCAGCATCCCCTCGGGCCGGCCAAGCTGATAGACCCGATTCTCATAGCTGTTCAAGGCAAACAGGCGTCCGTCGACCTCCAACCCGACGGAAGCCGCCGCATCGAGCACTACCTCGGGTGTGAGGCCGGTGAAAGGCTTCACATCGGTGCCGCTGCTTTTGTTTATCATCGCGTCGTCTTCACCGCAGAGATCTCCCATGAATCGCGCCACCATATTAG
>JAQGOC010000292.1 GCA_028293805.1 Gammaproteobacteria bacterium
CGTCGACGAAGACCTGTTCGGCGACGGCAAGATGTTCGACGGCTCCTCCATCGCGGGATGGAAGGGCATCAACGAGTCGGACATGATTCTCGCGCTCGACGCCAGCACGGCCGTCCTCGATCCGTTCTTCGAAGAGACGACGGTCAACATCCGCTGCGACGTGATCGAGCCCACCACGATGCAGGGCTACGAGCGCGATCCCCGCTCGCTCGCCAAGCGCGCGGAAGCGTATCTGAAGTCCACGGGTATCGCCGACTACGCGCTGTTCGGACCCGAAAACGAATTCTTCATCTTCGACAGCGTCCGTTACAGCAACGAGATGCACGGCAGCTCCTATCACATCGACTCCGTACAGGGCGCGTGGAACTCCGCTACGGAATACCCGGACGGCAACAAGGGTCACCGGCCCGGCATCAAGGGCGGCTACTTTCCCGTGCCTCCGGTCGACGCGTTCCAGGACATCCGCTCGGCGATGTGTCTCGCCTGCGAGGAGCTCGGCCTCAAGGTCGAGGTGCATCATCACGAAGTCGCGACCGGTGGCCAGTGCGAGATCGGCATCGGTGCCGGCACGCTGGTCAAGAAGGGCGACGAAGTCCAGATCCTGAAGTATGCCGTCATGAACGTAGCGCATGGCTACGGCAAGACTGCGACCTTCATGCCGAAGCCGCTCGTCGGCGACAACGGCAGCGGCATGCACGTGCACCAGTCCCTGCAGAAAGAAGGCAAGGCGCTGTTCGCAGGCGACAAGTACGGCGGCCTTTCCGATGCCGCGCTCTACTACATCGGCGGCATCATCAAGCACGCGAAGGCGCTCAATGCCTTCACCAACGCCGGCACCAACAGCTACAAGCGCCTCGTCCCGGGATTCGAAGCGCCCGTGATGCTCGCCTACTCCGCGCGCAACCGCTCGGCGTCCATCCGCATTCCGTTCGTGTCGAGCCCGAAGGCCCGCCGCATCGAGGTGCGCTTCCCCGACTCGAGCGCGAATCCGTACTTCGCCTTCGCCGCCATGATGATGGCCGGCCTCGATGGCATCCAGAACAAGATCCATCCCGGGGATCCTGCGGACAAGGATCTGTACGACCTCGAGCCCGAGGAGGCGAAGCACATTCCAACAGTGTGCCATTCGCTCGACATGGCACTCGAGCATCTCGACAAGGACCGCGAGTTCCTGACACGCGGCGGGGTGTTCACCAACGACGTCATCGATGCTTACATGGCGCTCAAGATGCAGGAGATCACCAGGTTCCGCATGTCGACGCACCCAGTGGAGCTCGAGCTGTACTACAGCCTTTGATGGAAACCGCGTGACGCCACGGAAACCCCCGCACGCTCGCGCAGCCCTCTCCCCGACCGGCGGGGAGAGCCTGCGTGCGAGGGGGAACGGGGCGCGACCGGTCGTGCTTCACGAACGCGACCGGCCGCTTTTGTCCCAGGCGTCGCATAGGACTATGCTCACTTCCTATGCGCTTCATTCTGTTTACCTTAATGTCGATCGTGTGCACGGCCGCGATTGCGGGCACTGTGTACAAGTGGGTGGACGAGGATGGGGTCACCCACTACAGCGATCAGCCTCACGAGAACGCACAAAAAGTGCAGCTCGCGGCTCCGCAGACCTATGCGGCGCCACGCCCACCCGCGCGGCCGAGGCCTCCCTCCTCCCGCGACTCATCCCCCCAACCGGCCGCGCCTTATCAAAGCTGCGCGTTGCTGTCGCCGGTCAACGAGCAGACTCTCCCGACCGCGCTGTCCGTGCCGGCCAGCGTGCGGCTCGATCCTCAACAGCGGGCGGGCGATCAGGTCTTTCTGCTTCTCGACGGGGCGCGAATGCCGGGACTGCCGACATCAGGGGACTCCTTCACGATCTCGCCGATCGAGCGCGGTACGCACACGCTGCAGGCGGTGGTACTGGACAGCAATGGCCAGCTCGTGTGCCAGTCCGCGCCCGTCACGTTCAATGTTCTGCAGCCCTCGTTGCTGAATCCCGCAAGTCCCCTGCGCAGACACTGACGATTGCCTCCGACTCGGCGCTGGCCGTGTCGCCGAACAGCGACCCCGAGCGCCGCGGGGTGCATCATGGCGCTTGAGTACAGTCTGCCTTCGGCGCTCTCGCACTTCGATCCGACTGAACTGCTCGATGCGCTGTCGACCGGCATCATCATGCTCGACGCGCAGCTGTGCGCGATATATGCGAACGTCGCGGCACAAGATCTCCTCGCTTTCAGCCTGAACAAGGCCCGCGGCCGGCCGTTCGGCGATTTCCTACAGGACTCCAACGGCCTCACCGGCATTCTCCGGCGGGCACTCGACACGGGCGAAGGCTTCGCGGATCGTGAGTTGACGGTGAGACCTCTCGGGGCGCCGCGCGACGCGCGCACCCTGGATGTGACGATCACGCCGCTAGCCGGTCAGATCACCGGCACGCATTTGTTGCTCGAGCTGGCCGACACGACGCAGCGGCGCCGCATCTCGCGCGAGAACGATCTGCTCGCGCGCCTCGACGGCAGCCGGCTGATGATCAAACAGCTTGCCCACGAGATCAAAAACCCTCTTGGCGGACTGCGCGGCGCGGCGCAGCTGCTGGAGCGCGAGCTGCAGGAAGCCTCGTTGAGGGAATACACGCGAGTGATCATCGGCGAAGCCGACAGGCTCACGGCGCTCGTTGACTCGATGGCAGGCCCCCATCGGGCGCCCCACAAAGCTCTCATCAACGTCCACGAGATCTGCGAGCACGTCTATCACCTGGTGCGGGCCGAAGCCCGCGCGGGCATCGTCGTGGATCGGGATTACGATCCGAGCCTTCCCAACGCGATGTTGGACCGCAATCAGATGATCCAGGCGCTGCTCAACGTGGCGCGTAACGCTCTGCAGGCACTCGGCGACAGCGGCCGGATCGTGCTGCGCACCCGTGCTCTGTCGAATGTCAGCATCGGTCCCGCGCGACACCGCCTCGTCGCAAGCGTTCAGGTGGAGGACACCGGACCGGGCGTGCCCGATGACTTGCGCTCGAGCATCTTCTATCCCCTCGTCACGGGCCGTGCGAACGGCACGGGACTGGGGCTTGCGGTCGCGCAGGAACTGGTGACCCGCAACGGCGGTCTGATCGAGTTCGAGAGCGAACCCGGCCGCACCGTATTCACACTGCTATTGCCACTCGGAGAAGCAACATGAACGGCCAGGCTCTGCGTGTCTGGCTCGTCGACGACGACGCGTCCATTCGTTGGGTGTTGGAACGTGCACTGCGTAACGGCGGGATGGCGCCGCGCGCATTCGAAGCCGCGGAGCCGGCGCTGGATGCATTGCGTCGCGAATCGCCGGACGTGCTCATCACCGACATTCGCATGCCCGGACAATCCGGCCTCGAGCTGCTGAAAAAGATCCGGGACGCGCGACCCGAGCTGCCCGTGATCGTCATGACCGCACACTCCGATCTGGGCAGTGCGGTATCCGCCTACGAGGGCGGCGCGTTCGAGTATCTGCCGAAACCGTTCGATATCGACCAGGCCGTGGCGCTGGTCAGGCGCGCCGCCAACGCGAACCCGCAGGGCGGCGGCGATGGCGCGGGCACGCCGCGGATTCCCGAGCTTCTCGGCCGGGCGCCGGCCATGCAACAGGTGTTTTGTGCCATCGGCCGCCTGGCGCGTTCGAGCGTCACCGTGCTCATCACCGGCGAGTCCGGTACGGGTAAGGAGCTCGTAGCACGGGCTCTCCACGATCACAGCCCGCGTGCCGGCAAACCTTTCATCGCGCTCAACACCTCGGCCATTCCCGCCGATCTGCTCGAGTCGGAGCTGTTTGGTCACGAGAAAGGCGCGTTCACGGGCGCCGACTCGCAGCGGCGCGGACGTTTCGAGCAGTCGGACGGCGGGACGCTGTTTCTCGACGAAATCGGCGATATGTCGACACCGCTGCAGACTCGCCTTCTGCGCGTGCTCGCGGAAGGCGAATTCTATCGTGTCGGCGGCCAGACCCCGATCCGCGTCGACGTCCGCGTCATTGCCGCGACTCACCAGAATCTTCAGGATCGGGTCACGCGCGGCCTGTTCCGCGAGGACCTCTATCACCGCCTGAATGTCATTCGCATCGAACTGCCGCCGCTGCGCGCGCGGTCCGAGGACATCCCGGACCTGCTCAGCCACTACCTCAACGTCGCGGCGCACGAGCTCGGTGTCGAGACGAAGTCGCTGGCCAAAGAGGCGGAGGCACGGCTCGCAGCTTACGGCTGGCCTGGCAACGTGCGCGAGCTGGTGAATCTTTGCAGGCGGCTTTCGGTACTCGCCCCCGGTAGCGAGGTCAGCGTTGAGGATCTGCCGCCGGAGCTGGGCGCGGCCGCGGTTGCCGGCTCGGTGGATGCGGATTGGTCCAAGGCGCTGGCGATCTGGGCGGACCGGCACGCGATGAACGGCAAACGCCCCCTCCTCGATGAAGCTCAGCCCGAGTTCGAGCGCGTGCTCATTCGCGCGGCGCTCAAGCGCACCCAAGGCCACCGCCAGGAAGCCGCGAAGCTCCTGGGTTGGGGGCGCAACACGCTGACGCGCAAGCTGAAAGAGCTCAGCATGGACGCGTCGGAATAGTCGCGCAGCTCACAAACAGGTAACTTGCGCGCTCCTGCGGTTATCGGGAGCTGCTAGCGCATGCCGAGTTTAGGAGGGTTCTGGCAAGTCGAGTTTCTTGGGAATGATCTGCGTGCGTGGACTCTCGCGCTCGCGACATTCCTCATTACGCTGACCGTCCTTCCTATCGTCAAGCGATACATCAGCGCGCGCCGCCGGCGCTGGGCGGAGCACGACCGGCAGAACGTTCACCATGCCATCGGACTCACGGCGCTACTCATAGAGCGCACGAACCGCCTGGTTCTGTGGGCTGTCGCTGTTTACCTGGCCTCACGCTATCTCACCTTCACGCCTCGCATAGAGCGCGTGCTTACGGTCGGCACCGTCGCATTATTCTGGACGCAGGTGGGGCTGTGGGCGATGACGGCCGTACGTTATGCGATCGATCTGCGCCGGAAAACCTCGGCGGGGTTGGACGCTCTGCTGGCCAGCTCGATCGACGTCATTTTGTTCGCCGCAGGGCTCGTGATCTGGGCGATGGTGCTGCTGCTGGCGCTCGACAATCTCGGCGTGGAGATCAAGCCGCTGCTCGCGGGCCTCGGCATCGGCGGTATCGCCGTGGCTCTCGCCGTCCAGACGGTGCTCAGCGACCTCCTCGCTTCAATGTCCATCGCGCTCGACAAGCCGTTCGCCATCGGCGACTTCCTTACGGTCGACGACTTCCAGGGCACTGTCGAGCACATCGGGGTGAAGAGCACGCGTCTGCGGAGCCTCTCCGGCGAGCAGATCATCATGGGGAACACAGATATCCTCAAATCGCGCGTGCGCAACTTCGGTCGGATGCGTGAGCGGCGCGCGGCGTTCAAGCTCGGAGTATCGTACGACACAGACCCCAAGTCTCTTGCAGCGATCCCCGGCGTGATCCGCCAGATCATCGAGACGACTCCCGAAACCCGCTTCGACCGTTGTCATTTTCTGACTTACGGTGATACAGCCCTGCAATTCGAGGTGGTCTTCTTCACGACGAAGCCGGATTTCGGCGCGTATGCGGACGCTCAGCAGCAGATCAACCTGAGAATCATGGAGCGCTTTCAGGAGATGAAGGTGAGCTTCGCGGCGCCGACGCGCGCGGTGGTTTACATCGAGAATCCGGCATCGGCATCGGCATCGGCATCGGCATCGGCGACGCAGGGGCGGGCGAAATAGACGCGGTCACCGGGCCTGTTGGAACTGTCGTAGCGGCCGCTATTCGATCTCTGGCTTGATCGGCCGCGTCATGAGCTCCCGGACCGCATCTTTCGCGGGCACGTGCTCGTACAACACCCGGTAGACGCCTTCGCAGAGCGGCATTTCGACATTCGAGCGCGTCGCGACCGTACGGACGGCCTTGGCGGCGGTATAGCCCTCGACGACTTGCCCGATTTCGGCAAGCGCGTGCTCCGGCGTCCTGCCCGCGGCGAGGAGTAGACCGAAGCGGCGGTTACGCGACTGATCGTCGGTGCAGGTGAGAACGAGATCGCCGAGTCCCGCGAGTCCCATGAACGTGTCGCGCTTCGCACCGAGCGCCACGCCGAGGCGCATCATTTCCGCCAACCCGCGCGTAATGAGGGCGACGCGCGTGTTGGCTCCGAAGCCTAGCCCGTCCGAAAGACCGGCGCCCACCGCCAGGACATTCTTCACGGCCCCGCCGATTTCGACGCCGATGATATCGGTCGACGTGTACGCCCGGAAATTCGCGGACGACAGGTCCCGCGCAAGGCCCTTTGCGAATTCGCCATCCGGGGATGCAATGGTCATTGCCGTGGGAAGCCCGGCTCCCACCTCACGCGCGAAGGTAGGACCCGACAGTACGGCAACCGCACGCTCGAATCCCAACACCTCGCGGGCAATCTGGTGCGGCAGCCGCCCGGTTTCGAGCTCCAGGCCCTTGGTGGCCCACGCGAGCCGCATGCCCGGTCCAAGAAACGGTGCGATGTCTGTGAGCACCGCGCGAAACGCATGACTTGGTACCACGACGAGTACGTCGCGCGCGCCCGTCAAGGCAGTGTGCAGATCAGCCTCAACCGACAGAGAGTGCGGAAACTCACCCCCGGAGAGGTAGCGATCGTTGCGGCGATTGCGCGCCATCGCCAGCATCTGCTCGCGATCACGGCCCCATAGCCGCGTCGGGCGGCCGCTGCGCGCGAACTGGATCGCGAGGGCCGTCCCCCATGAGCCGGCGCCGAGCACGGCGACCGAGGTCTCGGGCTCAGCTCGTGCGCTCATGGGGATATTGAACCGTGCCTGCCGCTTTAGTTCGTGGTCATGGGCTGCTGTGTCTGGTTCGAAGCATAGAGCGCGTCGAAATTGACCGGAGGCAGCAGGAACTGCGGGAACCCACCCTGAGTTACGAGGTTCGATACAGCGGCGCGCGCATACGGAAACAGAACGCTCGGGCAAACGCTGCCGATGGCGCGCTTGGCGTCGACTTCGTCCAGATTGCGCATCAGGAACACGCCGGCCTGCTTGACCTCCACCAAGAAGATGGTGACGTCGTTCTGCTTGGCGGAGACCGTCACCGTCAGCACCACTTCGCGCAGCTCTGGCGTGAGCCCCGTAGCGGCCGTGTGCAGATCGAGATTGATCTGCGGGTTCCAGTTACCGTCCAAGCGCGGGCCGTTGGGCGCCTCGTACGAGCAGTCCTTCAGATAGACATTCTGCAGAGCGAGCACCGGACCGGTCTCTGCCTGCGCGTCGGGAGCCGGCGCGCCACCGGCTGTTTCATTCACCATTTCACACTCCAGTTTTTAATAACGAATCGAGACGGCCGCGGGCCTCGAGCGCATGCAGGTCGTCGCACCCCCCGACATGCGCCGCGCCGATGAAGATCTGCGGCACGGTGTGACGGCCGCTGCGCGCCGTCATCTCCGCACGCGCCTCGGGGCGCGCATCCACGTCAATCTCTTCGAAATCGACGCCCTTGCTCTTCAGAAGCTGGCGCGCACGTATGCAATAGGGGCACCAGCCCGTCATGTACATCACGACCTTCAGTTCGCTCATGCGCCGCTCTTTTGCATCAGCCGCGGGTCAGCGGCAGGTTCTCGGTGCGCCACGCAGCGAGGCCGCCGCGCAGATTGAAAGCCTTCGTAAATCCCTGTGCCGCGAGCTGGCGCACCGCCGACGCTCCCAGCGATCCTGTATCGTCGTACACGACGACGGTTTTCTCCTTGTACTTCTTCAAAGTGTCGGCAGCCTGCAGAATCTGCTCGCCGCTCATCTGGCGCGCGCCGCTCACGTGACCGGTCGTATATTGCTCCTGCGGGCGCAGGTCGAGCAGCAACGCGCCCTGATTCATCAGCCGGACCATGTCCTGGGGTGAAACGGAGGCCTGGGTCTCCGACCGCACGCGCATTTCATACACGATGACCACAACCGCGAAAACCACCGCTGCGCCCGCGAGCCAGGGATGATGAGAGGCGTATTCGATGAGACGTTCCATGGGTGACCAACCAGGAGGCCAAGCCGGCCGCAAAAAGGGCGCGCATTATAGCGCCCCTATGCCCGCAGGCACGTTACCTCGCACTTTGCGGTTACGCCGGCGTGCGATGCATCCCTTTGGAGCGGGCCTCATCGGCCTCTTTGCAGCCTTCATCTGGCCCGCGGCCGCCCTCCCGGCCACCCGGCCCGAAAATGACGCACAAAAGGCGGAGTCCGAGCTGCAGGCTGTCAAGTCCGAGATCGACCGCATCACCCGGCAGGTCAGCGGGGAACAAGTGGAGCGCGACCGGCTCACTCGGGAGCTGCGCTCGGCCGAAATCTCGGTCGGCAAAGCCCGCGAGACGCTGGAGGATGTCCGCCGCGAGCGTGCCGAACGCGCGGCACGTCGCACGACTCTTGCCGCCCAGAAGCGCGATG
>JAQGOC010000299.1 GCA_028293805.1 Gammaproteobacteria bacterium
CGGGCGAGATCAGCGTCGGCGGCAGCCGCATCGATCAACTCTCGAGCGGCAAGCTTGCGAGCTGGCGCGCGCACAACGTCGGCTTCGTGTTTCAGTTCTACAACCTGATGCCCGTGCTGACCGCGGAGGCGAACGTCGAATTGCCGTTGTTGTTGACGCGCTTACCGGCAGCCCAGCGCAAGAAGAATGTGGCCGTTGCTCTGCAGGTGGTGGGTCTGTCCGACCGTGCGCGGCACAAGCCGAAGGAGCTCTCGGGCGGCCAGGAGCAGCGCGTCGCGATTGCCCGCGCGCTCGTATCCGATCCGCAGCTCCTGGTCTGCGATGAGCCTACCGGCGACCTCGACCGCAAGACGGCCGATGAAATCCTGGGGCTGCTGCAGGTCTTGAATCGCGAGCACGGCAAAACCATCGTGATGGTCACCCACGATCCGAAGGCGGCCGAGTTTGCCCGGCGCACCCTCCACCTGGAAAAGGGCCAGCTCCTCGAGCAGGGTGCGTCGCATGCGACGCACGGGCAGCCCGCGAGGGATGCCCTGGAGTTACGGTGAGCAGGCGAATGCCTGCGCAATAGGAACTCTCATGACTAAAACCGGTTTCGTCGTTGCGAACCTGTTCCGCAAGAAGACCCGCACCATCCTCACCATCCTGTCGGTGATCATGGCGTTTCTGCTCTTCGGGCTGCTGCAGTCGCTCAATTCCATCTTCAACGCGGGCGCGGATTTCATCGGCGCGACCCGCTTGGTAACGCAGGCGAGAGTGTCATTCACCACTGCGTTGCCGCTCAGCATGGTGCCTAAGCTCGAGGCTGTGCCGGGGGTGGCCCGCGTGGCCTACTCGCAATGGTTCGGCGGCGTCTGGCAGCAAAACACCCAGGTGTTCACGTTCGCCGTCGATCCGCAGCGCTATCACGACGCGTATCCGGAATGGATCCTGCCCGAAGAGCAGTGGAAGGCGTTTGCCAACACGCGCACCGCCATGATTGCCGGCAAGAATGTGGCGGAGAAATACGGCTGGAAGGTCGGGCAGAAAATCCCTCTGTCCTCGAACATCTATCCGCAGAAGAACGGCAGCAAGTCCTGGGCGTTCGACCTGGTCGGCATCTTTGATGGCAAGGACGAGAGCTGGCGCAAGCAGACCAACCAGGTGTTCATCAATCACGACTACTTCGATGAGGCGAACCAGTTCGGCAAGGGCCGCACCAACTTCTATTTCCTCAAGCTCGCAGCGGGTGCCGATGCGGCCGCGGTCACCAAGACGGTCGATGGAATGTTCGAAAACTCTCCGGATGAGACCAAGACGCAGACTGAGAAGGACTTCAATCTCAGCTTCGTCAAGCAGATTGGCGACATCGGCCTCATCGTGCGGTGGATATTGTTCGCGGTGTTCTTCACCTTGCTGCTCGTTGTCGGCAACACGATGGCGCAAAGTGTCCGCGAACGGGTGCCGGAGCTGGCAGTTCTGAAGACACTCGGATTCTCCGATGGCAGCGTACTTGGGTTCGTTCTGGCGGAAGCCGTTGCCCTGTGCCTGGTCGGTGGTGTGATTGGACTTGCGCTGGCAACACTGCTCGGGGCCATGGTGGAGAAGGGCACGGGCGGTCAGTTTCAGCTCACCATCAACGGCCTCATCTGGGCCATCGGGATTGCCACCATTCTCGTCATGAGCGTGGCAGTTGGATTGTTACCCGCGTTGCGGGCGCGGCGACTGAAGATCGTCGATGCGCTGGCGGGACGGTAGCCGGGTGAAACGGATGGGGAGTCGAACAGCACGATGTTGAGCCAGACAATCGCCGTCACCGGCATCAATGTGAAAAGCATCCCTGAGCGGTGGGCCCCGTCACTCGTGATCGTGATCGGCCTCGCCGGCGTGGTGGCGGTGTTTACCGCTTTGCTGGCGATGGCGACGGGGTTCGAGAGCACTCTCAAGGCGACAGGCCGTACGGACGTCGCCGTGGTCTTGCGCGGCGGGTCCGAGACAGAGCTCAACTCGGCGCTGGATCGGGACTCGAGCGATCTGATCAAGCAGGCGAAGGGTGTGCGGGTCGGGGCCAGCGGCAAGCCGGTGGCGTCCGCCGAAATGATGATCATTGCGGAGCTGCTGCGCGCGGGCAGCACCAAGGATGCCTCCAACATCACGGTGCGCGGCGTCGATCCGGAAGGCTTCACATTGCGCCCGCAGCTCAAGATTGTGGAGGGCCGCAACTTCACGCCCGGATTGCGCGAGCTGATTGTCGGGCGTGGCGTAACGCGTCAATTCACCGGCGCCGAGTTGGGAAAGGTCCTGCGCATGCGCGGCTCCGACTGGACGGTGGTGGGCATATTCGAGTCAGGAGATGCCAACGAGAGCGAGTTGTGGACTGACATCAATGTTGCGCGGACGACATTCGTGCGCAATGGCTCCAGCTCCGTACGCGTGGCGCTCGATGGTCCGGATGGTCTTGACAAGGTCAAGGCTTCACTGACCGGCGATCCGCGGCTCACGGTCGATGTGGTGGGCGAGCAGGAGTACTTCAGCAGCCAGACGAAGCAGTTTCGTAAGACTATCGGCGTGCTGGCGGGCGTGGTCACGGTCATCATGGCGCTCGGAGCCGTATTCGCGGCACTGAACAGCATGTACGCCGCTGTGGCGACGCGCAGCAAGGAGATTGCGACGCTGCGCGCGATCGGGTTCGGGGGCGTGCCGGTGCTGCTGTCGGTGATGATAGAGGCGTTGTTGCTGGCGCTCGCCGGCGGGTTGCTCGGCGCGGTGATTGCCTACGTGTTGTTCAACAACCTGTCGGTATCGACCCTGGGTCAGAACTTCACGCAGGTGGTGTTCGACTTCAGGGTGACTCCGGAGCTGGTTGCCCGCGGGCTGATCATTTCGATCGTCATTGGAATGGTCGGCGGCCTGCTACCGGCGATCAGGGCCGCACGCCTGCCCGTAACGACGGGTCTGCGCGAGCTCTAGGCCTTAAGCGCTGCTCAACGCATTGGCCAGCGCGGCGACGTCCTGCTCGCGCTGGTCCCACGACACGACGAACCGGGCCTCGCCACTGGTTTGCGGGCCCCAGTCGTAGAATTCGAACCCGAGTTTGCGCAGCTGCGCTTTGCGCTCGTCGCCCAATTGGAGGAAAACCTCGTTTGCCTCCACGGGATGCAGGAGCGCGGGACCCGCGGCCTGGCCGATGCTTCGGGCGAGGTCATTGGCGCGCCGCGCATTGTGCTGCCAGACACCTGTCTCGACGTAAGCCAGGAGTTGTGCCGCTACGAAACGTGACTTTGACAGGAGATGGCCGGCGCGCTTGCGGCGGAATTCAAAATCGCGCACCCGCTCCAGGTTGAAAAACACAACGGCCTCGGCGGCCAGGGCGCCGTTCTTCG
>JAQGOC010000315.1 GCA_028293805.1 Gammaproteobacteria bacterium
GCAGGTCCTCCGCGGCCATCCGAGCCAGCTGCGGTGGGACCTTCTTTCCGCCTCTGAATCGTGGAAGCGCCAGCGCAATCGTCGCGCTCCAGCGCCAGCGCGCGGCAAACATCGGGGCCGCGCATAATGCCTGAACGAGTAGTGGGCGCACCGTGTTGGAGTGCAGGTAGCGCGCGACGTCAGCAAGCTCGAAGCTGTGCGCGGTCGTCAATGAAAGCACGATGCTGTCTTCCGTCGCGGCCGCCTGCAGCTCGAAGTTGAACGCGCGGCAGAAGCGCTTGCGAAGCGCCAATCCCCAGGCGCGGTTGATGCGGCTTCCGAATGGGGTGTGGATGACGAGCTGCATTCCGCCGGTTGCGTCGAAGAAGCGCTCGAAAACAATGGTGTCCTGGGTGGGGAGCGTGCCCAGGGCCGCGCGCCCCGCTGCCAGGTAGCCGACGAGTTGGGCCGCGGCGGGGCCCGTGATGCCGACTTCGTCGACGAGCCAGCGCAGCGCGGGCTCCATGCCCGCGGCGACGGGCGCCGACAGAAAAGGGAGCGGCGCGGGGCCACCGGCCAGCGTTACCTCGCCGGCTGATTGCAGCCGGGCCTCGATTTCCTGGCGCAGGCGGGAGACGCTTTGCGACAGCTCGTTCGAGCGGCCGGGCGCTTCACCTAACCAGAACGGGATCGAGGGCGGCTCTCCATGCGCATCCTCGACACGCACCCGGCCCGCTTCGACGCGCAGAATCCGATACGAGAGGTTGCCAAGCTGAAACACGTCGCCTTGCAGGCTTTCGACCGCGAAATCCTCGTTCACCGTGCCTACGAATGTCGCCTGCGGCTCGAGGATCACCTGATAGTCGGCGTTGTCGGGGATAGTGCCGCCCGATGTGATCGCGGTGAGTCGCGCGTTACGGCGGCCACGGAGGATGTGATTTACGGCGTCGTGATAGATCAGTGCGCCGTGCCGCCCGCGCCGGGTGGTAAAGCCATCCGCGAGCATACGAACTACTTCATCGAACTGCGCGCGCTCGAGAGCGCGATAGGGATACGCCCCGCGAATGAGCGCGAACAGGCTTTCTTCGTTCCACTCGCGCGTTGCCACCTCCGCCACGATCTGTTGGGCCAGCACGTCGAGGGGCTCCGTGGGAATCATGAGACGGTCGAGCTCGCCCCGGCGTACGGAGTCCACCAGCGCCGTGCACTCGACGAGATCGTCCCGCGAGAGCGGGAAAAGCCTTCCCTTGGGAGTACCGCCCACGGAATGGCCGGAACGGCCCACCCGCTGCAGCACGGCCGCGATCGAGCGGGGCGAGCCGATCTGACACACGAGGTCCACGTCACCGATGTCGATGCCGAGCTCGAGCGATGCCGTCGCGACCAATGCTTTCAGCTGCCCGTTCTTGAGCCGGCTCTCCGCATCGAACCGCAATTCCTTCGCCATGCTGCCGTGATGTGCGGTGACGAACTCTTCGCCGATCCGCTCCGAGAGATGGCGGGCGATGCGTTCCGAATGCCTGCGGGTGTTGACGAAGATGAGGGTGGTGCGATGCTCGCCCACCAGCTCCGCGAGCCGGTCGTAAACCTGGGTCCAGACTTCGCCCGACATCACGGCTTCCAGCGGCGCGGGGGGAATCTCGATCTGCAGGTCGCGGTCGCGGATGTGGCCCGAGTCGATGATGGTGCAGTCGGCCTGGCCGCCGCTGCCGATCTGGTTCGTTCCAACGAGAAAGCGCGCCACTTCTTCAATGGGTTTCTGTGTAGCGGACAGACCCACGCGTGTCAGCTTCCTGCCCGCGAGCGATTCGAGCCGCTCCAGCGACAGCGCGAGATGCATGCCGCGCTTGCCTCCGACCATCGCATGAATTTCATCGACGATTACAGTGCGCGTCGTCGCGAGCATTTTCCGGCCCGACTCCGAGCCGAGCAGGATGTACAGCGATTCCGGCGTCGTGACCACGATGTGTGGCGGACGCTTTCGCATGGCGGCACGCTCGTGTTGGGGAGTGTCTCCCGTGCGAACGAATGTGCGGATACTTACATCGGGTAAGCCGAGGGCGCGCAACTCCTCGCGGATGCCGGCGAGCGGAGCCTCGAGATTACGGCGGATATCGTTCGACAGGGCTTTGAGCGGGGAGACGTACACGATGTGGGTCTCGTCCGCCAGGCCGTTACCTTCGACTCCTTCGCGTACGAGCTGCTCGATGGCGGCGAGGAACGCGGCAAGCGTCTTACCGGAGCCCGTCGGCGCGGCGATCAGAACGTGGCGTCGCGCCTGAATGGCGGGCCAGGCTTGCTCCTGCGGCGGAGTAGGCGCGTCGAAGGTTCGCTCGAACCAGTTGGCGACGGCTGGGTGAAAGGAGGAGAGAACGGTCACGCTTGAGTTTCCTGCGACAGAGGTTGAGGCTGGCGCTGCTGCACGCGTGCTGGCATGCCGTTAGGTCACTGCTGCACACGGCATCGCATGCGCGGCTGCAGGCGCCGTTGCACGCGCCGTTGCACACGCCGCCGATTGAAGCACAGGGCGGGTACCCCGTGCACTGGCGTTGGCGCTTATACAGTAGGCCCGTGGAGCTGTGCATGTATGGGGACAGGAGTGGGAAAATCAGCCCGGTCTGAAAGGGAGTAAAGTAGCGGCGCCTTAATCGAGCAAGGGGTGCCGCTGGATGTGGAACAAAGCGACGGATACCGAAGAATCCTTCCAGACCAAGGCAATCTGGTGGTCGGCGGCGGCCGTTGCCGTGGTGGCACTGGGCGTCGGTGTTTACTATCGCTACTACTCGCAGCCGAGTGTCCCTGAGACGACCCAGACGGCTCATCCCCCGGCGCCTGCCCCGGCGGTCACGGACACGGGGGTCCAGCACCCCATCCCGGCCGATGCGGCCACCGAGTCGACGGCCCTGCCGGTGCTGAACGAGAGCGATCAGGTCGTCCACGATTCGGTGGCCGGCCTCATGGGCGGCAAATCGGTCGAGCAGTTTCTCGTCCCGGAGAACATCGTCCGGCACATCGTCGTGACGGTCGACAACCTCCCCCGTAAGAAGGTGGCTGTGGAGCTGCGGCCGATCAAGGCCACTCCGGGGCAGACGGCAGTGGCCACCCAGGGCGATTTCAGCACGCTGAGCGCGGACAACTACACGCGCTATGCGCCGTTCGTGCATCTCGTGCAGTCCACGGATCCGAAGACCCTCGCAACCGTTTATTTCCGGCTGTATCCGCTGTTCCAGCAGGCTTACGAAGACCTCGGCTATCCAGGGAAGTACTTCAACGATCGGCTGGTCGAGGTGATGGATCATCTGCTGGAAACGCCGGACGTGCAGGGCCCCATCGAGCTGGTGCAGCCGAAGGTGTTCTACGAGTTCAAGGATGCCGGGCTGGAGGACCGTTCGGCCGGCCAGAAGCTGCTGATCCGGATGGGGCCGGCGAACGAGCGCGCTCTCAAGGCGAAGCTGCGCGAGTTCCGGGCTGAGATCGTCAACAAAAAGTAAGAGCTCGCGCAGGTGAAACCATGAACGATGCAGTCGGTAGACCCGAGCCGGGGCTGGAAAGGCCGCTCGAGTACCTCAGGTCGGTGCTGATCCCGGCCGAGACGCTGGAGGCATGGGCGATTCAGCGCCGCATCTTCGCCCTCACGAATCGGCGGCTGCTCATCGCCGCCACGAGCGGCCGTCTGATCCGTATTACCCGCAAGCTCCTGGGTGGGTTCGACGTGTCCGACATCCGCTGGCAGGATCTGGAGGAAGTCACTCTGCGCGTCGGAATGTTGGGGGCCGATCTGATGATCCGGGCGGGACGGCCCACCGACTTCGCCTCGCAAGGCACGGAGAGCTCGCAGCGGCTCCTCTTTCCGGGGTTGCGGAAGGATCAGGCCCAGGCCGTCTACCGGATCTGTCAGGCTCAGGATCAGGCGTGGCGCGAGAAGCGGCGCGTTCGCGAGCTGGAGGAGCTGCGCGCGCGCTCGGGCGGCATCCAGGTCACCTCGGGAGTGGGCGGGTACGCGCCAGGAGCACCGGGGCAGTCCGATGCGGTGCGCCGGCTGCAGGAAGCCAAGCAGATGCTGGACGGGAAGCTCATCACGGATGCGGAATACGAAGCGATCAAAGCGAAGATCGTCTCGTCGTGACTTGCGGGCGTACCCGATCGGCGCAAGGAAAGGGTTCGAGTGACACGACTGCTGTTTGCCCTCATTGCCGCTACGAGTGCCCTGGCGGGTTGCGGCACGAGTGACTCCGGGCCGCACCACGGCTGGGTGCTCCACTCGCAGGTCAAATTCTTCACGCCAGATCTACAGACCGCGCGTGAGCCGTTGCCCCGCAACACGTTCCGGCTCTTCTTTCCTTACATCGCCGGAGATCTCTACGGACCCGCGACCACAGGCGACTTCATTCATCCGGCCATCAACGCGGACTACACCTTCGAGATCGATTTCAATCGCATCCACCAGGACCTGGTGCGCTCGCTGCAGCCGACGGAGTTCAGCCTGGAATACCTGAGGATCGATCCAGCCGACACGCGGATCGCCCGGCTCGTGCCGCTGGCACTGCAGCCGGATGGCATCGAGCAGGTCGCTGTGGCCGATTGGATCGATGCCGTCTCGCACGAGCGGCTGATGCTCGTGTACGTAGACAGACCCTCACGCATTACGGGCGCCTTGGTGCGGGACGAGTACACCATCCGGTACAACGTCCGCGCCGCCGCGCCCGGTTATGTCTGGATCGCGCGCCGGCTAACCGACGAGGGCGAGCAGATGTATACGGAAGTAGACAAGCCGGAAAACGTGGTGCTTGCCCTCACGCCGCCGCAGTTGCCGGGTGCCCCCCCGAAATCTTCCCAAGTTCGTACAGGTATTCCTGCCCCGTAAAACGTCTGCACGCACTGTTCGTCGTTGCGATGGGCTCGGCCCGCGCGTGCGCGTTCCGGGAGTCTGATGGGCCGTCAAAGTGCCTTACGAAACGTAAGGTTGATCCGGTGGGGCCCGGTCAGCGGATGGTTGTCTTCGGCGAGCGGCGCCACGCCGTGAAATGTGAGGCGCGCGGGACCACCCCAAACGACGACGTCACCGCTCTCGAGCAGCACCCGTTTGGGCCGCTCATTCCGTTTGGCGCCTCCGAATAGAAAGACGGCCGCAATCCCCAGCGACACGGAGACGATCGGCGCGGTGTAGTCGCGCTCGTTGCGATCCTGATGGAGCGAGAGTCGCGCTCCGGGGTCGTAGCGGTTGATGAGGCAACTGTCCGGCTCGAAGCCCGCGAATCCGGCCGCCACGGCTGCAGTCGCGGCAACGCGCCTGAAGGACTGCGGCATCGGCGGCCAGGCGCGTCCGCTGAGCGGATCCATCGGGTCGTAACGGTAGCCGGTGCGGTCGGTCACCCACCCCGCAGTACCACAATTTGTCATCGCGACGGACATCCGAAAGCCACCGGGGGTGGTCATGTGCCGGAAGGAGGCAGCCTCGAGTATCTCCCGCAGCGAACGCATCAGAGCCGCGGCGTCCTCGGCGGCGAACGCTCGCAGGATGGCGGCGCCCTCAGCCAGCGGTTCCGTTCTCTGGCCCCTGTCCGCTGCGGAGGCGAACAGATCGGGGGTAGGGGATTTTACAATTCGCATGGGCTCCCCCCGTCCCTATCACGCAGGCGGGTCGGGGGACAAGGGCGGGCGCCCCGCAGCAAACTATTCACAGGTAATCCACAGGCGATCCACAGCCGAGCCGCGCTATGCTGGGACCATGGCACTGAGATTCCGCAGACGTAGCCCTAGCGGTGAACCGGCCGTTCTGGGCACCTATACCTTTCCGAGCCGTACCGTTCAGGTCCTGCAGACGCAGGACGAACGCATCCAGTGGACGTGCGACTGCGACAAGTTCCGCCGCCAGACAGACCAGCGGGAGCCCCTCTGGTGCAAGCACATCGCCAAGGCGGCCGCCCGGCGTTCCATAGAGCGCCTCACACGGCGAGTCGCGATACCGCGAGGCATCGAGCGCTGATTCCGGCGCTGTGATTTCGAGCGCGGGATCGCACGCGAAGTGTCGGGAAAGGCCGGGCTAATATTCGGTGTACTTCCTGGAGCTTCCGCGAACCTTGTCGGCGGGATAGCGACGCTCGTTTTCCTCGATCTTCGCGTCCGCGGCGGCGAGCAGATCAAACCCCAGCTTGTCGGAAAGGCGGACCAGGTAGAGCAGCACGTCCGCGGACTCCGCTCGAATGCGGGCAAGTTGTTCCGCGTCCGGTGCGCAACTGCGCGCCTCGGTCAACCACTGAAACTCCGCTGCGAGCTCGCCGGCTTCCGCGACGAGCGCCATGGCCAGATTCTTGGGCGAGTGAAACTGATCCCACTCGCGGGCAGCGGCGAACTGGCGCAGTCGTTGTGCCAGATCCTCGAGCGGCTTCATGTTCATAGTCGGTCAGGGATGCGCCAGTGTTGCCTCTAAGGATACCGTAAGTTGTTGCATCTGCTGTGCGTCAACAGATTCAGCAGGCGTTCAGCTTCGTGAGGTTTTCGTTCCCAACCGGGGCCGCTGTCGCCAGTCGGGGACAGGGCCCCAAAATTGCGACGCTCCGGGATGTGTTCGGGCCGGCCGAACGTCATGTCCGGAAGGAGGTCGCAATGATCCAACTGCGCTTCAATTCGATGGCGGGCACCGATCCCGCAGTCGTGGGACCGGCGCCGTTCTTCAGGATCGAGGGGTCCCTGTTGCAGCGGGGGCCTGGCCGCGAGGTGATCGGCCGGTATTTCGACCACCATTGGGAGCTGGGCGGGCGATTTGTGTCCAGTTACGAGTGTCTGGAGCCGGTGCGGCTGCACTTCGAGGGGCACGCAGGCGAGAGTTCCAGGCCGCAGGGACCCTTCCAACAAGTGCGCTTTCCCAACGGATCATGTTATGCGGATGGCGTGTTGCTCGCGGAATTCGTGGAGGACCAGGAGTACTGGGTGCACCGCAGCGATCTCACGACTTGGCCGGTTATCGTGCTCAGCTCAGCGGACGCGGGCGGCGTCAGGCCTCGATGAGGCCATGTCGGATGGCGAGCAGGGTGAGCTCCGACTGATTCGAGACGCCCAGTTTCTGCTTGATGTTGTACAGGTGGGTACCGACCGTCGAGGCTGAAAGTTTCAGATCGTCCGCGATCCGCTGCACGCTGGCGCCGCCGGCCAGGCGGACGAAGACTTCGAACTCGCGTTCGGAGAGACGCTCGACGGGAGACTTCGCCGCGCCTTCGATGTCGGCAAGCGCAAGCTTCTGCGCGAGGCTGACGTCGATGTAGCGCCGGCTGGCGGCTACCGCGGTGACCGCGTCGATGAGTGCTTCGGGCGCGCTGCGTTTGGACAGGAATCCGAGCGCGCCCTCCCGGAATGCCCGGCGCGCGTGCATGGGATCGTCATGCGCGGACAATGCCAACACGCGTGCCTGCGGATCATGAGCCCGAATTCGCTTCAGGGCTTCGAGCCCACCCATGCCGGGCATCGCAAGATCCATTACGAGGACATCGGGCGTCAGCTCATCGTACCGCTGACAGGCGCTCTCGCCGGAGTCGGCTTCTCCCACCACGGACACCTCCGAGTGGGATTGCAGCAGCAGGCGGAAACCGGTGCGAACCACCGCATGGTCGTCTACAAGGAGGACGCGGATCACGTGCTCACCACCGTTGCAACCTTCACCGTCACGAGTGGAATCTCCGCTGTCAGGCAGACTCCGTGGGGTTCACGATTGCGAATGTTGAAATGGCCGCCCAGGTGCTCGACGCGTTCCGTCAGGCCCCGCAACCCGAAGTGCCCGGGCCGTGACCAGCCCGCAGGTAGCCCGACGCCATCGTCGGTAATGGTCACGACCATCCGTTGAGCCTCCGGCCCGCCGAGCGATCCGCTCGTTCCGGCGCGCGAGCGCCGGTCAGCTGCCTCCTCGAAGCGGCTTTCCAGGTTGATTTCAATATGGGTGGCCTGTGCATGACGCAGGGCGTTGATCAGGCCCTCCTGCACGATCCGATAAGCCGCGAGCGTCACGCTCGGGCCGAGGTCGGAGGGCAGCTCATGCCGCAGCGACAGCTCGATGCCGGGATTGCGGCGCTGCCAGTCACGGACGAGATTCTCGAGGGTTTCGGCGAGTCCGAGCGTATCCAATGACACGGGCATCAGCCGCGGAATGAGTCCGTGCATGGCGTCGTAGAGCCGCGCAGCCTCTTCGGAGATGAGTCGGGCCGCATCGCTCATGGGGCTCTCTTTGGACTGCGTGACAATGGCGAGCGCAAGGCTGCGGATTGCGGTGACCGACTGTCCGAATTCATCGTGCAGCTCGTGCGCGATC
>JAQGOC010000317.1 GCA_028293805.1 Gammaproteobacteria bacterium
TGCCCCCCATGGTCGAGAAGAAGTGGGGGCGGGTCATCAATATCGCGTCGATCTACGGACTCATCGTGGGCGATCCGGCGCTCTACGGAGATTGGGGCGTCGACTTGCCTTCGTATGTTGCGAGCAAACACGGACTGATAGGTCTGACGAAGCATCTGGCTGTCATGCTGGGAAACACGGGCGTAACCGTGAATGCACTCTGTCCTGGAATGTTCCCTAACACCGAGCAAAATGCAGCGAACGCGGCCGGGCTGGTGGCCGGCGTAGAGGCCCGTACGCCCGTCAAGCGAGTCGGAAACGATACCGACCTGCGCGCCGCGGTCGTGTATCTGGCGTCGCCCGGCTCGTCGTTCTACACCGGCCAGTCCATGGTGGTGGATGGCGGCTGGACGATCTGGTAGCTGCTGAAGGAGGCCCCGGTGGAAGCAAAGGATTCGGCCGCAAACGTACCGATGGCGTTCGGCGACATCTCCCAACTCGGGCCCGTCGAACTCGGCCCGGCGCCCAGAACGAAGTTCGGCCGTTGGGCGAAGGTCCGCCAGGTGGATCTCTCCAAACTCCCGCCGGTGAAGACGTGCGAGTGTCTCAGGACGTCCGAACCAATCACGATCGACGGGCGTCTGGATGAGCCCGTGTGGAAACGTGCGAAATGGTCGGAGCCGTTCGGGATGATGCACGACGGCAGTCCAACTGCCCTTGATACGCGGGTAGCCTTCCTTTGGGATGACCAATATCTCTACGCCGCTTACCGAGTGGAGGATCCCGATATCCGCGCGACGATGAGCGGGTTCAACGACCACGTCTACTTCAACGACGAGGACGTGGAGCTGTTCTTTGAAGGCAACGGTTACTACTACGAGCTCGGGTTGAATGCCCTCAATACCAGCTATCAGATTCGCTGGACATGGGTTGAGCCACTGGTCCGGGAGCAGCGTTTCTCCGAGCTCGAGGAGCTGTTCAAGGCTCCGGACGTTCTCTACTACGTGGCACGGGATGGCGAGAAGATTGGACGGCACGCAGACCTGAACTACCAGCTGCCCGGTTGCAAGCACGCCGTGTTCATCGATGGCACCATCAACTGCCCCGACGTGAAGGACCGCGGATGGACAGTGGAAGTCGCGCTGCCCTGGGACGGACTAAGGCAGATCGCCGGAGGCCGTACGGTGCCGCCGAAATCTGGCGATTCCTTCCGCATGACTGCTTATCGCTGTCACCACGACCGGAGGACGCGAACTGCCAAGGGTTGGACGTGGAGCGTCATGGGAAATGACAACATCCACATTCCGGAGCGATGGAACCACGTGGTCTTTGTCGACCGCGAAGCGTGATCTCAACTATGTGCCACAACCCGCTGGGTCTGAACTCCAAGCCCATCGATCCCTAGCCGGACCACCTGGCCGGCCCGAAGATAGATCGGCGGCTTGAGACCCAGACCGACCCCCGGGCAGGCCGCTCCGCGCCGCGTTCACCCCAACGCAACAGCTTCACTTCGCAACCGTCCGCTGAACGTCGTCGAGCGGGAACAGCGGCCTCTGTACACGACGGAGTGCCAGGCGCCGCATGTTGGGACAGGTCGGGCCCGGGGTATCGGCGAGCAAGATGCGCGTCGCGTGGGGCGCGTACGACACTTTGAAATGTGATGGTGACTTCACGAATATCAACGATGCCTCCGTGAGCCGCAGGCCGAACGCCGTATAGATGCCCGTGTCCCACTCGAAGGACGGATTCGAGCGGATGACCATGCGGATGTTTCCGATCGATACGACCGTCGTGAGCCCCAGTTCGACAGTGATTCCTCGCGAGCCGGCGTCTAGCATGACGAACGTTCCGTCGCTGACAGAGTGCACGCGGCACTGGATGCGAAGTGGTGTCCCGTCGTTACGCGACACCTTGTGTCCAACATCGAGCGTCAGGGTTGTGCCCACTCCGGCTTTCGCGCAAATCTGTGCCGAACCAGCGTCGCACATGGTCAAGTAGGTCTTCCGGTCCGAGCGGTCGGCGCCGGCAGCGAGAAGCGCCTGCAGAACGCTGACGTTGTCCGCCGCCGAGCCGCCGCTCGGTGCGTCCCCCGAATCGGCAACGACCGTCGTGCCATCTTCCGTTAGGCCCACGCTGATCGCGTGCTTCAGATCGACCAGGTCGGGGTCGAACTCGTGGCGTCGCTCCCAGACCAGATCGGCCAGCTTGTTCGCGGCGCGCTGGGCGCCCGCGGCATCACCGTTCGTGCACACGAGCACGCCGAACCCGAGGTCTGGCAAATCGAGCCATGGCTGGACGGGAAAGAGGGAGCCATGAAGGATCTCCCCATCGGCCTCCATTTTGCGCACCACGGCGACGATACTCTTGAGCGGGTCCTCGACCGTACGGGCCTTCGACGGGCTGACAATCATGGGGAGCTTGGCGATCGCCATGCGCGGTACTATTTTCCCCTGCAGCACTCCGACCATCGTCTCCGCGAGCCGAACGCCCGTCTCGAACATGTCGATGTGTGGATAGTCGCGATAGCCGATCACGAAAACGTTTGGCTTGAGCATTCGCTCGGTCACGAGGCCATGAAGGTCGAGTGAAACGCCGATCGGCGTACCCTCCGGCACCAACTTGGCCATGCGCTCGATGATCTCGCTCTCGGCGTCCGGTTCGTCCTCTATGACCATGGCGCCATGCAGCGCGAGCAGTAGCGCGTCTACCTTGCCGGCCCGCTTGAGTCGGGCTTCCATGTCGGACATGAGCGGTTCAAAAGTGGCCCGCGTTACGATGCCGCCGGCAAGGGCACTGGTAGCGATGAGCGGGATCGCCTCGATACCTTCGCGCTCCAGGACGGATAGGTATCCGGGAATCTCGATGCGAGCGCCCCGAAGCTTGGAAAACGTTTCCTCGCCTCGCCACAGGTAGACAGCTTCGAACGACTCGAGCGTCGTCGGTCGCGGAGAGAACGTGTTGCTTTCCTGGAAGAGGGAACCAATTGCGATTCGCATACGATTCATTTAACTCCGCTTGCTGGCGTACCGAGGCCGGGATGTCAACTCAGCCTCGCAACGGTTGGAATCTCTGGTCGAGCCACTGGCCGGGAACGAGGCGTGCGAGACGCGCGGCGGCGTCCTCTGCAACATCCTCCGGCGAGGCGATGGAAGTAAAGCCGTCCTGGGGCGAGAAACCCAGAATCTGTCGAGTCTGCGACAGGTCCCAGCGCATTCCGGGATTGTTGGATACGAGATTCAGGATGGCGAACGGCACGTCGGGCACGCCGATCGCCGCCTGAATGCCATCCAGAAAGTCCCGGTTCGACAGCCACATCTGCTGGCCCCAGAGGCCGATTCCCATCCCGGCACGGGGGACGTTCTCGCCAGGAAGAATATTGCCGATTCGGAAGGCTATGAAGGAAACGCCGGTCTCGGCCGCGAACGCCCGACCGGCTTCCTCGCAGAAAAGCTTGCTCACGGCGTAGGGATTGAGGGGCGACGGCGGCATCGTCGTCGTCACGAGCACATCCGCGAAGCGGTAACCTGCCATGATCTGGTTGGTGCTGGCGAAAATGACGCGCCGAACACCGTGCGTGCGCGAGGCCCGCAGGACGTTACCTGTTGCGACGATGTTCCCCCGATGCACGCGGGCCCACGACGTCGTTGGCAGTGGTTCCCCGGCGAAATGAAGCACGGTATCCGCGCCGGCAAAGTGGTGCGTCCACGACTCGGCGTAGGTGCCGAGATCTGCGGCAATGATATCGTCGCCGCCGCGCAAATCCAGGCAGCGCAGGGAGTACCTGCTTCTGAGCGCGGCGGCGAGCTTTCCGCCAAGATTGCCCTGCGCGCCCGTCACAACGATGATTGGCTTATCCATGATGCTGACGCCCTCAATGCACGTGTGCCGTGGAACGTCCGAAATCTACAGGATCCGCTGCAAGCCCTGCTCGACGGCGTCCAGCGTCAAGGCGACGTCTTCGTCTGTGTGCGTCGCAGAGACAAACCACGTTCCGCGCGAGGTAGGCCGCACACCGCTTTCCAGTAGCGCAGACAGAAAAAGCCCGAGTTTCTTCTGGTTGGCAGAGGAGTATGTCGCGTAGTCATGAATTGGACGGGTGGCGAAGCACGTATGGAAAGCAGACGGCAGTCCGCTGACCTGCAGATCTACACCGCGCCGACGCCCAGCTGCAGCGATCCCCTCCATCAGCGCCTTGCCGACACAGTTGATTCGCTTGTAGGCGGCCTGGTCGTTCGCGGACAGCTCACGCACCGACGCCAGCGCCGCCGAAAGGCTGACGAGGTTGGCGTTGTACGTGCCCGAGTGATTGACGCCGCCGGAGGCGAACATTTCCATGATGTCCCGGCGTCCGGCAAGCGCCGCAACGGGAAATCCGGCCCCGAGCGCCTTCGCGAACACGGACAGGTCGGGCGTGATGTCGTATAACTCCTGGGCGCCACCGAGCGCGACCCGGAAACCGGTGATGACCTCATCGAAGATCAAAACAATGCCGTGCTCTTTCGTCACGCGGCGCAGGTGTTCCAGGTAACCCGGCTTCGGGAGGATTCCGCCCGTGTTGAACATGATGGGCTCAGTGATGATCGCCGCGACGCGCGAGGCGTTTGCTCCGACATACTGGTCGATGGCCCCGGCATCGTTCCACGGCAGCACCGTAAAATCGTCCGATGCATGTGCGGACTGCCCTCCAGACTGAAGGTGTCGCGGACGCGGTATCGGGTTGCCTTCGGCAGCAACCGGTGGGCTCATGTTGATCAGGATGTTGTCGAACCACCCGTGATAGTGGCCCTCGAACTTGATGACCTCGGGGCGTCCGGTAAAGGCGCGCGCTACGCGGATCGCCGCCTGAACCATCTCCGAGCCGCTCAGACCGAAACGGACGAGCTCCGCCGACCTGACGCACGCGCAGAATTGGTTCGCGAGCTCCAGCTCGAGCGTGTGCTGGCCGGCAAAGAGCTGCCCGAGCGCGAGTGTGCGCGAGACTTCCGCCGTCACGGCGGGCGGCGCGTGGCCCAGAATCGTGGGACCCATGCCGAGCGCGTAGTCGATGTAGACGTTTCCATCCACGTCAGTCAGGCGCGAGCCCTTGCCGCTTGCGAAGCAGACGGGCGCGCTACTCAGGCGAACGTTGCTGTTCACCCCTCCCGCGATGCGAGCTTTCGCGAGTTCATGATAGTGCCGTGACTGCGATGCGGCGGGAGTTCCGCGGTTTTGCTCTTTCGATCTTGTCATTCCGGTGACCCCCTCGATGGTATAGCCGCGGCTTCGGCCAGCTGAAGTACTGGCAACGTTGTTTGATTCCGCCGGCCGCAATAGTATCTCACAGATTGGAACGATGGAATCAAGGTGCGGACTGGTTGCGCACGGCAGTAACACCTCGTGGCTGAAAAAAACGCGCCCTTCGGTTGGGGGCCCGAGGCGCCTGTGGGCCGCAGAAACGCGGCATTGAGGCCATATCATAGGCTTTTGTCCGCGACTCGCAGTCGCATATCCGCCACGGCCGCGTGCTTGCGTTCAAAACTAGCTGTAGTACTATGAAGTGCGACGGACGTTCCACTGTGTGGAACGATCACCCGATACGAGATATAAATAACGGGGGGATAAGATGAAGAGCACAGGTCTGCGCATCCCGAGCGCAATCAGCTTCGCTCTGTGGGCCGCTGTCACGAATTGTGAGGCAAATGCTGCTGGAGACGCCGACTCGCCGGCGGGAGCGGCGGGGCTGCAAGTAGTGACGGTCACGGCGCAGAGGCGCGAGGAAAACATCAGCCGCGTCCCAATCAGCATCTCCGCGTTCAGTCAGGCCGATCTCGATGCACGCGACATAAAGACGCTGGGCGACATCGCCAGCGTGACGCCGGGTGTGGACTTCCGCCCGGTTGGCTACTCGAACTGGTTCACCATCCGCGGCATCTCCCAGAATGCCGGCGGCGGTGTTGCCGGACTTGGGCCCAACACGACCGCCTTGTACGTGGACGACGCGCCGCTTCAGGCCCGTTACGCGAATGCCGCGGTGCCGACCGCTGTCCCCTACGTTTTCGACATCGATCACATCGAGGTGCTGCGCGGCCCGCAGGGCACGCTGTTCGGCGCGAGCGCCGAGGGCGGCGCGATTCGCGTGATCTCGCACGCGCCATCGCTGACGCACTTCTCCGGTCTCATGCGGGCCGAGGGATCCCAGACCGACGGTGGTGGTCTCAACTCGGAATTTGGTGCTGCGGCCGGCGGGCCGATCATCCAGGACAAGCTGGGCTTCCGGGTCAGTGCCTGGACACGTCACGATGGTGGCTTCGTCGACCAGAATCCCGCGCTCCTGGGTCAGCCACCGGCAAACAGCATTCCTCGTGGCCAGGTCCCGGGAGACCTGCTTCCCAGCATTGTTGGCGGCCAGACTGGAACCAACGTCAACAGGGGCGACGCGTACTCCGCGCGAGTGGCGTTGCTGTGGAAACCGATCGACGCCATCAGTGTCGAACCGGCGATCTACTACCAGAAGCGCGACCAGAACGGCGCGGACCTCTTTGATCCGACGATCGGAAATCCATCCCATGGCAGGTTCGTCTCGTCGCGCATCCTGAATCAGCCGATCGTCGATTCCTTTTACACGCCGTCGCTGAAAATGGTGTTCGACCTCGGCTGGGCCCAGGTGACCAGCTTGTCGAGCAATCTGCGCCGCACGGACAGCCAGGGCTACGACTACACGCTGGTTCTTCCGCCTGCGTTCGGCTGGCAGTTGCCGACGTCGGCGGCCGATGCCGAGCCTGTGATCGTGGGAACGAACCAGAGCAACTTTACGCAGGAGATCCGGCTCCAGTCCCCGAACAGCAGCGAGCACTTCCACTGGACGCTTGGTATCTACTACTCGAACCTTCACCAGCACGATTACGAAACCGCCGCCGGGCCCACGTACCCGGAAATGACGCTCGCAAATACCGGCATGACCATGCAGGAGTACTTTGGCGAAGGGCTGGTACACGGCGACTTGACCTACATCTCGGACCAGTACATCGTCGACAAGCAGAAGGCGGTCTTCGCGAACGCTGACTACGACATCGGCCAGCACTTCTCAGTATTTGGCGGTGTCCGCTACGAGAAGCAGGAGAACAGTTACCGGACGGTGTCCGACGGCGCGCTCGCCGGCGGTCCCAGCGACATCACCGCGACAAGCAAAGGCAACGTGACTTCGCCCAAGGCGGGTCTCAACTGGAAGGTCGATGACCTTACGCTGGTGTATTTCTCGGCTGCGAAGGGCTATCGCCCGGGCGGCGCGGGCATTCCGGTGCACCTCAACACGCAGGAGTGCACTGATCAGCTCAACCAACTCGGCGGCGGGGCCAATTACGAAGCGGATACCCTCTGGAGCTACGAGCTCGGCCTGAAGACCCAGTTGCTGGATCGCCGCCTGTCAATCGAGGGCAGCGTCTATCACATCGACTGGTCTAACATCATCAGTGCCGTGCACGTTCCGCTGTGTGCAACCCACATCTCCAAGAACCTGGGCGACGCGAAGAGCGACGGCTTCGACCTTTCGGTGAAGGCGCTGCTTACGCAGTCGTTTACCGCCGGGTTGTCCGTGGGCTACACGAATGCGCGCTACTCCAGCAACTCGGAGATCTTCGGTGAGACGCTGGCGCGCTCGGGACAGGCCATTTCCGACATCTCTCCGTGGAACGTAACCGCTGAACTGGCGTACCAGAGGCTCCTGACAGGCAAGATCTTCGGCTATGGGCGGCTCGAGGATCGGTACACCAGCCGCAACAACCGGCTGGTGCCCGCCGAGGACCGCACGACCGTGAGCTACGATCCGTTCATAACTACGAATCCCTCGGTCAACCAGCTGAACGGCCGTCTCGGCGTCCGGTTCGGTGACGGATCGGACCTCGCGTTGGTTGCCACCAACCTGCTGAACGCGCACCCGGTTCTGAACGAGCAGATCTTCCTGATCAACATCACCTCGGGAGCGTTCACGATCCGTCCGCGCACGGTCGGATTGGCGTACAGCTATCACTGGTAAACTCACGTCTGACGGACCCCTATCTTCCCCTGGCGTATCGCTGCCTGCGCGCAGCGTGCGCTAGGGTAGGGTGAGGGCTTGCGCGGGGCGCATTAACGAGTACTGCATGAGCATCAACATTAGCCCTGTATCGCAAGACAGCCCGGCCGCGCTAAACGGCTCTGGCCAAATGGCCGAAAAGAGGGCGTACAACATCCGCTATGTGGCGGGAGTCGCGTTCGTAGCATCGGCCGGCGGTTTCCTGTTCGGCTACGATCTCGCGCTCATCGCCGGCGCGCTGCCGTTCCTGACGCGTGATTTTGCACTGTCGTCGGCCATTGCGGGCTGGGCGGCGAGCAGCGCAATCCTGGGCGCAATCATCGCGCCGCTTCTCGGGCTCTGGTTCGCCGATGCGATTGGCCGGCGGCGCACAATGATGGCTTCGGCGATGTTGTTCCTCGTTTCTACTGTCGGCTGCGCGGTCGCGACCTCGGTCTGGCAATTCGCGATCTGGCGCCTGGTTGGTGGAATGGGTGTCGGTCTGGCGATGATCTCGTGCCCCATCTACATTGCCGAACTGTCCCCGCCGCATCTGCGCGGAACGCTGGTGAATGTGAACCAGCTCGTCGGTGTCATTGGCATCAACCTCGCCGTGCTGGTTGGCTACTTCGTCGCGGAGTACGGCGGGGGGTGGCGCCTGATGTTCGCAACGCAGGGCGTGCCCGTCACGTTCCTGATCGTGGGGCTATTGATGGTTCCGGAGAGCCCCCGGTGGCTGGTCGCGAAGGGCTATACCACCCGGGCACTCGAGGTGCTGAAACGCATCAACGGCATCGACCGGGCGAAGCAGGAGCTCGACGAGATCATGCAGGACGTGCGCGCAACATCCTCGGCCGGCCCCGCGGAAGTATTTCAGCCGTACTGCCGCAAGCCGCTGCAGGTCAGCATCATCATGATGATCTTCTCGCAGATCAACGGCGTGAACATGATCCTGCTCTATGGACCCACGATCCTGAACGACGCGGGGATTTCGTTCGGCTCCAATTCCGTGCTGTCCTCTGTTCCCAATTACCTGACAATTTTCGTTGCGACGCTCATCTCGTTCCCGCTGATTCACCGCTACAGTCGCCGAGGGTTGCTGATCGCGAGCACCCTGGGCATGGGCTTCAGTCACCTGTTGATGGCAACGCTGCTCGCGGCGCATGCGCCGGCGTTGACGGTGCTCATACCGATGATGCTCGGCGCCGGCACTTTCACCCTGGGGCTCGCCCCGCTCAGTTGGATCATCGTGTCGGAAATCTTCCCGAATCGAGTCAGAAGTCCGGCGCTCGCCATCGTGTGCGTATTCCTATTCGGCTCTTCGTTTGTGACGGCGCAGTTGTTCCCGATGGCGATGGACTGGCTCCGTCAGACCACAGGGACGCCGGCCGCCATGTACGTCGTATTTGCGCTGATCTGTGTGTCCTGCTCTGTCTTTACCTGGAAGATGATGCCCGAGACGAAGGGTGTCAGCCTCGAGGCTATTGGAGAGTTCTGGCGTTTGCGGGCGGCGGGCAGCAAGAGCAACGTGCGGGTGGGTTGAGTGCTCCGAACCGCGCGGCGAGGAACGAGCCGAAGCAACGGCACAGCGGGTCGCCGGTTCAGGGATAGGCCCTGATGGGCGGCATGGAGCGTTCAGCCAGCTCCGAGACGATCTCGCGCATCTCTCGCGCGACGTCCGCTGTCTTGGACATCGGGAATCGCGATGTGATGCCGCTGACGCTGATCGCGTACTGGACTCGTGGTGCGGGGATCGCGATCGCTACGCAGCGCCCCTCGACGTCGTTCTCCTGGTCATCGACGGCGAACCCGTGTCGTCGCACCAGCTCCAGATGATTCATGAAGTCGGCGGCGCGCGTGATGGTATTGGCGGTACGCCGCGGCAGTCCCGTCCG
>JAQGOC010000350.1 GCA_028293805.1 Gammaproteobacteria bacterium
GCCTTCGATCACCGTCTGCATCACCAGGCAGCGGCCGGCCTCCGTGATGTAACCGGTTTTCTGCACGATGATGTTCCAGGTCGGATTCGACACCAGCGAGTTCGTATTGTGGAAGCCGACCATCCGCCGGCCGATGCGGACTTCGTAACCCGGATCGGTGGAGTACTCACGGATCGTGGGGTTTTCCGAGGCAGCCATCACGAGCTTCGAGAGGTCCTCGGGACTCGCCACGTTCTCGCTCGACAGTCCGGTCGGCTCGATGAAGCGGGAGCTGGTCATGCCGAGCGCCTGGGCCTTGGCGTTCATGGCCGGCATGAAGGCTTTCAAGCCGCCCGGATAATTACGCGCCAGGGCATGGGCCGCCCGATTTTCCGACGACATGAGGGCCAGATGAAAGAGATCGCCGCGCGTGAGTCGCGTGCCCACCGTCAGACGCGAGAATGCGCCCTTGCCGATGGCCACGTCATCCGCGGTGATGTCGATCACCTCGTCCATGGGCTGCTTGGCTTCTTCGACCACCAGGGTCGTCAGAAGCTTTGTAATCGAAGCGATAGGCATCGCGACGTCCGCATGCCGCGAGTACAGAACGGAGGAATGGGTCTCGTCGAGGATGAATGCCGCGCTAGAGCGCAGTCCGGGCTCATCCAGAGAAAGCGAGACCCGACGCGTGCGGGCGCGTGCAGCATGAGCATGATGTCGCGCAGGGGTGGACGCCGTGCGGGAGGAGTTCGCGGAATGAGCAGCGGCGCTGGCGAACACCAGGGAGGTCATTGCCAGCAGAAATGTTTTACCCCGATTCATCGAAACTCCGCGCTTCCCTACATCGATGTCTGAACTTCAACAATGAGTGTAGCAAAGCATGACATGTCACGGAATGTCGTGATGAAATCCTCAGCCACGAAAACTCCGGACCCGCCGTGCGCCGCAACGCCGGCTGCCGTGATGGACTTATGTCCTATCCCGGGGATATCGGCAGCGGCGCCGAGGGATTGAATGCGCTTGGCCGCGCCGTGCACCGACCACGTGCAGACTGCAGAAAAAGCCGCACCAGCCTACGCCACGTCGTGACCTCGTAGATAACTTCTTCTATGAATTCATAGCCTTATGTCTGGTACGGGCGTTGCGTCTCCCGTCTGGCACCAGCGACAGCAGGTCACAAGAGTCCACCCGTTTGCACACCCCTCAAGACTAGTAGCAATCGGCACACGGCCGCGTCCCTCGCCAGAGTGATTGCCGCGCCGCTGCGGAAGTAAGATAAAGAGCCGGGCGCCAGTGCCGTGGAGAGTCGCCAGCTTGCGCCTTCTAGTGATATCCCTCGCCCGGCCGGACCTTGCCGCGGAACGTGTGATACACGAACACCGTGTAGCCCAGGATGATGGGCACCAGGACCACCATTCCGACCAGTATGAAGCTCTGTGATTCAGGCGCCGCTGCGGCTTGCCATAGCGTGAGGGTGGGAGGCACCAGGTAAGGCAGCGTCGAGATGACGAGCCCGATGAACGCGAGGACGAACAACCCGACCGCGCTATAGAACGCGACCGTCGGATGCCGTCCGGCAAGTCCTCGCCAGCACGAGAACGCGAGAAATACCGTCAGCAGCGGCACCGGCGCGAGATAAAGGATATCGGGAAAGCTGAACCAGCGCGCGGCGATGCGCTCGAACTCGAGTGGAGTCCAGATGCTCACGAGCGCGATGAAAGCCAGGAGCACGAGCAAAAGGGGACGCGCATACCGGCGCGCCTTCTGTTCGACGCCTCCGGCGGTCTTCATCACGAGCCAACACGCCCCCAGCAGCGCATAGCCGACGACCAGCCCAACGCCGCACATGAGCCCGAACGGACTCAGCCAGTCGAAGGTCCCGCCGGCGAAGTGGTCTCCTTCGACCCGGATCCCGCGGATCAGGCCGCCCAACATGAGTCCCTGGCAGAAGGCGGCAACCGTGGAGCCCGCGGCAAACGCGATGTCCCACTTGCGATGGTGCGGCTTTGCCACCCAGCGGAATTCGAACGCGACGCCGCGGAACACCAGCGCGAGCAGCATGACGATCAGGGGCACGTACAGCGCGGGCATGATGACAGCGTAGGCAAATGGAAACGCCACCAACAGCCCGGTGCCGCCAAGCACCAGCCACGTCTCATTACCGTCCCAGAACGGCGCGACGGAGTTCATCATCTGATCGCGCTGTGCCTCCTGCGGGAAGTAGGGAAACAGAATGCCCACTCCCAGATCGAAGCCATCGAGGATCACGTACATCGCGACCGCAAACCCGATGACGCCTGCGCTGATGACAGGCAGCCAGTACACCGCTTCCGCCGAGTAACCGCCGCTCATGGCCGGGGCTTCCCGGAGCCGGACTCACGAGTGGCGTGATCCACCACCGACAACGGACGATTGGGCAGACCCCCAGGAAGAGCCGTCTGCGCCAAGGCGGCACCCTTCGGTCCAATCCAGATGAGCCGGTGGATATAGTAGATGCCGATAGAGAAGACGACGCAGTACACCAACACGAACAAGGCGAGCGAGGTCGCCACGGTCCCGGCACTCACGGGCGATAACGCGTGGTCTGTGCGGAGGATTCCATAAGCGACGTAAGGCTGGCGGCCGCTCTCTGTCGTCAGCCAGCCGGCCAATATCGCAATGAATCCCAACGGCCACGTGCGCGCCACAATGTGCAGATACCAGAGGGTGGTGAAAAGCTTCTTTCGCCACCACATCCAGGCACCGATAAGCCCCAAGGCGATCAGCGCGACTCCGATCCCAACCATGAGCCGAAACGCGAAAAATATCGACGTCACCGGTGGACGCTGGTCGCGCGGAAAATCCTTGAGGCCGGCATAGCGCCCGTCCCACTTGTGAGTGAGGATCAGACTGCCCAGCTTCGGAATGGCGATCTGCGCGCGGTTAGTCTCATTTTTCTCATCGGGAAGGGCGAATAGCACCAGGTCCGCGGGACCCTTGTTCTCCCAATGCGCTTCGATTCCGGCGATCTTGGCCGGCTGATGCTCGAGCGTGTTGAGCCCATGCTGATCGCCGAGGAATAGCTGCATCGGAGCGAGGATGGCAATCATTCCGACGCCCATCCGCATCATCGTGCGCCCTTCAGTCTCGAACTCCCGCCGTATGAGGTAACGCGCTCCCGCGGCGAGCACGACCACCGAAGTAGTGAGATACGCGGCGGTCATCATGTGTGCGAATCGGTAGGGAAAGCTCGGGTTGAAGATCACCCGGAACCAATCCACGGGATAGGCGATACCGTCACGCAGCGCATAGCCGGCCGGCGTGTGCATCCAGCTGTTGGCGGAGAGAATCCAGAAACCCGAAATGACCGTGCCGAGCGCCACCAGGATTGCGGCGGTCACATGCAGCCAGGCAGGCACCCGCTGCCATCCGAAGAGCATGACGCCGAGAAAGGTAGCTTCGAGAAAGAACGCCGTCAGCACTTCGTAGCCGATCAGGGGTCCAATGACATTGCCGGCCACTTCGGCGAAGCGGGCCCAGTTCGTCCCGAATTGGTAGGAGAGCGGAATGCCCGAAACGACGCCCATGGCGAACGAGACGGCGAAGATCTTCGTCCAGAAGCGCGCCAGGCGGTGGAAATGCTCCTGTCCCGTGCGTTTCCAAAGCACCAGGAGCGTCGCCACAAGGGCGGACAGCCCGATCGAGAACGCCGGAAAGATGATGTGGAAGCTGATCGTGAACGCGAATTGAAGCCGGGCGAGCAGCAGGGCATGCAGATCCACGTCATGGCTCCTGCTTCGGCAAGAAGTGGGGACGGTCGGCCCGCAGATTCTTCACAACTTTGGCCGGCCGTCCATTGATCTATGTCACAGGCGTGCGGACAAGCCCTGCCTGGGGTGCCTCCAGACCGGGCTGGGCCCGGAACTTCTCATAGGGCGGGCCGTTGCCCCTCTCGGAAGAGGGATTCCAGTTCCGCCCGGAGAGGTTCAAGCTGTTGTTCGACAAGGGGAAATGGCGTGCCCTAGGCGGAACTTCCGCGCCTCTTAGCACTCCAATACCCTGAGTGCTAGAATGGCCGCCCAAACAATGGGAGATTTCATGACCGCAAGTACCGCATTGGTTGCCCGTAACGGTGACCTCGCCTTGGCCGGTCCCCTGGGAAGCCTGGATGCTTACTTGGACCGCGTTGGCCGAATTCCAGTTCTGACCCGTGAAGAGGAGCGCGAGCTCGCCGAGAGCTTTCGCTTCAGTGAGGATCTGGGTGCCGCTCGACAGTTGGTCCTGTCGCACCTTAGATTCGTCGTTCATATTGCCCGCGGCTATAGCGGGTACGGATTGCCCGTGGGCGATCTGATTCAGGAAGGCAACGTCGGCCTCATGAAGGCCGTCAAGCGCTTCGACCCGTCGCAGAACGTGCGGCTCGTGTCCTTTGCCGTTCACTGGATCCGTGCCGAAATCCACGAGTACGTGCTGCGCAACTGGCGGCTCGTGAAGATCGCCACGACCAAGGCCCAGCGCAAGCTGTTCTTCAACCTGCGCCGCATGAAGAAAAACCTCACGTGGCTCTCGGCTGAGGAGACCGCGGCAGTTGCGCGTGACCTGGGCGTAAGCCCGAGCGAAGTCACGGAGATGGAAAAGCGGCTCGCCGCGCGTGACATGTCATTTGATCCGACGCCGGAGTCGGATGACGAGGAAGTTTACAGCCCCGCTTCCTACCTGCCCGCTTCGGATGCCGATCCGGCGGAAAAGGTGGAAAACGCCGAGTGGGAAACCGACTCTTCGGACCGGCTGCGCGGCGCGCTGGACCGGTTGGACGATCGTAGCCGCGACATCCTGCAGCGTCGCTGGATGACGGATGACAAGGCCACGCTGCACGATCTCGCCGACAAGTACGGCGTCTCGGCAGAGCGTATCCGGCAGATCGAATCGAACGCGCTCGGCAAGCTGCGCGGGATGATGGGCCCGGAGGCGAACGCGGCCTGAAGAGACAGGCGCGGAACGGTCGATAGCTCGACCCGACAGGCCCGGCGTTGCTACGAACGCCGGGCCTTTTTTATGGGTTGAAAGCGCCTGGGGCGCTTTCAACGAGCGCGACTGGGGCGTGGTGGAACCACGCGGGCAAAAGGCGTGGCTTTTGCCCGCGAAAAGCGGGCCAGTTGGGGGCGAGGGAGTTGTTGGACGTAACGCGGCTGTCGGCTGCGGCTGTCAGCCTTGCGTGATGGGCTCCAGGGTCAGCTCCACTCGGCGATTGGCTTGGCGACCCTCCGGGGTGGTATTCGGGGCGATGGGATGATCCTCGCCGGCTCCGACCGTCATGACGCGCTGGGTATTGATTCCCTGCGACTCGAGGTATTGCGCGACCGAGGTCGCACGTCGCTCGGACAGAGCGCGGTTATAGTCCGCCGCCCCTGTATTATCCGTATGGCCCGCGACCTCGACGATCGTCTTGTCGTACTGCTTGAGCACGAGAACGACGGAATTCAGTACGTTGTAGAAGTTAGCTTGCAGGTCCGCGCTATCGGTACGGTACGTGATATTGCCCGGCATCTTGAGTGTGATGTCGTTTCCGTTGCGGACCACGCTCACTCCGGTGCCCTGCAGTTGAGCGCGCAGCTTCCCCTCCTGCCGATCCATGTAGTTACCGGTGGCGCCGCCTGCCAGGGCGCCGATACCCGCCCCGATCAGAGCGTTCTTCCGGTGCTGTCGCGCATCACCGCCAGTCAACATGCCGGCTACGGCGCCGGTCAGCGCTCCGATGCCGGCGCCCATGCTGGTCCTGGTCATCTGCCGGTCGCCGGTGTAGGGATCCGACGTATAGCAGCCGGCAAGCAGTGCTGCCGTGGCCGCCAGCACGAGATATTTTCGCGACAAAACAATGAACCGCATGAAGCCCCTCCCGTTGATTTTCCGGACGGTCAAGTTAAAGTCCGCACGCTGAACTAGCGATGAACGTAAACCCCGTCCGCTGCAGCGCACGAGCGCTGCCGTCCATGACTTGCGATGCAGGCAGCGGCCGCGTAGCGTTAGCGGCACAGCCGACGCTGCAGGAATCTTGCGATGCGGACCATCACCGAATGGCTGGGCGAGTACGGCGCAAGCCATACCAACCCTACCAACAAGCTGCTGCATTGGCTGTGTGTGCCGCCGATCGTGCTTTCGGTGCTGGGAATCCTCTGGTCGCTGCCGGTTCCCGAAGTGTTCGCCGACGTCTCGCCCTGGCTCAATTGGGCGACGCTCGCTGCAGCGGCGGCGCTCACCTATTATTTCGCGCTCTCGCCGCCCCTGGCGGGGGGCGTGCTCATCGCCTTCGTACTCCTGCTGTTGGCTACGCAGTGGCTCGCGAATCTACCTTGGCCGCTGTGGCTCACCGCGCTGGTGATTTTCGTGATCGCCTGGATCGGGCAGTTCGCAGGTCATGCCCTCGAGGGAAAACGTCCGTCCTTCTTCAAGGACGTGCAGTTTCTGCTGATCGGTCCGCTGTGGCTCGTTGCCGCGGCTTATCGTCGAGTGGGTTTGCCGTACTGACCTCGAGTCTCAACCCATGAGTACAGGCCCGGCCGCGGCGGCGCACACGGCAGCGGCCACACGCTCATGCACACTCTTGTCGAGCGGATCGGGAACGAGCTCATCCGGGCCGGCCAGTTGCGCAATGGCATTGGCGGCCGCCATCAACATCTCATCGGAGAACCGGGTGACACGCGCATCGAACGCACCCTTGAACAATCCGGGAAACGCGAGCACGTTGTTGATGCCCTTGCCGTCGGCGGCGAACGCCGCCCCACGCTCGCGCGCCACGAAGGGCTCGATCTCGGGATCCGGGTTCGACAGCGCGAGAATGACCTGCCCCGGCCGAACCCACTCCGGCTTGATGAGATTCTTCACCCCGGTGGTGGCGATCACGATGTCCGCGCGCCGCATGATCGACTCCAGCGACGCGCCCTCGCCTCCGAGCGCCTCCAGCCGAGCGACGGCATCGGCGCTGCGGTCCGCGCCGAGCACGCGCGCAACACCGTAAGCGCGCAACAGGCGCACGATGCCCGTGCCGGCCGCACCGAGCCCAATCTGGCCAACGACGCTGTCGCGCAGACTTCGTCCCGCCTGGCGCGCCGCGTTAATGAGAGCCGCGAGCGCGACGACCGCCGTGCCGTGCTGATCATCATGGAGAACCGGCTTCTGTAAACGCGCCTGCAGCTTCTGCTCGATCTCGAAGCACTCGGGAGCGGCAAAGTCTTCGAGCTGGATCGCGCCGAACGACATCTCGATGGCAACGATGGTCTCGATCACTTTGTCGGGCTGCGTGTCCTTGAGCAGAATGGGCACGCCGCTGATACCGACGAGATCCGCGAACAACGCAGCCTTGCCTTCCATTACGGGAAGACCCGCCAGCGCACCGATATTCCCGAGACCCAGCACCGCGGTGCCGTTGGTCACGATAGCAACCGTGTTGTCGATTGCCGTAAAGTCATGCGCCGTGCGTGGATCGTCTTTGATCGCAAGGCAGACACGCGCGACGCCGGGTGTGTAGATGTCGCGCAGTATCTGCAGTGTATTGATGGGAATGCTTGCAACCGTTCTGATCTTGCCACCGCGATGCCGGTTGAAGACCCGATCCGACTTGCCGACGAAACGGGCGGTGGGCAACTGTCCGATGCGATCGTAGAGGCTGCGATCCGCCTCTTCGTCCATCTCGAGCGTGATCTCCCACAAAGTTCGCCCCTGATCGCGCCGCAGAGCGGTCAGATGCTCGATGGCGAGCCCCGCATCGGCGATCACCTGCAGCACTTTCGCGAGACTCCCCGGCTGATGGACGGTTTCGACGATGAGAATTTCGGGGATCTTCATGGTAGACGACGCATCCTTCTGACTTGGCTTCGTCGAGGCTGAAGCCTCGGCTGGCATCAGGATACGATAACGAGCCTGAGTCGGCGGTCAATGACCAGATCGTAAGCTTCCCGATCCAACACCACCGCTGCGCCACGGACTTCTATATCGGTACGTGACGACCCGCTACGAGCTCACGGCATCGCGCCCGCGCACGCAATCGAGCCCGGACGCACGTGGCCCTCAGCCGCACCGCCTGCAGCGCAGGCCGCACCGCTGCTTGGCCCCCGTCTGGTTTATGATGCCGCCCCCTTTCAGGAGAGCACCCGTGGCCAATCCTTCTACTCCAGATCCGTTAGACCTCTTCGATGTCGCCGGCGCCTTGAGCGAAGAGGAACGGATGGTGCAGGACTCGGTCGCCCGGCTGGTCGACGAGAAGGTGCTGCCGATCATCCAGAAGTGCTTCGAGGAGC
>JAQGOC010000352.1 GCA_028293805.1 Gammaproteobacteria bacterium
AAATCCGCGCTCAAAGACTGCGGGGCGCCGGTCCAGCCAACTATCCTGCGTTCGCGCGGGCCATCGATCAACAGGTCGCCGTCCAGACCGTAATCGGTGATCCGCTCTTCGTCCACAGTGATCTGAAAAGGCAGCTCGGCGCGATTTGCGGACTTGATGTCAGTATTGGAGGCCGTAGCGGCCGTAGGTGCCTTGTTAGGGGTGGGCGCGATGGCTCTGCCATAAGCCTCCGCCGTCCCCGTTCCGCCCGGTTGGTAATCGAGCTGGGAGAGCTGATTCCAGCTCTGTTGTGCGGCGCGTAGATGGCCATACTGCTCTCTGATGCGCGCCGCTTCCCGGTAATGCCGCTCGGCCTGCTGCGGCTGCTGCAGTTCGTGAAAGACCGTGCCCAATTGATGCCAGGCGGCCGCTTCCACCTCAGGTTCACGAATCAGGCGCAACAACGCCAGCGCCGCCCGGCAGCGGTGTAATGCTTCCGCTGTGTTGCCTTCCGCCAAAGACAGCGTGCCGAGTTGACTCAAGCTCACCCCCTGAGCCCGTACGTCCTGCAACTCTTCGGCAATTCTCAGTGCCGTGCAGAATGCCTGCCTTGCCCGTTCATGCTGCCGAGTCGCGAGGAATATTTCGCCGAGCTCCGAGCTCAGCGTTCCTCGCAGCGCGCTCAGGCCCTCGCTGGGCGCAAGCCCTTCGATGACCGTCAGCGCCTCAGATAAGTGTGCTATCGCTTGCGCATTGTGCCCGCTCATGTAAAAGCAGCGGGCAAGGCGGCCTAAAACCACCGCTCGCGCATAGCCCGCCACGGCCCCGACATGAGCCAGGGCGCCGAGAAAACGCGGCGCGAAGTGGCACAACTGCTGATACTCGCGTGCGCGTGTCAGGAACTCGGCCCGGCGCCGATGATCCGAGTCTGCTGCTGCCTGTGCGGCAAGAATGTCTGCCAGAACGCCGTAGCTCTGCCAAGGTTGCGGCGAGGCAAGGTCAGAAGTCCTGCTGATGCTGACAGCAGCTTCCGCCAGTTGCCGCGCCTCCTCGAGGCGACCAGTCTGACTCCGCAACAATGCCGCGAGCGTGGCCAGATGCTTTGCAAGCTGAGAGCGATCTCCGCTTCTCTGGTCAGCCTCGATGGCGTGGCGATACCATGCCTCGTCCGCCGCGAACTGCGGGGCGTGCTGGTTGACGAGCGCCTGTTGATGCCATCGCGATGCCGCCGCAGAGCGGCGTTCGGCTCCGACATTTCCCGGTTGTCGGGAATACCTTCCCTGAAGTCCAGCCAACAGCACACTGTCTTCCGGTAAAGGACTGCCAAGATCGAGCCACCCTGCGCTTTCGGCGATGCGTCGCAGTGCTGCGATCCTGTGCCGATCCAGCAATCCGCTGCGTGCAAGGCGCCGGTCACTGTCGCCCAGTCGCATGCGAGCAAGAATTTGCCGGTACGGATGCATCCGCAGTCCCCTGCGCTTCGGCGAATTGCAGCCTCACATCGATCGTGTGTTCAGCCGCAGGGCCAGTCTACAACTTCCCGCAACGGGCAACCGAGCCGGCGCGCGCCTACGAAATTGGAGCAATCGCTCAAGAGCCGGCAAAGCGCGCGCCGCCCAACGACTATTCATGATATCTGAAAGCGCGTAGGATGAAGTAAAAGTAATCGCGCCGGATAGTGTCCGTGATGACTCTGCGCCGGGCAAGAAAGGTTCTTCAGAGAGTTTGCGGCAGTTGCCCGCCGTACCGTGGTTACTACGGACAGATCGACGGGAAATCTCCGACGTCAGCAGAGCAGCCCAGCGGGGATGAAAGCGAGCAGGGCGCGCCCGCTCGCGGGCTTTTTCATCCCAGCAGGGTGACCGCGATCATGGACGGGCAAGTCAAGGTGTTAGGGACGGAGCCCCCAGAGTTTTCGAGCGCCGCGACCGGGTGGTCCGGCTTCTTGCTTGAACGTCACCGTATGGTCGGTGCCTTTGAAGAAGTCGGCTGGCACAGCAGCCACGTGATAGTGTGCCTCGGCGGGTCCTCGGTCGTTCGCGTCTCGGGAGGCGCCGGTAACGCCTGTTGTGTCATACGGCCGGGCAGAATCTTTATCTTTCCCAGGGGATGTGATCACACGAATATCTCCGTTTCGGGCGGTCGTTGTCGCTTCGCGGTGACGGAACTAGACAGGGCGCGACTGCAGAGGCTGTTCTTTGAGGTTGCAAGCCCGAGCGATGAGTCGCTCGCTCCTCAGCTCAACATTGACGATGCTCGCATTGTGGCCATGATCGGCACCATGCTGGCGGAGGCTACCGCAGGTTGCCCGTGCGGACCGCTTTACGGTGAGTCGCTTTCCCTAAGTCTGGCCGCCTATGTCGCGGCCCGTTATTCGATCAAGAACGGTAGATCGGAGACAGCCGAGCACGGCTTTTCCAGTACTCAAGCCCAGATGGTGATCGATTATGTCCGCGCGCATCTCAGGATGAACCTGAGTCTCCTGGAGCTGGCCGCCGCGATCGACCTGAGTCCCCGTCACTTCTCAAGACTATTTCGAACGACATTCGGCACAACCCCCCATCGATACGTCATCGGAGAACGGGTCAATCAAGCCAAAGCGCTACTCGCTATCAAGCGGCTCTCCGTCGTGGAGATTGCCGAGGCGCTGGGCTTCGCCGACCAGAGTCATTTGACAAACGTATTCAGAAGAGCCACCGGCGTCAGCCCGAAGCGTTATCAGCGAGAGTGTTGAGTTTTAGCTGGCGCCGCGCGCTCCCGAGTGACGACGATCGGCGCACTTTCCTTCGAGGTTAAGAGAGCAACGCTTCCATAGCTGATGTCTTGAATTTGCAAACCGTGTCTGTGGCCTGCAAGACGCGCTGCCGCCCGCCGCCTAACATCGCATCGTACATTGCTGCCAGGCTCGGAGGCGGGCGCGGGCCAATGCGCCTGGCTGCACAAAACGTCACGGGAGGGGTGCAACAATGAGCAAACACACCGGAACCACAGGCGGGCAGCGTGATCGCGGCGGCGAAACCGGCAGCTTGGCTCGACGCGACTTTCTGAAATCGAGTGTGGCGGGGCTGGCTGCCGGCGCTGTGGGTGGCCTCTCGGGATTGGATGCGTTGACGAAGAACGTCAGTGCGACGGAGCTGCCTGAGGACAAGGATCTCGGTTTCACGATACCGGACGGCCAACCGGTCGTGCTGCGCGGCGGTGTGGTGTTGACGCTCGACCCGGCGATCGGGGATTTCGAGCAGGCGGACGTGCTGATCATGGGCAAAAAGATCGTGGAAGTGCGGCCGAATCTGGGCAATGCGGGCGCGCTTGAGATCGACTGCACCGGCATGATCGTATGCCCGGGATTCGTCAGCACACACAATCACCAGTATGAAGCCATTCAGCGGTCCATCATTTCCGATGGCATCATCGTCTTTCCGGGCGATTCCGATCAGCAAAAGACCTCGACAACGGATCCT
>JAQGOC010000354.1 GCA_028293805.1 Gammaproteobacteria bacterium
CCATCGGAGCCTCGGCAGCATCAGACGGCTACGACTCGCTCTGCACCTTGAAAAAGGACTGGTAGCGCTGGAACAGCTTGCGCTCCTCGGGAAGGTGCTGCGCATCTCCGATGCTGTAGCGGTGAGCGGGCCGAGCCTCGCGCGGGTGACTCGCGACGTTTGTCGCCATTGCCGCGCGCGCCCGATCTGCGAGCTCGATCCCCATATCACGATACAGCTTGTCCACAGTGGCGAGCGGATCATCAATGAGATCAAAGTACTGCACGTTGTGAAGCCTGCCGACCGGAATATCTCCGCGGTCGATCTGTTCGAACACGCGGTTGAACAGGCTGGCGAGCCCGTTCGGGCTCGTCAGTTGGGCGATAGCCTGCTCGCTGAGCGGTTGGTCGCTACGGATCCAGAACAGCGTACCGACCATGCTCACGGCAGAAGAGACCGCCTTCAGTGGATCACGGTGGGTCCAGACGAGCTGCGCGTCCGGGAAGACCTTGAACACGTCCGGAAGATTGCGCATCGCATCCGGGGACTTGAGGAGCCAGCGCCTGCGCGGATTCTTCCACTGCAGCAACTTCA
Source organism: Gammaproteobacteria bacterium (assembly GCA_028293805.1). Lineage (GTDB taxonomy): Bacteria > Pseudomonadota > Gammaproteobacteria > Steroidobacterales > Steroidobacteraceae > 13-2-20CM-66-19. The sequence goes on from JAQGOC010000354.1 coordinate 574, forward strand.
ACACGCGTTTGGCATAGCTCATTGCAGGCACGATGCCGCGAGGGGTTATGTATGCGTCGTAGGAGGGCACTAGTCCGTAGAGATCGAGCCAGCCACTGCTCTGGAAGCTGAGCGCCTCGATCTGGATCAACTCGGTTGGCATGTCGCCGCGGAACTCGTGGATGGAATTCACCTCCGGCGTCACGCGGTTCCACTGCTGCATGCGTTCATCGGCGAGCTTGATACGCGGATCGGTGTGATAGGTGGCCGCCTCGGGCGGTGGGCACGGGAAGAGCGCCTCCCAGTGTTTCGGGGTGCCGTTGTCCAAGTCGAGAGCCAGGAGATTCTGCAGCGCGGAGGTGCCACTGCGGCCGGATCCGATGATCAGGACCGGGGGAGCGAGCTGCTGCTCGTCGATCTCGGGATAGTGTTTGTAGGTATCCTCGATACGCAGCCGCGCCTCGAGGTGCATCAGGATGTCCGAGCGCGTCATCAGACGCCCCATCAGCGTCAGGTCGGCCTCCTCGTCGAGGGCTTTGAGGAAGATTCGGAACGGCTCAACCCAGTCGTCGATCCCGAAGTCACTCAGGCCCGTGTTGGCTTTGGCGCGATCGATCAGCGACCGCTCGTCCAGGGGCACGACGCTTTTCAGGTCGAGGCAGCGGCCCTCCTCGTTGATGCGTTGCACCCAGTCGGGTCTCGGCGGCGGCCGCCAGGCCCTCACTCGGTAGTTGGCGCTCATCCCCTATCCTCCGTTCACTCGCCGTAGATCTTGCGCTGCCCCTTGCGGCGCTGCTCGACGATGCGGCGCCGCTCCTCGGGCGAGACGCGCGGCGTAGCCCGGGGCAACAGCGCGTTGAGTTCCGCGAGTTTGACCAGTCGCGACGTCGGCACGGCCGCCGAGGTCGAGCGGTAGTTGCGAAAGACCACGGTGCCTTCCACGCGTCCACATGCATCGAGCCAGTTGGCGATCCCGGGATCCTGCCGCGCAACCACGACTCGCACTTTGCCATCGTCATCGGCGTGAATTTCGCGATCGTTGAGCGAGCTCATGCGGTTGGCGAAGTCGAGTGAGCGTGACCATACGTCGCCCAGTTGGAACGACCAGTAGGCGCCGTTGGGCACCTCGTCGAGCTCCATGAGGAGCGCCTCATCCTTCGCCAGCTCGAAGATGGCCATCGCCGTGTTGTTGCTCGGACTGCCGACCTGGCTAGTTACCGTTCCGGGCAGGAGCGTGAGGACGTTCTTGCGCCCGCCCGCGTTGCGGAAATACATGTTGTACAGGTTGATGTTGAAGTCCTGCACCAGGTAACGGACGAACAGAGTCGCCCGGCGGATGCGCGCTGCGATTGCCGACTCGTCGAACTCGTCCGCGTCGTAGTAGTCTTCGGGCAGCTTGCTGATGCGCTCGAGGTCCAGTTCGCCCACGCTGCCGTGCCAGTCGGTGAGCGAGCGCCGGATATGCAGGAACTGATAACCGAGCGAAGGGTCGAGCTTGATCCAGTTACCCGGGTGCGGATCAGCGCTGATGATGACTTCGAAGCGTCCGTCCGGCTTGACGGCGAAATTGGCCCAGTCGTAGTTACTGACGTTCTTGACACCCGGCTCCCCGAAGACACCGCTCAGTACCTGCAGCAGAAACACCTTCACATCGCCCATCGAGCCGGTGAGGCGGTATGTCTGGCGACCATCCAGGAAGGTCACGCCGTACACCAGGTCCTGACCGTTCTGGCCTAGTGTGAATAGATCGGTCTGCCATCCACTGTTGCGGAATATCCGCGGCTGCGTCATGCGCGGTGCGATGACGAAGTTGTACGCCATCGCCTGCATCTCCATCAACGTGTGATACGCCTTGGCACGATGCTGCGATGTGTTCTGGAAGCGCGGTGTCGCCTCAATCAGCTGCCGCATTTCTTCGAGGGTAGCGTGATACTCGGCCCACGCCTCCACCAGAGGGGCAGTCGCGGTCGGCGGAGAGGTTGAAGCCATATGTGTGCTCTCTCAGTAACTCACCGAGCCACGCACGCCATATTCACGCGGCGTCCCCGGCACGCGCCAGCCGCCGGTAGCGAATTGCGCTTCGTGCGTGGAGTACTGCCTGTCGGCCAGATTCGTTCCGAACAGGTTCACTGCGTAATGGCCATCGGCGGATTTCCAGCCGA
>JAQGOC010000381.1 GCA_028293805.1 Gammaproteobacteria bacterium
TCATCGCCTTCCACATCTCCACGTGGCCCTGCATGACCACGTCGAGCACGCGCTCGCCTTCATAACCGAACTGGTTCTGGTTCAGCTTGCCCAGCCGCATGCCCGCCTGCAGCATGACGTCGCCGACGCTCTGCTCCAACTCCCCGCCGAGGACCTTCATGAGAGTCGACTTGCCGCAGCCGTTCGCTCCGATCAGGCCGTAGCGGTTGCCATCGGAGAACTTGACCGTGACTTGTTCGAAAAGCGGCTTGGCGCCGAATTGGATCGCGACGTTGGAAGTGGAGAGCATTTATGTCCAATCAACATGAGGAATGCGGCCATTGCGGCCACGCTTGCCGTGCCACAAAATGGGTCGAAAGTGGTGAAGTGCCGTGCCGGGCAGCGATCGCGCGCATGCCTGTGGCGGCGGCTCATCAATGCCGGCGAAATGGGGAAAGTTCAAGACAGCCCCCCGTCCGGCGGCGACATTCTATCCGAGGCGGGCACGCGGAGGCGTGTTTTCCTGGCGGGCGCAAGGGGCGTCCAACGGCGCTGCCGGCTCCGCTTTGGGGCAATTGTGCCCTTGGCCCGCCTGATCGCCCCGTCAGGCGCGCGATCTGCATGGCAAAATGCCGCTACAGGCTGGCCTGGAGCCCCGGCCCGCTCAGCCCAGGTTGCTCGCGATTTCACCGGAGAAGACGGTCCATGAAATCCCAGGTGGCCATCAACGCGACGGTGAGCCGCAACTACATACAGGTGCCGCTCGACTCGAAGATCGCGGACCGGCCCAATGAACGCAGCGCGCGACGCTGTCGGATCGCGCACTCCCTGCGCGTCCTCGAGGCAGGAACCACCCAACCGGAGAACGCAAATGTCCACCCCAGCCGAATCGGCCCCGAGCGCGAATCGGGAGCTTTCGTTGACCCGTCTCATCAAGGCGCGGCGTGAGAAGGTGTTCAAGGCCTGGACCGATGCCGAGCTGCTGAAACAGTGGTTCGCGCCTCTGCCCTGGACCACGCCCCGCGCCGATCTCGACGTGCGCCCGGGTGGCTCCGCCCTGATCGTCATGCGCAGCCCTGACGGGCAGGAGCTTCCCAACAACGGCACCTATCTCGAGGTCGTCAGGAACGAGCGGCTCGTCTTCACCGATGCCTACACCAAGGCCTGGGAGCCCTCCGACAAGCCGTTCATGACGGTGATTCTGACTTTCGAGGACCGGGGCGGCAAGACGCAGTACACCGCCCGCGTCCGTCACTGGACGGCGGCGGATCGTGAGACGCACGAGAAGATGGGCTTCCACACGGGCTGGGGTCAGTGCGCCGACCAGCTCACCGCCTTGGTCGAAAAGCTCTGACTTGCCGTGCGGCCGGTGCCTGGCGGTCGCCGTCAACGCGACCGCCGTGGGCTGTGCCGACAGCACCGTCAGATCCCGAATTCCGGCGCCACGCACCCGAGATCCCTGTTGATTCGCGCCACGGTGAAACGGCTGTACTCCGGCTTCAGGTCGACGCCTATCGCACCAGATCCCCTGGCGAGTGCCGCGATCATCGTCGTTCCCGAGCCGACAAAGGGGTCCAGAACGACACCGCCTCGACAACAGCCGCAATCCAGACAGCGCTCCACGAGCTCGCGCGGGTAGGGGGCGAAATGCGAGCCGGGGTTCTCCGGTCGCGCCACGATTTTCCAGATGTCCTCTTCACCAGCCAGGCCCATACGGTCGAACCAGTAGCGAGGACCCCTCGAAAAGAGAAATACGTATTCGAAGGTACGCCAGGGCCGATCGTGAGCGGTGGGTTCCGGCAGTGATGCGGGCCGCTGCCAGATAATCGAGCTGCGTAACGTCCAGCCATCCTCCTGCAGGGCGAGAGCCACTCGCCAGGGGATTCCGATGAGCGATTTGCGTGGCAGGCCCAGACCGGGGCCGTCCACTGCCCGCAGGTGCCGGCGCATCATCTGCCGGCCGTTGTGTTTGTCGTCCTTCCCGTGCGGACGGCCCTTGGCCGAATAGTACGTGTCGCCGAGGTTCAAAAAGAAGCTGCCGCTGGGCTTGAGTGTGCGCCGTAATTCGCCGAACGCGCGGACCAGCGCCGCCACATAACCGTCGATCGTGCTCTCGTGTCCGATCTGACCTGTTATCTCGTAGTCTCTTTGCCAGTAATAAGGCGGACTCGTCACCACGCAGTCGACGGATGCCGTCTCGATCTCACGCAGGGCCACGGCGACATCGCCCGTCAGCACCGTCCAGGGATGTCCTTCGGAAGTGATGCCTGTTGCGCTTTCGACCTGGCCGCATTTTCTAGGCTGAGACTTCGCTTCCATGGATCAGTTTAGCGATTTTCGCTAGTGCCTCGGGCGGGGTTTCGACCGATGATAGGCGCCCTCAAAAAAAGAACCCAGGACGGCCCATCATGCCCCCAGCCGGCAGCCGCTTTTTATCGTGATTGCGTGCAAAGCGACCGGACTTCTCCTTCCCCGACGGCACGCTTCGCGATCGTTCCGTGTGGTCGGCTTCATGGCGGCGGCAATGGCAGTTGCGCAGGGCGGGGCACTGGGGGCGAACGCCTCTGGCTCTGAGCTCGAGGTTGTGACGGTGACCGCGACACGCGTCGGGGTGGCGTCCTTCGATATCCCCGCATCCATCAGCAGCGTATCCGGAGCGCAATTGCGCACCGATGCGCTCGGCATGAATCTGTCGGATGATCTGGCAACGGTTCCCGGCCTGCTGGCGCGCAATCGCAATAACTACGCGCAGGATCAGCAGATCTCCATCCGCGGCTTCGGCGCCAACTCGGCGTTCGGCATCCGGGGTGTGCGCGTGTACCAGGACGGCATTCCAGCGACCGGTCCGGACGGTCAGGGGCAGGTGTCGCAATTCAATCTCGACTCTGCTGAACGCGTCGAGATTCTGCGCGGGCCGTTCTCCGCCCTGTACGGCAACTCCTCGGGAGGCGTCATTCAGATATTCACGGCAGACGGGAAGGGTTCGCCGCAATTGCGCACCACCGTGGATTACGGCAGCTTCGCTACATTCCGCGCCGGCGCAAACGTTACGGGGGCGGCGGGGCCCGTCGGCTACAACGTCGACTTCACTCATTTCTCGATCGACGGTTATCGCGATCACAGCAACGCGCACAATGAATCCTTCAACGGCAAGGTTGCGTACACGCTCAATGACGCCAATCGGCTGACATTGGTGACGAATGTGGTGTCGCGGCCCGATGCCCAGGATCCGCTGGGCATTACCCAGGCACAGTTCCGGGCCAACCCGGAGCAGACCGATCCGGCCGCCAACGCATTCAATACCCGCAAGAGTCTGCAACAGCAGCAAGGCGGCTTGATTTACGACCTGAGCATCACCGACGCGCAGTCATTGCGCGTGCTGGCTTACCTTGGCCATCGCGCGGTGGAGCAGTTCCTGTCCATTCCGGCGAGCGCCCAGGCCTCGCCGACGAGCGCGGGAGGTGTGGTCAACCTCAACCGAAACTACGGCGGCGCGGACGTGCGGTGGTCGTGGCAGGGTGTTCTCGCGGATCAACCCTTGACGTGGGTGATGGGTGCGGCCTACGACCGCCAGAATGAGCTGCGCCGAGGTTATAACAACTTCGTCGGCAGCACTCTCGGTGTCAAGGGTGCGTTACGCCGCAATGAGAACGACATTGTCGACAACATCGACGAGTATGCGCAGGGTACCTGGGATTTCGCGCCACTGTGGTCCTTGATGGTGGGCGTGCGCCGCAGCGACGTGCGCTTCGATTCCGAAGACCATTTCATCACGGCAAGCAATCCGAATGACAGCGGCAGGGTTTCCTACCACGCGACCTCGCCCGTGGCCGGACTCCTTTTCAAGGCACGGCCGTGGTTGCACCTGTACGCCTCCTACGGACAGGGATTTCAGACACCGCTCGGCTCCGAGCTGGCCTATCGCTCGGACGGCGGGACGGGACTGAATCTCGGGCTGAAGCCGGCCCGCAGCAACAACGGCGAGCTGGGGGCCAAGCTGCGGATCGCTCCCGATCTGAACGCTGAGGTCGCGGTCTTCCGGGCGCTCACGCACGACGAGATCGTCGTGAACACCAACATAGGCGGCCGCTCCACCTATCAGAACAGCAATCGCACGCGGCGTCAGGGTCTGGAAGCGTCGCTGGATTATCGACTCGCCCGGCAGTGGCACGTGCAGCTCGCCTACACCTATCTCGAAGCGAGCTATGTCGATTCCTATCTGACTTGTGTTGCCGCTCCCTGCGCCCAGCCGACCGCGCTGGTGCCCGCCGGAAGCCGTCTGCCGGGCGTGCCGAAGAACAATGTCTATGCGAGCGTGCGCTGGGGCGAGGAGCTGGGCTGGCACTTTGCAGTCAATGGTCAGTACGTGAGCGCCGTGGCGGTGAACGACATGAACACCGTTGCGGCTCCAGCTTACGCAACATTTGGCACCGATGGCGGTTACGTCGCGGATCTACGTCGTCTGCGGCTCAGCACGTTTCTTCGCGTGAACAATCTCCTCAATCGGCACTATGTGGGCTCCGTGATCGTCGACGACGGCAATGGCCGCTACTTCGAGCCCGGCCCGGGCTTCAATGTGCTCGCGGGCGTGAGTGTTGTGCTGAAATGATGACGCGGGTGAATAGGGGCGCGGCCAGCGCTAGGGCTGGCGGCTCGCGGCGGGATTGTCCGGCGGCGGCGTTTCACTCGCGGACACGTGATTCAGCGCGATCACCCAATGGCCTGCGACCCGGCGCATCAGGCGCGTGTTGATTCCGTATTGAGGATGCTCCGGCCGGATGAGCTCAAAGCGGCTGATGAGCTGCGCGGCGTCCGGGGCGAGCATCTCGATGCGGATGTCGAAGAAGCGCAGCCTTCCGCGCGTCTCAGGCGAGGTGCCGTAGTCGCGAATGTAGTGGTCGAGAGTGCCCTGCCATCCGTCCTGGAAGCGTCCGCCCGATACGAAGATGACGTCCGGCTGCTTGAATCCCTGCATGTAGCCGCGAAAATCGCCCTGGTTCCAGGCGTCCTGCATGCTGGCGATGACCTGCAGAATCGCTCTCTTCTGAGCCTCCGGTGTGGGCTCGGCGGAGGTGGGCCGCGCCGCCGACATCGCACAAAGAGACACGACGAGCAAAAGGCCGGCGATGGAGTTCCGCCGGCGAGTGGAGACGAGCATCATTGCGTTTCTGTCCCAGGGTTGGACGGCGGATACTACTGACCCAGGCGTTGCACACAAAGCTGCGAGCCAGGGCGGCGCGCCGTAAATACTGGAATAGCCAACCAGCTCAGTAGCTTGGCCGTCGCCGAAGCCGTGTGAAAGAGTGTTCACTTGCGTTCCGAATTGAATTATCGATAATCGAGATTATATCGGATCGGCAAGGCGAACCGCCGCAGGCACGGCGGGCCCAGCCCGTCATACGCGGTCGGCGTAGCCCCTCATCATCCCGGTCCAAGGATTCGGTTATGTGGATAGTCGAGCTGGCGCTACGGCGTCCTTATACGTTCATCGTGCTCGCCCTGCTGCTTCCCTTGCTCGGGGCGCTGACGATCATGGGCACGCCCCTGCATAAGGGCATGCCGACCGACATTTTTCCGGATATCAAGATCCCGATCATTGCGGTCACGTTCCAGTATTCGGGAATGCCTCCGGATGAGATGGCCGGCCGCATCACAGCGCAGATCGAGCGCTATGCCACGACGCTCGTCAACGACATCGAGCACGTCGAGTCGCAGACCTATCCCGGCATGTCGGTCATCAAGCTCTTCTTCCAGCCGGGCGTGGATATCAACCTTGCCATGGCGCAAGTGACGGCGTTCGGGCAGCTGTCGCTCAAGAACATGCCGCCCGGTATCCAGGCGCCGCTGGTTCTCAAGTACAACGCCTCGAGCGTCCCGATCATTCAGCTCGCGCTGTCGAGCAACCGGCTCACCGAGTCGCAGCTGTTCGACTTCGGCAACCAGGTCATCCGCGCGCAGATCGCGACCATCGCCGGCGCTTCCCTTCCGTATCCCTACGGCGGCGCCACGCGCCAGATACAGATCGATCTGAAGCCGGATGCGCTGCGTGCGCAGGGGCTCACGGCGAGTGACGTGAACACTGCGATCAGCAATCAGAACCTGATCGTGCCGGCCGGCACGCAGAAGATCGGCAACACCGAGTACAACGTCAAGCTCAACTCGAGTCCCTTGAAGCTCCAGGAGATCAACGACCTGCCGATCCGGAGCCAGACCGGCGGCAACGTCACCTACATTCGCGACGTCGCTTTCGTCCACGACGGCCATCCGCCGCAGACCAATGTCGTGCGCGTGGACGGCCGGCGCGCGGTGCTGATGTCGATCCAGAAAACGGGTTCGGCCTCCACCCTCAGCATCGTGAACGAAATCAAGGCACGCCTGAGTCGCGTTCGCGAGTTGCTCCCGGAGGGAGCGTCGATCGCCGCGACCGGCGATCAGTCCGTGTTCGTCCGTGCCGCCGTCAAGGGCGTCGTTACCGAGGCGATCATCGCGGCCGCGCTGACCGCGCTCATGGTGCTGTTGTTCCTAGGTAGCTGGCGCAGCACCCTGATCATCACCATCTCGATTCCCCTCTCGATTCTCTCGTCCATCATCATTCTCGACGCGCTGGGCGAGACCATCAATCTCATGACGCTCGGCGGTCTCGCGCTGGCAGTCGGCATCCTGGTCGATGACGCGACCGTCACCATCGAGAACATCAACCGGCATCTGGAGGAGGGCCTGGATGTAGGTCCCGCCATTCTGGAAGGTTCACGGCAAATCACGGTCCCCGCACTGGTGTCAACCCTCTCGATCTGTATCGTGTTCGTGCCGATGTTCCTGCTGTCCGGCGTCGCGCGCTATCTGTTCGTGCCACTGGGCGAAGCCGTCGTGTTCGCGATGCTCACCTCGTATGTCCTCTCGCGTACGTTGGTCCCTACACTTGCCAAGTACTGGCTGCGGACTGCGGCGGACGAGCACGCCGCAGCGACGAATCCCAACGCCATCCAGCGATTCCAGCGCGCCTTCGAGGCACGTTTCGAAGAGATCCGCGGGCGCTATCAGGCCGTGCTAACCACGGTATTGGAGCATCGCCGAGCGTTCATGTCGGTGTTCCTGGGCATCACTTTCGCCTCGATGCTGCTGTACCCGTTCCTCGGCAGAAACTTCTTCCCTGAAGTCGACGGCGGCCAGATCAAGCTGCATCTGCGCGGGCCCACCGGAATGCGTGTAGAGGATACTGCGGCGCTCGTCGACCATGTCGAGGCTGCAATGCGCGAGGTGATCCCCGCCCATGAAATCGCCAGCATCGTCGATAACGTCGGCCTGCCGGTTTCCAGCATCAACCTGACTTACGGCAACTCCGGAACGATCGGCAGCAGTGACGCCGACGTCCTGGTCTCCCTGACTGCCGATCACGCGGCCACCGGCGATTATGTCCGTGCGCTCCGCGAGCGGCTGCCGCGGGAGTTTCCCGGTACCGTATTCGGTTTCCTGCCGGCCGACATCGTCAGCCAGATCCTGAATTTCGGGGCTCCCGCACCCATCGACATCCAGATCGTGGGACCGAGTCCCAAGAACCGCGAGATCGCCAACCAGCTGCTCGCCTCGCTGCGTCACGTTCCAGGGCTGGTCGATCTGCGTCTCGGGCAGGTGTTCAATCAGCCGGAGCTGCGCGTCGCCACGGATCGCAGCCGGGCACAGCAGCTCGGCATCAGCCAGCACGACATCGCGAACAACCTGCTCCTGACACTGTCCGGCAGCGGCCAGATTGCGCCGACCTTCTGGCTGAATCCGGAGACGGGGCTGCAGTATCCGCTCGTCTCGCAGGCACCGCAGTATCGTATGACCACCCTCCAGGATCTGCAGAACCTGCCGGTCACCACCACCGGCCAGCAGCAGATTCTGGGCGGACTGGCGACGATCAGCCGCGGCTTTGGCCCGGCCATCGTTTCCCATTACGACGCGCAGCCGATCATCGACATCTACGGCGCGGCGCAGGACCGGGATCTCGGTGCGATCGACAAGGACATCAACACGCAGATCGCGGCGCTGACAAGCAAGCTGCCGAAGGGCACGCACATCATGGTGCGCGGCCAGGTGCAGACCATGACTGCATCCTACACCGGGCTGGCGATCGGCTTCATCGGCGCGATCGTGCTCGTCTACCTGCTGATCGTCATCAATTTCCAGTCCTGGCTCGATCCCTTCATCATCATCACCGCATTGCCCGCGGCGGTGGCCGGCATCGCCTGGATGCTGTTGGTGACCGGTACGACGCTGAGCGTGCCTGCGCTGACCGGTGCCATCATGTGCATGGGAGTTGCTACCGCAAACAGCATTCTCGTCGTCAGCTTCGCACGTGACCGCCTGAACGAGGGCGCCACGGCCCTGCAGGCCGCTTTCGATGCAGGCTTTACACGCTTCCGTCCCGTCCTGATGACGGCGCTCGCGATGGTCATTGGCATGCTGCCGATGTCCCTCGGCATGGGCGAGGGCGGTGAGCAGAACGCGCCGCTCGGCCGCGCTGTCATAGGCGGCCTGCTCTTTGCGACAGTGGCCACGCTGGTCTTCGTGCCTACGGTGTTTGCGGCAATACACGGACGGCGCGCCAAGACGGCAGATTCCTTCTCCGGCGCTGCGACCTGAAGCGGTCACGCGACGACACCAACAAGACACTCAAACTGAGATGACCATGGACCAACCGATACGGTCGAACGAAGTGGGAGCCGGGCACGCCGCCGCGCCTTCCGGAACGAAGGCAGCCCGGCAGCTGGGCCGGGTGGGAGCCGCGCTGGGCGTAGTGGCTCTCGTCATTCTGGTGTGGGCCGCTCTCTCCGCGCATTACGCCTCGGCGAAGCTCAAAGCGGCTACCGAACAACAGGCGGTCGTGACCGTCGCCACTACCAAACCCAAGGCGCAGTCGGATCTGACGGAGCTCATCCTGCCCGGGAATATCCAGGCCAATTACGAGGCGCCCATCTACGCGCGCACGAGCGGTTACCTGAAGCGCTGGCTGGTCGACATCGGCACGCCGGTCAAGGCGGGACAGTTGCTCGGCGAAATCGAATCGCCGGAAGTCGATTCGCAGCTGCGGCAGGCGCAGGCGGATCTGGCGACGGCCGAAGCGAATCAGAAGATCGCGGGTCTCACCGCCGAGCGCTGGCGCAACCTGCGCTCCTCCGATTCCGTCTCGAAGCAGGAGGCGGACGAGAAGATCAGCCTCGCCGCGTCGGGGGATGCCCAGATGCAGGCCGCGCGGGCCAACGTGCAACGGCTGCGCCAGTTGTCAGGATTCGAGAAGATCGTCGCACCCTTCGATGGCGTGGTGACCGCAAGAAACACCGATGTCGGGCAGCTCATCAGCGCCGGGATCAACACGGGGCCGGAGCTGTTCCGCGTCGCCGACATGCGGCGCCTGCGCCTGTACGTGCGTGTTCCCCAGACCTATGCCGCGGCGATGAAGGCGGGCCTGGCAGCTGAATTGCAATTTCCTGACCGTCCCGGCAGGACCTACGCGGCACGGCTGGAGAGCACCTCGAGCGCCATCGAGTCGGCCTCGCGGACACTGCTCGCGCAACTCAGTGTCGACAACCAGAACGGCGAGCTTTTGCCAGGCGCCTATGTGGAAGTGCATTTCAAGCTGCCTGCCGGAGTGGCGGGCGAGTCGTTCAAGCTGCCCGCGAACGTCCTGTTGTTTCGCGGCGATGGACTGCACGTCGCCACCGTGGATGCGAGCCAGCACGTGGTGTTGAAGCCCGTCACGATCGGCCGCGATTACGGCTCGGATGTCGAGATCATCCAGGGGCTCGATGCCGACGACAATGTGATCCTGAGTCCGCCGGATTCTCTGGTGAACGGTGCCGGGATTCGCGTGGCGACTCCGAAACCCGGGCAGGTCACGCAGTCGTGAGCCCGCGGAGTTTCCTTCCGTGCGTAGGGGCCGCGCTGCTGGGCGCGTGCTCGCTCGCGCCCAAATACGATCCTCCCGCTCCCCCGGCCGTCACCAGTTTCAAGGAGAGCGGCGATTGGATGCCCGCGCGGCCTGCCGATGTGCAGCAACGCGGTGCGTGGTGGGAGGTCTTCGGCGATGAGAAGTTGAACGAGCTGGAGAAGCAGCTCGACGTTGCCAATCCGGACTTGCAGGCGGCAGTCGCGCGCTTCGGACAGGCGCGGGCGATTGCCAGCCGCGCGCGCTCCGATGAATTTCCTACCCTGGATGCGGGCGGTTCGGCGAAGCGAGCGCGGAGCTCTGGCAATGCGCCGCTGTCCAAGCTTCTGGGCGGCAGACCGGTCACGCAGAACGATTTCGTAGCCTCGCTGGACTTGAACTGGGAAATCGACGTGTTCGGTCGGCTCCGTAATGCGGCCGCCGTCGCTCGTGCGCAAGCGCAGGAGAGCGCAGCGGACGCCGCGGCGGTTCAGCTCTCCTTGCAAGCGGAGCTGGCGACCGACTACTTCACGCTGCGCGGAGACGACACTACCGAGCAACTGCTCGAAGACACGATAAAAGTCTACGACCACGCCTACCAGCTTACGCACAATCGCTACGAGGAAGGCATCGCAGCCGCCACGGACGTGGACCAGGCCGATACCCAGCGCCAGATCGCGCGCGCTCAGCTTTCCTCGGTGCGCCGGGTGCGGGCGCAGCTCGAGCATGCTATCGCGGTCCTGCTCGGCGAAACTCCTTCGGTGTTTACTCTGGAGCCGGCGCAGCTTGCAAGTGGAGTTCCGTCTATAGATAGCGGTCTGCCTTCAGCCCTTCTGCAGCGCCGCCCGGACGTTGCGCGTGCGGAGCGTGCGATGGCCGCGGCCAACGCGCAGATCGGTGTAGAGCGCGCCGCCTGGTTTCCAGTGTTCTCGCTCGCTGGCGCCGCGGGTTTCGAGAGCGTGCTGGCATCGAGCTGGGTCCGGGCACCGAGCCGCTTCTGGTCGGTCGGCCCGTCCGCCCAGGTCCCCTTGCTCGATTTCGGAGCGCGCTCGGCTGTAAACCGCCAGGCGCGCGCGGCATACGACGAGGCGGTTGCGAATTATCGTAAGACGACGTTGACGGCATACCAGGAGGTCGAGGACAACCTCGCGGCCTTACATCATCTGGCGGACGAGCTGAGCGCCGACGAAGCCGCATCTGCCTCGGCGCGGAGCTCCGCCAACCATGCCGACAAGCGTTATGACGCGGGCGTCGCGGACTATGTGGAAGTAACGACCACACACACTGCGGCGCTGCAGGAGCAGCGCGATGCGATCTCGGTTCGCGTCGCGCAGCTGAATTCGGCCGTAGCGCTCGTGCGCGCTACGGGCGGGGGCTGGTCACGCGACGCGCTCGACCATCTATGAACACTGTGAGCCCGGGATTGCTCAAGCGCACGTGCATGCGCGATCACATTCGCGACGTGCTCGTTGCGCGAATCCTTGACGGAACGTATGCGGCCGGCACACAGCTCAAGGAGCTGTCGCTCGCACGCGAATTCAATGTGAGCCAGACTCCGATCCGGGAGGCGCTGCGCGAGCTCGAGGGTTCAGGGCTCGTCACGAGCGAGCGCTTCCGTGGCACGCGGGTGCGAGGCGCCGATTCCGCTGAAATGCGTGAGTCATACGAGCTGCGCACCATGTTGGAGGTGCGGTCGGTGAGGCTGGCGGCGCCGTATTCGCCGCACCTGCTCGCGGATTTCGACGAATACCTGGAGCAGATGGACTGTGCAGTGAAGGCGAACGATTCGGAGCGCTACATCGATGCGGCTCTGCGTTTTCATCGCCGCCTGGTCGAGGGCAGCGGCAATCGAACTTTCCTGGGCGTGTGGGATTCGCTGCTCTGGGACATTCGCGGCCGCATTGCCCTGCGTAAGCTGGCCGAAAAGGGCCGCAGCCTGAAATCGCTTGCCGGCTCCCACCGCGTGTTGCTGACACGGCTGCATGCGCAGGATGCCGCCGGCGCTGCAGAGCAAATCAGTGCCATCCTCGAGCGAGTCTCCTCCGCATTCGGTCCCGACTGATCAGCGCATAGCGAGTCGCTCGCCGGTGCAGAGCGCCGGCCCACATCCTGTCGACCGGCGCCCAATGGCGGATGAAGGTTGTGCGTCAGGTCTGGCGCGACCGTGACAGCGTCCGCGTGCGATGATCCGGGCGCAAGCCGCAATCACGAAGCCCCTCCGCGACTATGTCTGTCTCAGAAGAGTACATCCAACGCCTCGGTGTTCGCGAAGCGGCTGTTCGTCGCCTCGAAGAACTGCATGCCCGCATTGGCAGCGGTCGGCTGGCGCTAGGTGCGGTAACCGCGATCGTGGCCTGGGGGGCATTGCTGGAGCGGGCGTTCACGCCTGCGTGGCTCCTGGTGCCTGTCGCGGCACTTGTCGCCTTGGTGCTCTACCACTCCTCGGTCCGACGCGCCCGAGTGCGTGCCGAGCGCGCGGCCGCCTATTATCGGCACGCGATCGCCCGAATCGAGGATCGCTGGACAGGCCAGGGGCAACAGGGCGAGCGCTTCGATATTGGCGGCCACATCTATGCGGCGGACCTCGACCTGTTCGGCCGAGGGAGCCTGTTTGAGCTTCTGTCGCTCGCGCGCACCCGGATGGGCGAGGACACGCTGGCGCAGTGGCTGCTGTCGCCGGCGTCGCGCGCAGACATCGGGAAGCGGCAGGCAAGTGTCGGGGATTTGCGCGATCGTCTGGACCTGCGTGAGGAAGTGGCGACCCTCGGAGAGGACTCCAGGATCGGAGTGCACCCCGCTGCGCTGTTGACCTGGGCGGAGTCGCCCAATCGGCTCCCGCATCGATGGCTGTTGTGGGTCTGCCTGCTGCTGCCATTGCTGGCCATCGCCGGTGTCGTGGTCTGGAGCGTCTGGGGATTTGTGGCTCCGCTCCTCCTCGTGGTGCTGGTGGAAGTCGGCGTGGCTCATGTGATCAGACGACCGCTGGAGGAAGCGATCCACGCTACGGAAAAGGCATTTCACGATTTGAAGCTGTTTGCCGGCTTGCTGCTGCGGATCGAGGGTGGTCCGTTTTCCGCGCCACCGCTGCTGGAGCTGGTTCGAAGGCTCTCTTCGCACACGCTGCCAGCCTCCGCGACGCTCGCCCGCCTGAGCCGGATCGTCGACTTCTGCGCTGCCCGGGAAAACCCCATTCTGCGGCTGCTGAATACGCCTCTGATGTACTCCGTTCACGTGGCGCTCGCGGCGGAGCGGTGGCGTCGCGATCACGGCAAGGTCGTTCGTGAGTGGGTTAGCGTCACGGGAGAGTTCGAGGCGCTTCTTTCGCTTGCGGGGTATAGCTACGAGCATCCCGAGGATCCGTTTCCGGAATTCATTGAGGAGGGGCGGGCGGTCTTTACTGCAACGGAGCTGGGGCATCCGTTGATTCCGGCTGCAAAGTGCGTTCGCAACAGCGTAAGCATCGATGGGAGCACGCGCGTGTTGCTCGTCAGCGGATCAAACATGTCGGGCAAGAGCACGCTACTGCGTACTGTCGGGATCAACACCGTCCTCGCGATGGCGGGTGCCCCTGTGCGAGCTCGGCACTTGCGCCTGACACCGTTGCAGGTCGGCGCCAGCATCCGTGTCAACGACTCGCTGCATGAAGGCAGCTCACGTTTCTATGCGGAAATCACCCGCCTGCGTGCGCTCTACAGCCTGCTGGACCGGGAGTTGCCATTGCTATTCCTGCTGGACGAGTTACTGCAGGGTACCAATTCCAGGGACCGCCTCATCGGCGCGGAAGGAATCGTGCGGGCGTTCGTGGAGCGGGGCGCGATCGGCCTCGTCAGCACCCACGACCTCGCGCTCACGGAAATCGAACGACTGGCACCCGGCACGCTTCGGAACGTGCATTTTCAGGACGAGCTCATCAACGGGGAGATGAGGTTCGATTTCACTTTGCGGCCCGGGGTGGTGACGAAGAGCAACGGAGTCGAGCTGATGCGCGCGATCGGGCTGCAGGTTTGAGCGGTTGCGGGGCGGTTAAGGGCGCTTCTGGTATTGCGGGCTGTAGGGACCGTAGGGCAGGCCGACGCTCTGGCTCATGAAGAGATTCGTGTTGGCGAGGCGGCTCACCTGATGCGCCGTGTCGGATTTCGAGTTGATGGCCTGTACCACCGCTGCGGCAATCAGGTCCGCCAGGATGTTGCCGGAGCCACCTGACTTTTGCTGCGCCATGCCGTCACCGTCCCACAGAAGGGTTCCGGTCCGGGTATCCACCAGGTTCGCGTGCACCTGAACCGTGGTCACGCTGTTGAGGACCTGGAACTTGCTGCCATACTGCTTCAAGGTGATGAACAAGACCGCATCGGCGCCGGTGATCTCAGCCACCTTGTTGAGAGGTACCTGGTGCATCTCCCCGGCCGTGGGCATGCCGTTCTCTTTCAGGAACTGGTCCACGACCGCGACTGGAAAAACATAGTATCCGAGCTCCGCTATCGGCTGCGTCACCGTGGACAGGTAGCCGTACGTGCCTTCGACGGCCGTGCTCTCGTTGAGCGGCGGCAGGACGAGAATGGAACGCGGAGGGTGTGCCCGGAAGTTGCTGTAGTCGTAAGGCTTGACGGTCGCGCATCCGGCGAACATCAGCAGCGCCGCGCTACAAGCGGCTGCACGCAACAGGTGGCGTGTGTTCATTGTTTTTTGAGGTTCGCCAGCAGACGGTCGACGAAGACGCTCGATTCCGGGAACTGGGCCTTCTCGGTCACCAGCTCCTGGTGAGCTTGATCCGCTTTGCCGAGTTGAAAGTACAGATAGCCCAGGTGGGCGTGCCAGCCCGGAGGCATACGCTGGTTGGCGGCACGGGCTGCCTGGTAGTCCTTCTCGAGAATTTCCACCTGCATCTGCGGTGCGACGCTGCCGGGGGCCGAGTAGGAGCCATAGACGACGTCCTCGTAGCTCCCCCACCTGTATATCGTCGGGGGCGTGGCGCAGCCCACCAGCGCGGTTGCGCTCACCGCCAGCCACAGAACGCGATTCATCGCGGCGACCTGTTCCAGCTGCCTTTCTCGAGGCCTTCCGCGAGCCGATCGACGGCTTCGCGAATGGACAAATCGAGTACCTTGCCGTTGAGCGTGGAGTCATAGCCGGCGCTGCCGCCGAACCCGATGACCTCGCGGCTGCTCAGCGCATATTCGCCCGCACCGGACACGGAATAGACAACCTCGGAAGTGAGGACGTCGACAACGTTCAGCGTCACCTTCGAATAGGCTACCTGCGTCTTGCCGCTTCCCAGGATGCCAAAGAGCTGCTGATCGCCGACTTCCTTGCGGCCAAACTCCACGACGTCGCCGGTGATCGTGAACTGCGCGCCTTTGACCGCCTGCTGTTGGCCGGCGAACCTGGCTTCGCGCGCGGTCTCATCGAGATTGTCGCGATCCATTACATTGAAGCGGCCGGTCTGCTGCAGATCCGCGACGAGAATGGTCTTGGCCTGGCCGCCCAAACGATCGACGTTGTCGGAAAACAGGCCGCGCAGATAGCTGGAGCGGTTGTCGAACTTGCCGACGGCGATGGCGCTCTTCGGGCCGGTGTAAGCGGTTGCGGCGCTCGCCGGCTTCTCGATGGCGACGGCATGATGCGACTCGGTGGCACAGCCGATGACTGCGCACGTTACTGCCGCCAGCGATGCGAGGCCGACGGTGCGGCGCAGGACTACGGATTTCATGGGTTCCCTCTTGCTTCTTCCGGCGATAGTGCTTTGGCTCACGGGGCCGCAGTTAAGCGCGAACCCTACCTAAGCGGCAACGCCAATGTAAAGGAACCGGGTCGCGAGCCGCGACGAACGTCTCTAAAAGGCTGACAGTCCACAACGGGGGCCGATCGCGGCGGCAGTGACCATCAGGTAATCGCGAGCCCCGGAGCGGATGTGTCCTTGAACGGTGCCGGATAGACTCGCTTCCAATAGGACAGGGGGAGAGCCGATTCATGACTCGTTTCCGCAAACGCGATGGGCGCAAGCACGCTGAACCTGAAGTTTATAGCCGCCGCGAAGTGATGCAGGGGACGGGCTCGGCCGTGACGTTGGGCCTGTTGGCTTCAGTGTTCGGCGCCGTCTTGCCGGAACGGGTGCGAGCCGCCGATAGCGCGGAAGACGTGCATTGCATGACGATCGTGTATCCCTCCGGGGCCGGGGTGAGCTTCAATCCCGACTATTACCGCGATCACCACCTCAAGCTGATCATGAAACTGTATGGCAGCTCCATCCAGCGCTTCGAGCTGCGCACCGTAGCTCCCGCGGCGGCTCCCGCGCCGACCGGAGGGCCGCCGCCACCGCCGTTCGCCGCAGCAGTCAACATCTGGATCAACAATCTCGATGCCTTCAATGCGAACAACCGGGAGCACGGCAGAGAGCTGGTGGCGGACGTGCCGCATTTCACTAACGCCATGCCGACTATCCAGTTCGACGAGGTACACGGTACGATGGGTGCGCCCCGCGCGGCCATGAAAGTCGGCGACACCTGTCTGACCATTCTCTATCCAAACAGCGAGGGCGTCCGCTGGGACGCCGATTACTACCGCAAAGAGCACATGCCGCTGATCATGCGCCTCTATGGAAAGGATGCGATCAAGCGCTTCGAGCTCCGCAAAGGGGCCAGCGGGCAGACCGGCGGCAAGCCGGCCTACATTGGCACGGTCAACATCTACATCAACGATCAGAAGGCATTCGATGCCGCCGGCGCGCAACACGGCAAGACGCTGGTGGCCGATGTTCCGCATTTCTCGAGTGTCATGCCGGTCGCGTTCCCGACCCTGATTCACGGTATCGGGTAGCGGCCATCCGTATGGAAGGTTAGCGCCGCGGCCCGGGCTGCCGCGAATCGGGCGAGGATGCTGGAGGAGCAAGCACGTCAGCTCTCGCCCGGAACTCCCGCATACCCCTGACCGCCAAAAAGACGCTCGCGATAAAAGACAGATAGGCGCCCATGCCGATCGAGATGTGCCGCGAGATGCTGGCGGTGGCGCGTAACGCAACGGTATTGCCAAGCCGGGCGATATAGTCACCCAACGCGCCGCCGCTGCCAGTGGCCTCGACATAGGGTCCGGACGTCCTGGCACAAAGTTCGATGCCGCACAGCAGCATGAGGGCTAGCGGTGCCGCGCACAGCAACCAGGTGCTGCGTGTGTGGTGAACGTAGGGCACAAGAGGAAGCGCGACGACCGCCAGATTGAGGAGCCCGAACGCGATTGCCTCGAGCGGATGCGAAGATCCCATCCCATGCAACAGCCACGTTGGATCTCTCATGACCGTCAACAGGTCGAAAAAGTGGTAGGCGTGCCGTACGGGGCCAAACGTGGTCACGAGCGTGGCCATGAAGAACCAGCCCACGACGATGCAGAGGGTCGCGCTCCAGGTTGCACGGTCAACCTGCCGAAGTAGCTGTGAATTCATTGGCGTCAGCCATTCACTATTATCCGGGAGCCTAGTTTGGCAGCATTCCTGCGCGCATAATAGATTCGTAGAAGAACAATAGGCATGCCGCCTGCCTGCATGTACGGTGTCGCTACGATGTTTGAGTGGCGTCGGATAGTGCTCATCACCGCCCCGTTGGTGGGCATGGTTGCCTGCGCGGATCTCAACAACAAGCAGTGGTATCACAACGCGCGCACCGTCTCCGCAAAAGCGGCGAGCGTCGCGCAGGACACGGCGGGCAAAGCCTACAAGCGCATGCAGGGCTACGTTGGAGAGATGGATCTGCTCAAGACGTTCCACGATGCCGGCGAGCACAGTGAAGCGGCGGTGCTCGATGTTCTCCACAAAACGGCGGTAGGCCACGGAAAAAACGGACCCGGCCCCAAGACGAGCGTGGCGCAGGCAGCGACGGGCGGCGTGCATACGAAGGGCAGCAGCGCGCTGCCGGAGGGCGCGCTGCCGGGGGGTACGCAGCCGGGCGGCACACAGCCGCAATCCTCCGTCTCGTCCGTTCCCGTTCAGTACACTGGAACACTTCGCTGGCCGCTCGACGCGGGCATCATCAGCTCGGAGTACGGACAGCGCTGGGGCAAGATGCACAAGGGGATCGACATTGCGGCTCATCCCGGTGAGCCGGTCTACGCCATCGCGGGCGGAGATGTAATCTACGCGGGCGATGCGCTGCGCGGTTATGGCAACGTGGTCATTGTCCGCCATGACCAGCAGATGACTTCCGTTTACGCGCACAATAGCGAGGTGAAGGTCCATCAGGGCGATCATGTCGCGCAGGGCACATTGGTGGCACTGTTGGGCAGCACGGGACATTCGACCGGACCGCACGTTCATTTCGAGGTGCGCGAAGGCGATGCCGCGGTCGATCCGAGGACAGTGCTGCCGAAGTCCACCTTCGCGGAAGTCCTCGTGGACGGACCCGACGAAGACGAAGAGGAGCTCGCCGACGCAACCGCTCCGCCAGCGCACGCGCCGCCCGGCCTGTAGCATCGCGCAGATGGCAGGCAAGCGCGGCGCGAACCGCTGGCCGGCTCGCGAGTTATCCAGCAGAACTTTTGCGAATTTTCCGACCGCGCTACCGGAGGCAGCTATGCGCATGTTCGTTGGGGCCGCACTGTGCCTCCTGACCCTGCTCGGGCCGGTCGCGGCCGAGGCTGCCGCCCCTGGCCGCCCGGTGCCGCGGCTCGTCGTGCTGGACATCGAGCTCAGCGGCGATCTGGGTGGCCCGCAGTTCAAGGCCGAGCATGAGGCGCGGTTGCGAATGGCGAGCGCGCGGTTGCGGCAGGAGCTCGCCCGGAGCGGCTTGTTCGAGGTGGTCGACACTGCGCCTGCCCAGGCGCTCATCGACAAGCTGAAATCCCAACAGCTGTATCTGCATGACTGTAACGGTTGCGATCTGGAGATCGGCAAGCAGCTTGGGGCGGACGAGGTGTTGGTCGCGTGGGTGAACCGCGTCAGCGGCCTGATTCTCACCCTGACATACGAGATCCATGACGTCGCGACGGGTCAGATCCTCGACAGAAAATCATACGACTTCCGCGGTGATACCGATTCTGCCTGGAACCATGCGATCTCCTATATGGTGCGGGATCTGCAAGCGCGTGCCGGCGGCGGGGCGGCACGGTGAGCTGCAGAGAGCTTGTGCTGACGTCTCTGCAATGGCAATGGAAGCTCAGTCGGGGTGCCACGTCGACGGACAGGCGGGCTCGCTCATCAGGCTCGCATCGTTACCCGTTCGCCCGCCTGCGGGCTCCCGG
>JAQGOC010000387.1 GCA_028293805.1 Gammaproteobacteria bacterium
GCCCTCGTAGTCGTGCTGTTCGTGGTGGTGCTGAAGATGATGAAGGTCGCGCCGCTGGCGTTGTTCGCGGCGTTTATGGCCACATTCTTCGTGTACTGGGTCGCGCTCGCCAACGCACTGCCCCCGCTGGGCGGTACGGGGGCGTCGCGCGGCCGAAAGAGTTGATGCCGGCGGAAAGCCACGCGTTGGCCGGCGGGATGAAAGTGTTTGAACCGGCGCCGCGCGGCGCGCATGAGAGCTAAATGGCAGCAGCAGAAAACGCCCCGAGCGCTGGTGAGTACATCCTCCACCACCTGACGTTCCTGTCGAACAAGACCCCGCACGGGATCGTCGACTTTTCCGTCATCAATCTCGATAGCGTTTTCTTTGCCGTCCTGCTCGCCGCGGCCTTCGGTGGCTCGTTTTACCTCGCGGCCCGCACCGCCACTGCCGGCGTGCCGGGTAAATTCCAGAACTTCGTCGAGCTCGTCGTGGAGTTCGTCGACAACCAGGTGAAGGACACCTTCCACGGCTCGAGCAAGGTCATCGCGCCGCTCGCGCTCACCATTTTCTGCTGGGTGTTCCTGTTCAACGCGATGGACCTTCTGCCTGTCGACCTGCTGCCGGCGCTCGCGCATGGCGCCGGCATCGAGCATTTGAAAGTCGTGCCGACCACGGATCTGAACGTCACGTTCGGCATGTCGCTCACCGTTTTCATTCTGATCATCTACTACAGCATCAAGATGAAGGGCCTGGGCGGCTTCATCCGCGAGCTGACGCTACAGCCGTTCACCAGCAAGAATGTTGCGGTACAGGCCATCCTCGTCCCGATCAATCTGCTGCTCGAGCTGGTCACCCTGTTCGCGCGGCCGGTGTCGCTGGCCCTGCGGCTGTTCGGCAACCTGTACGCGGGAGAGATGATCTTCCTGTTGCTCGCGCTGCTGACGCTGTCGAGCGGCTTCGGCGGGCTGGCCACCGTGGGCGGCTGGCTCGGGCTCATCGCGCAGGGCGTGCTCGGGCTCGCCTGGGCGATCTTCCACATTCTTGTGATTACGCTGCAGGCCTTCATATTCATGGTGTTGACGGTCGTCTATCTGGCGATGGCGAACGAGCACCATTGATTGCCGGCTCGAGAAAAATTTCGCATCCGTTTGGTTTAGGTAGGAGGGTTGAATGGAAAACGTCGCACACATCCAGGGCATGACCGTGCTTGCCGTGGGAATCATTTTCGGCATGGGCGCGCTCGGCACTGCCATTGGGTTCGGTATTCTCGGGGGCCGCTTCCTCGAGGGCGCCGCACGTCAGCCGGAGCTGACACCTGCCCTGCAGGTCAAGATGTTCATCGTCGCGGGCCTGCTCGACGCGGTGGCGATGATCGGCATCGGCTTCGCTCTATTCTTCACGTTCGCGAATCCGTTCCTCAGCGCGCTCGGCACGCACTGAGTACGGCAACTAACGTGACTTCGGCTCGCCGGGAGATCAGACAGTGAACATCAATCTCACGCTCATCGTGCAGATGCTCGTGTTCATCATCCTCATCTGGTTCACGATGAAGTTCGTCTGGCCGATCATTTTGGGCGCGATGGAAGAGCGTTCGAAAAAGATCGCCCAGGGGCTCGCGGCCGCCGAGCAGGGCGAGCAGGCGCTGGCGCAGGCGCGTGAACGCGCCGAAGCCATCGTGCGCGAGGCACGCGATCGCGCGAGCCAGATCATCGACAACGCGCAACACCGGGCCAACGATCTGGTGGAACAGGCCAAGGGCACCGCAAGCACGGAAGGCCAGCGCCTCGTGGCCGCGGCCCAGCAGCAGATCGAGCTCGAAGCCTCGCGTGCCCGCGAAAGCCTGCGCCGTGAAGTGGCACAGATAGCGGTGCAGGCGGCTTCGAAGCTGCTGCAGCGCGAGATCGATCCGAAAGCGCATGCTGACCTCATCAGCAAGCTCGCCACGCAGATCTGAGGACTGACCTTCAATGGCCGACAAGACGACCATCGCGCGACCGTACGCCAAGGCGGCGTTCGAAGAGGCGCGCGGGCAGAACCGGCTCGGACCGTGGTCCGAAGCGGTGCACGCCGTCGCCGCGGTGGTGACGGATCCGCGTGTCGCGCCTCTGCTCGGCAATCCGCGGGTGAGTCCGAGCGAGCTGGCGCAGCTGGTCATCGACATCGCCGGCCCCCAGCTGGGCGAGGATGGCCGCAACTTCGTCAGGACGCTCGCCGAAAACCGGCGTCTCGCCTACCTTCCCGAGATTGCGGCGTTGTTCGACCAGCTGAAGGACGAAGCGGAAAGTGTCATCGACGTGAGCGTGACCTCCGCCGCCCCTTTGGACGAGGGGCAGCGAAAAACGCTCACGACCGCGCTCGAGCGTAAGTTGCAGCGAGCCGTTCGCATGGCATGCCATACGGACCCGTCGCTCATCGGTGGGGCCGTGCTGCGGGCGGGCGATCTCGTCATCGACGGCTCGCTGCGCACGCAACTCGACCGCATCGCATACGAGCTGACGGCATGAGTGCATCGAGCGCCGCACAACGTAACTTCTTACCCGGCACGCCGCGCTTGGATCATTCCTGCGCGCAGCGCACGAACAGGACTAACTGAAATGGCGATTAAAGCGAGCGAAATCAGCGATCTGATCAAACAGCGGATCGAGAATTTCAAGTCGGTCACGGAGGCCCGCAACATCGGCACCATCGTGTCGGTGACCGACGGCATCTGCCGCATTCACGGTCTCGCCGATGCACGTTACGGCGAGATGCTCGAGTTCCCCGGCAACACCTTCGGCCTGGCGCTGAACCTCGAGCAGGACTCGGTCGGCGCGGTCGTGTTGGGCGAGTACAAGCACCTGAGCGAAGGCGACACCGTCAAGACGACGAACCGCATTCTCGAGGTGCCGGTGGGCCCGGAGCTGCTGGGGCGCGTC
>JAQGOC010000044.1 GCA_028293805.1 Gammaproteobacteria bacterium
CAGGTCACGATTCCCTGCTGCGATCCGAGGTTGATGATGCGGCCTCTGACCTCATCCCGCGGTTCCTGGTGGATCATCTGCTGGATCGCACGCTTGCATCCGTGAAAAATGCCAGTGAGATTCACGCGCATGACGTCCTCCCACTGCGCCTCCGTGGTTTCCAACAGTCCCGTTGCCGACGAGATCGCCGCGTTGTTGACCATGATGTCGAGGCGGCCGTAGCGTGCCACGGCGGTGCCGATCAAGCTGTCAACCTGCTCCCACTGCCCTACGTCGACGCGCTCGAAGAATGCATCGCCTCCAGAGCGCAGGATCAGATCGAGCGTAGTCTCGCCACCTTCGAGGGGCTCCTTCACGATATCCGCAAGTACCACCCGGGCGCCTTCCTGTGCGAATGTCAGGGCGATCGCCCGGCCGATTCCCGAGCTTGCCCCGGTGACTACCGCGACATTTCCTGCAAGCAACTTCAACATACTGCACTCCAACGAGGTATCCGGGAACAGAGCGCAACAGCCACCCATCACCCCTGACCATAGAGCAGATTTCCCGTGAAGGCCATCGGTTCCAAACCAGTGCACGTCGATCTTGACCTCGCCGCGACGCTGTTCGGGCAACTTGAGCGGGCCACCCGGCGCGGCCGCGGTATCGTGCGGGACAGTTACGGCCCCGGCGAGCAGGCCGCGCACGACATCATGCGAGCCGCCGGCGAGCGGATCGGGCTCGAGGTCTCGATCGATGCGATCGGGAATCTCGCCATGACGCTGCCCGGTCAGGATCGGCGCACACCGCGTATTCTCATCGGCTCACACCTCGACAGCGTGCCACAAGGGGGCAATTTCGACGGCGCCGCTGGTGTCGTCGCGGGACTGTGTGCCCTGGCGGCGCTGCGCGAGTCGGGTGTTGTTCCGGCTTGCGACATCGGAGTAATGGCGATCCGCGCCGAGGAGTCTTCCTGGTTCGACGTTTCCTATCTCGGCAGCGCAGGTGCCTTCGGTTTGTTGGATCCGCAGTGCCTCTCGGTGCGGCGATCGGATAACGACCGTACGCTCGAAGAGACTCTGCTGGAGCGCGGCTTTGACCCGGCAGCCATACGGCAACGCCGCAGGCTTCTCGAACCCGAGCAGGTGCGCGCTTATCTGGAGCTGCACATCGAGCAAGGCCCCCGGTTGATGGCCGAAGGCCTCCCCGCAGCGGTGGTGACTGGGATCAGGGGCTGTAAGCGCTTTCGCAATGCACGTTGCGTGGGACAATACGGGCACTCGGGCGCGCTACCCCGCACTCTGCGCCATGACGCGGTGGCGGCGACCGTCGCGTTCCTTCATCACATGGAGGGCGTGTGGCAGCGCGCGGAAGGACAGGGCGCGGATCTGTTGCTAACGACCGGGGAGCTGTATACCGACATGGCGGCGCACGCTCCGAGCAAGGTCGCCGGGGAGACTCGGTTCGTGCTCGATCTGCGCAGCGTGTCGGAGGAGGTCATGGAGGTGGTCGCCACCGAGGCGCGGCGCGCTGCGGAGCAAATCGGCAGCCGGTATCGAGTCTCCTTCGATCTGGGCACAGCAACTGATTCACCCCCTGCGATGATGGATCCGCGCCTGAGGAGATGCCTGATGAGCCTGCTCGAGCAGCCACTGGAGATGCCGAGCGGGGCGGGGCACGATGCCGCCGTGTTTGCCAAGGTGGGCATCCCTTCGGCCATGATTTTCGTACGCAACGACCACGGCAGTCACAACCCGGAGGAGGCCATGGCGCTCGAAGACTTTGCGGTCGGCACCCGCGCGCTGCTCGGACTGCTACATCAGTTTCCACTGTGAAGCGGTGCATGCAGTCATGACCTTACTCATTACCGGCGGGACTGGCTTCGTCATGAGCGTGCTTGCGCGGTACTGGCTCGAGACCGAGCCGCGCGCGCGTCTCGTGATCCTCGATGCTGCCGCGCCGGACGTGGCCGCCGCGCACTATTTCGCTCCCGTCGCGGATCGCCTTTCGATCGTGGTTGCTGACATCACTCAGCCGCATAGCTGGCGTGAGGCGCTCGCACAACACGACATCACCCATATCGTCCACGGCGCTACGATCACGCCGATCTCGCGCGGTACCGCGCGCGAAGCCAGGAGGGAGCCGGAGGCCGACAATCCTGGCCGCATCGTCGACGTCAACTTGATGGGAACGGTCGCGCTGCTCGACTGGGCGCGCACCGTGCCGGAGCTACAACGGTTCATCTACGTGAGCTCCGGTTCCGTCTACAAACATCACGGTCCCGATTGCCCCGGCGAGCCGCTGCCGGAGGACGGGTATGTTATGCCCCGTACGCTCTACGGAGTCTCGAAGCTGGCTTCCGAACTGATCACCGAGCGTTATGGCGAGTTGTTCGGATTCTCAACGACTTCCGTACGGCTCGCGTCCGTCTACGGAACCATGGACCGCCCAACCGCCAGCCGCACCTTCAGGCATGGCCCGAACAGGATCGCTCACATGGCTGTCGCAGGCGTGAAGTGCGTGCGAGTCAACACGCTCCAGGCCGTCGGCGACTACGTGCACGTAGAGGATGTCGCCCGCGCGATCGTGGCCCTGTTGCGCCTCGCGCGCGTGCGCTACAGCGCATACAACATCGCAATGGGGCACACGACGCGTCTGGGCGAACTGGTGGGGTGGGCGGCCGAGAAATATCCGGAATTCCACGCCGAGGTCACCTCCGCCGAGGATGCGGATATCGTGCAGGATCCCACCCGCGTCGATGGTATGTGGGGTGCCTACGATATCTCGCGGATCAGCGCGGAGACGGGCTGGAGGCCACGGCCGGTGAAGGAGGCTCTACACGCCTACATGGATTGGATTGCGATCGAAGGCGATGTGGGGGCCACTGGCGCCGGATGTGTGAAGTGAATCCAGCCGACGCCTATCCGCGCGACCTGATTGGATACGCCGGCGATCCGCCCGACCCCCGCTGGCCCGGCAACTCCCGGGTCGCGGTCTCGGTGGTCCTGAATTACGAGGAGGGCGGTGAGTACAACATTCTGCACGGCGACGCGCATTCCGAATTCGTACTGACCGATGTGGGAGGCGAGGCGCTGGCGAACGCGCGCAACCTCAATGTCGAGTCCAATTTCGAGTACGGCAGCCGGGTCGGCTTCTGGGAAATCATGCGGATCCTGCGGCAGCGCGGCATCGCGGCGACGGTGTACGCCGTCGGCATGGCGCTGGAGCGCAATCCGCTGGCAGCAGCCGAGCTGGCTGCCAGCGGCTTCGAGGTCGCCTGTCACGGCCAGCGGTGGATCGACTATCAGTTTGTTCCCGAGGCGGTGGAGCGCGCGGACATCCTCAGGAACGTTGAGGTGGTAACGCGCCTCATCGGGCGGCGGCCCGTTGGCTGGTACACGGGCCGACCTGGCCAGAACACGCGGCGGCTGGTCGCCGAGCTCGGGGGCTTCCTGTACGACAGCGATGCCTACAACGATGACCTTCCTTACTGGGTGCGCGTAGGGCAGGTTTTTCAGCTCATCCTTCCGTACTGTTTTGATACTAACGACAGCCGTTTGCAGCGCGGAGGCGACTTCAGTACGGGAGAGGACTTCTTCCGGTATTGCGTCGACGCCTTCGACTGGCTTTACCGGCGCGGCAGCGAAGGCAGCCCCCGCATGCTGACCATTGGCCTGCACGGCCGGATCATCGGTCGCCCCGGCCGGATCGGTGCCCTCGAGCGCTTGCTCGACCACATCCAGCGGCATGAGGGTGTCTGGTTGTGTGATCGGGCCTCAATCGCGCAGCACTGGAGGGCGGTGCATCCTCCGCCGGCAACATGAGAGTAGGTGTCGCATGGATTACATCCGGTTCGGGCGGACGGGCCTCAAGGTGTCGCAGCTTTGCCTCGGCACGATGTCGATGGGCAACTCCGCCTGGAAGGGATGGGTGCTCGACGAAGACCATTCGATTCCCCTCCTGCGGCGAGCCCTTGACCTCGGCATCACCTTCTTCGACATGGCCGACTGGTATTCCACCGGCCGCAACGAGGAGGTCGTCGGCCAGAACCTGCTCAGGATGAGCGCACGCGAGCGGCTGGTGCTCGCAACCAAAGTCTATTACCCGATGAGCGACGACCCGAACGATCGTGGCCTCTCACGAAAACACATCGCAACTTCGATCGACCGGTCGCTGGCGAGGATGGGCACAGACTACGTCGATCTCTACGTGGTCCATGCCTTCGATGCTGACACGCCCGTCGAGGAAACCATGGAGGCGCTGCACGACACGGTCCGTGACGGCAAGGTGCGCTACCTGGGCGCGTCCACGATGTATGCGTGGCAGTTCGCGAAGATGAACCACGTGGCGGCGATGAACGGCTGGACGCAATTCGTCAACATGCAATGTCAGTACAATGTGCTCTACCGCGAAGAAGAGCGCGAGATGCTCCCCTACTGCCGGGACCAGGGCATCGCCGTCACCACCTTCAGTCCTCTCGCGCGCGGTTTCCTCGCGCGCGATGCCGGGACTCCGCGCACTGTCCATGACGTCTACCAGGAATTCTACGGCGACGACATCGATCGCGAGATCGCACGCCGCGTGCGCGAGATCGCCGCGCGTCGGGGCGTGAGCGCAGCACACGTTGCGATGGCCTGGGTCGCGGGCAATCCCAACTACAACATTCCGATCGCGGGTGCTGCCAAGGCGACGCACCTCGACGTCGCCGTGGAGGCGCTGGGGCTGCAGCTTGATGCCGGCGACAGGGCTTTCCTCGAGGAGCCCTACCGGCCGCGCGACGAGATCAACGACCAGAACCCGGTGCGCCGTCCCCGCGCGCTGCATCCGGGCTGAGCCCCGGCTTCCGTCGCGAGTTGGCCGTTAGCTGGGCGGTCGCGCGGATCCGGCGGTCGGCTAGACCAGCAGCCATCGACTATCCTGTCGAACTTCGATCACAGTCGGACGATCCGCAACGAGAGCCTCCCGTACGGATTGCGCCAGGTGTTCGGCGCTTGCGGCTCGAGTGGCATGACAGCCGAGGCTCTCAGCCAATTGCAGGAAGTCCGGGCTCTTGGGCTCCACGCCGATGCGCGGAATCTGCCGCTGGTCCATCTGTTCCACGATCGCGTTCAGAGCATCGTTGTTCCACACGATGACTGGAAGCGCGAGGCGTTCTTCCGCCGCCGTGGCCAGCTCACTGACCGTGAACATGATCCCGCCGTCACCCGCGACGGCGATCACCGGCCGATGTGGCGCGCCGATCTTGGCGCCAATGGCCATCGGCAAGGCGACACCCAGAGAACAATAATTGCCGGAATAGTACCAGCAGCGCTCCATCTCCATCGGCATGGCAAAACAACCGGTGTACACAATCTGCGTGGCGTCGCCCATCACGATTGCGTCCGCAGGAAGGGCTGAACGCAGCATCTTCCAAACGCGCGCATGCAACTTTTCGAGGTCGGTCATTTTCGCCGCATTGCGCGCGAGGACATCCCGGACCCGGTGTTCACCTTCGGACCGCTGCGTCGTTGGCTTCCCGCTGGAGAGGGCGGACGACAGGGCGCACATCGCGGCACGGGCGTCGGCCTGAATGGGCACCGCCGCGGAATACATCGATGTCAGTTCCGTTGGATCGATGTCGATCCGAATGATGTCGCCCGATATTTCGAGTTTCGGCAGGAAGTGGTCGCCTGCCGCGACTTCCGAGCCAACCAACAGCACCACGTCGGCGTCGGCGAGTGCCTGCTGGCTCGCTTCCTGCAGGATCGAGCAGCCCAGGGACAAACGGTGGGATTGCGGAAGTATGCCTTTACCGGCATTGGTGGAAAGAACTGGAGCCCCGATACGCTCGGCGATCTCAGTCAGTGCCTTGCGCGTACCGACCGCGCCACCGCCGACGAGAATCAGAGGACGCTTCGCCTGGGCGAGGCGATCCGCGGCCTCACCGATCGCGGCCGGATCGGGCATCGGCAAGGACGGAGCGCGACGGGTTTTCCAGTCGGCCTCCACGGTTTCCGGGAGGACGTCCCGCGGTAGCGACAGATGAACCGGACGAGGCCGGCTGCTGCGAAACACCGCATAGGCACGGGCAATCAATTCTGGCAGCTCTTCCGGATATCGGACCATGGCGCTGAACGCGGTGAATCCCGCTGTGACTGCGGCCTGGTCGTTGAGTTCATGAATCGCTCCCCAGCCTTTTCCCTGCGTGCGCGTGGCGCACGCTCCGGACAGCACGAGCAACGGTTGCGAATCGCAATAAGCTTGAGCGATGCCGGTCGCCGCGTTGGTGACCCCAGGGCCGGCAATGATGGTGCAAACGCCGGGCTTGCCGGTCGCGCGCGCGTAGCCGTCCGCCATGAGGCTCGCGCCTTGCTCGTTGCGACACTGCACGTGGCGAATCCCTGACAGTGCGATGCCGCGATACAGCTCGACGGTCATCGTCCCGGCCATGCCGAATACCGTGTCCACCTCATAGGCCGAGAGCAACTTCATCACGGCCTCACCGCATGTCATGGCTTTCACGTGTTCCCACCTGTGTTCGGATGACTCGCGTGGCTCGCTGGAGGTTCGTCGCGACGCGCCGAACCTTATCACATGGAGGTTTTGTTACAGGCGGACGCGCTGGCGCGTATTCGCACGCAGGCTGAGCGACGTTGGTGGCGAGTAATTCAAACGCGCCGCAGCGCTCGCTCGGCCGAGCGGGCACACAGCGCGAATCAGGCGACTTCCAAAGCATGTCTTGGGGAGCTCCCAAAGCGTAGGCCTGGTAGCGCTCCCAATTCCCTTGCAACTGCATACTGTATACGGTTATGCTGCAGTCGCGCAGGAGGGAGGGGGAAGAGTGCGCATCTCTAGTCGAAAGCAGAGTCTCTTGTGCGTATGCAGTGCCTCTCTGCCACTCGGTGTTTGGGGCCTCGCTAGCACCCAAGCAAAGACCCGCGTGTCAGCGAGTCCGCCGCGCATCCCCGGCCAAAATGACAACGGTATTCGGGTCTACCTGCGCGCCGGTGTGAAGACCCATGGCCCCGGCCTACACGATGAAGCCTTCTTCAACATCACATGGGCTGGTGGATTACAAGCCACCCGCTCCTCAGCGTCAGCGACGTAAAGCTTCGTTGCGATCGTGGGGTGCTTTCCGGCGATCGACAGGCGACGACGCAAGTTGCTTTCGGAACGTCTGGTGCTCAGCCGCTAAAGAACGAATAAAGGGGATTCGCTCAATGGTACATACCAGGACTGCAATGCGCCTGCTCGGCGGTGTTGTGTTGTCAGTAGCCTTGTCGCTCCATCACAGCCCGGCTCATGGCCAAACCGCTGCTGGCAACGGTGAGTCACCGTCCCCCACTGACTCACCGGCTGCCGGCAGCGGGGCGGAGCGGTCGGATGCGGCGACGATCATAGTGACGGGTACGCGAATCACTTCGCGCGGCTTCACGGCGCCGACCCCTACCACCATGGTTAATTCGGACGATCTCGCGAAGACTGCACAGCCCAATATCTTCACTTCCGTAGCTCAACTTCCATCGTTGCAGGGATCGACGGGAGTCGCTACCGGCACTTTCAGCACGTCGAGTGGCCAGCAGGGGTTGAGTTCCTTCTCTCTGCGCGGCCTTGGGACGATTCGCACCCTGACGTTGCTCGATGGACAACGGGTGGTTGGCGCCAATGTCACAGGAGTCCCTGACATCAGTCAATTCCCGCAACTGTTGATCAAGCGCGTAGACATCGTTACGGGCGGTGCGTCGGCCTCCTACGGTTCGGACGCGGTCGGCGGTGTCGTCAACTTCGTTACCGACAAGCGGTTCGAGGGTTTCAAGGCCCAGGCTCAAGGTGGCATCACCACTTACGGCGACGACGGCCAGTTTC
>JAQGOC010000048.1 GCA_028293805.1 Gammaproteobacteria bacterium
ACGGCTTGTCACGTCCGACCAACATCGTAGAAACCGATTGTCTACCCGTGATCACTGGCCTGCTTCGGCAGAGCAACCTGACGGTGGCTCTTCTGCCCGAGGAGGCCGTCCAATCCTGCTTCAAGGCGGGCATCTTGACGGTGCTCGTCAGGAATCTGCCGTTGGGTGTGGGCGCGTTCGGGCTGATCACGCGCCGCGACCACAAGCTTTCCCCCGGGGCCCAGATCATGTTGAGTACACTGCGTGAGGAGGCTGGACAGCTGTGGCCAGTCGCGAGCTGCAGCGCCGCCCAGCGGCCGGCATTGAGCAAGTAATTGCCGAGGCCGGCGCACTGGAAGGAGAATGCGGGTGCGCGGTTAGATTAAGGATTCTGTAGGTTGGGCAGCATGTAGCCGCATTTGAATGGATGGTTCGTTTTCGGTCTGCCGCCTCGCTTACCCATCAGCCTGCGCGCCGTATCGCAGGACGTCCATCTCTTCGGATAATCGCAGCGCTTCAGCAGTCGCCGTCTTCGCCCGCTCCGCGAGCAGAACCTCCAAGTCCGCCGCCGGCATCGGCCGCGCGTGTAGATATCCTTGCGACTGGTCGCAGCCGGTGCGCGCGAGGAACTCGAGTTGCTCGCGCGTTTCGACGCCCTCGGCGACCGTGATCAGATCGAAGGCACGCGCAAGACCGATGATAGTGGGCACGAGCCGCACAGCGGCGCGATTCTCAGGCAGGCCCATGATGAATGAGCGGTCGATCTTCAGAGTGTCCACAGGCAGATCCGAAAGCCTGCTGAGGGAGGAGTAACCCGTGCCGAAGTCGTCGATAGCGATCCGGACGCCCGCGTCACGCAAGGCCCGCAATCGGTGCACCTCTGACGAACCCGGATCAATGAGAAGGCTCTCGGTTATCTCCAGATCGATACCCCATCCGTCCCGTCCCCATCCCTCGAGAGTATCCAGTACCTGCTCCACGAACCCCTTGCGCCGCAGCTGCAGCGGCGAACAGTTGACCGCGATGTGGACCGGATGCAGGCCTGCGCCTTGCCAGCGCCGACAGTCGCTCGCCGCCTGCCGCAGAGCCCATTCACCGACCGTCACAATCATTCCCGTGGATTCCAGAATCGGCAGAAATTCGGCCGGCGAAACCAAACCCCGTTCCGGATCGTTCCAACGCAGGAGCGCCTCCACACCCTCGAGACGACCGGTCGCGATATTGATCTTGGGCTGGTAGTAGAGTACGTACTGTTGATTGTCCAATGCCCCGCGCAGCCGGTGCTCCAGAGCGAGCCGCGCCGCCAATTTCGAGCTCAGATCCAGCTGGTGGTGCTGATACTGCTCGCCGGCGGCCTTCGCCTGCCGAAGCGCGGCTTCGGCGTTCTGCAAAAGCGCCTCCGCGTCCCCGCCCTCCCTGCCCCCGCAAGCGAGTCCGGATTTGATCGTCACCGGCAGGTCGTGCCCTTCGATTCGAAACGGCCGTTCGAACAGGGTTACCGTATGGTGT
This sequence comes from Gammaproteobacteria bacterium, assembly GCA_028293805.1. Classification (GTDB taxonomy): domain Bacteria; phylum Pseudomonadota; class Gammaproteobacteria; order Steroidobacterales; family Steroidobacteraceae; genus 13-2-20CM-66-19. Next base: position 1,489 of record JAQGOC010000048.1, read on the forward strand.
TGCAACTCACGCAGAGCTCCGTCCTGGCCATCCGCCTGAACGAGCACCATGGCGAAACAGCCGGCCCCGAGGTAAGCGACATGATCGCTGTCGAGAAAGCGGCTCTTTAAACGATCCGCGATCTCCTGCAGCAAGCGGTCGCCGGCGTGCCGACCGTACGAATCGTTGATGACACTCAGGTGTTCGATGTCGAGCACAGCGACTGCAGGCTGAGGCTCGTGGGCTTTGCCATGGGCCATGCGGACCGCCAGGCGCTCGCAAAATAAAACCCGCCTCGCAAGCCCCGTAAGGGGATCAAAGTAGGACAGGAACTGGACCGCGCTCTCCTTCTCGAAATATTGCAGCGCGTACGATAGGTTGGCTGCCACTTCCCCCAGCAACCGGGTCTCCTCACCGGTCACGGCGCCGCTATCCAGGGCAGTCAACAGCAACACACCCACGGTCGTGGCGTCGACTGTCAGCGGCAGGGCTGCGACTGAGCGGAATTTAGCGTCGCGGAGTGTCGGCCACGCGCGGATAGGGGTGTCAAGCTGCGTGATATCATTGCACAAGAACATTTCTCCTGTCCGCAAGACCCGCCCGCTTACGCTTGAATCCTCCGCCTCCGTCGGGGCAACAAATAACACCCGATCCCTGAGATCGGCGTCCTCGGCGCCAGACCACGCAAATGGACGCGCGGTCCGCGTGCCCGGCTCCAGGAACGCCACAAGAGCGGTCGCATAACGGCCCGTGTTCACCGAAATGCGGCACACCTCGCGGAACAGCTCCATTCGATCCCGAATGCGCACGACCGCGGTGTTGATCCCGGAAAGCATCTCGAGAATGCGAGTCAGTCGAGTGATCCGTAACTGCTGCTCCTCGCGTTCTGTGACGTCACGATCCGCCCCGCGAAAGCCGCACACCGAACCGGTGGAGTCAACAAGTGCCAGCGCATGTCGCTCCAGCCAGCGCGTAGTCCCGTCAGCGTGACGCCAACGGGCAGTCGAGGACTCAAGCGTGCGCGAGCAGCTGTCCAGTGCGGTCATCGCGTCCTGCACACGCTGGCGGTCGTAGTCCTGAACCCACTCGCTGAAGTGAGTCCCAAGAATCTGCGCAGGCTCGATCCCTAACACGCCAGAAACCGAGTCGCTGCTGAACACAAACACGCCGTTGCGATCGAGTTCCCAAATCCAGTCCCGGGAGGTATCAATCACATCCCGGAGACGCTCTTCCGCGACGCGTCGGGCGATGCGTTGCCCTGCCTCGTGCAGCGCTCGGCGAACCGCTGGCGCCAGTCGTTTCAGATTCGTCTTCAGGACGTAGTCGATGGCACCCCGACGAAGAGCCTCAATGGCCCGCTCCTCGCCGATCGTTCCCGACACAAAGATAAAGGGAATGTCGGGCGCCTCGCGCACGGCGATCGTCAGCGCGGAAAGCCCGTCAAATGTCGGAAGAGAGAAGTCCGAGAGGATCAAGTCCCAGGCGCCCTCCCGCAGGGCCGCAACAAACGCAGCCTCGGTTTCGACCCGCCTGCAGAAGCAGTCAATGCCACCCATGCGCAGACTCCGACGGGCCAGCTCCGCGTCCGTCTCGGAGTCCTCAACCATCAGCACTCGCACGTCCATGGTCTCTACACCTGCCCCTCAAAAATCCCTTGGCAATCTAACAGTTGCTCTCGAACCGGGTCGTGAGGTGTTACGGCTTCAAGTGAGCTGAATAGCGACGTACGTCTCACTCACAGATTACTTGTAAACTGCTGCAGTGCAATCTGCTGTGCCAGGACACGGCGTGCTGCGCCGCGGATCCGTGTCGTCTGCTGCGTCCTATCAAGATATCCACTGGCATTTGCGACCTCAACAGCACACATGATTACCCAACATACGATCCGGAATCGTTCGAAACGACGCGGCGTTTGATCACCGTGCCGGAGTTGGTGAATGGCAGATGATACTGTGGCTCACTTCACGCCTCGAGGCGCGACGGACACGTAGTCTGCGCAGCGTTGTACGTTAAGGTAAATACGAGATTCCCGATGCACTCTCGCGTACAGTCAACGACATGATGCGAGCAGCCCAACTCGGCTGGCTGTCCGCGGCCGCATTCCTCGCCCTCGCGATCGCTCGAGCCGATGAGCTCTCGGAGTCCGCGGCCGAACTGAAGAAGCTCAGCGTGGAGGAGCTGATGGGTCTCGAGGTCACTTCGGTCTCGAAACGCCCCGAGAAGTTGGCCGCAACAGCCTCGGCCATCCAGGTGATCACCCATGATGAGATCCAGGAGTCCGGCGCCCAGAGCCTTCCGGAAGCCCTGCGGCTCGCCGATAATTTGCAGGTCGCGCAGAAGAATTCCCACGATTGGGCCATCAGCTCGCGGGGTTTCAACACGAGTCTCAGTAACAAGCTACTGGTGCTGGTGGACGGCCGCAGCGTCTACACCCCACTTTATTCCGGCGTGTTCTGGAACGCGCAGGATTATCCGTTGGCCGATCTTGACCGCATTGAAGTCATCAGCGGCCCCGGGAGCACGCTGTGGGGTGCGAACGCGGTCAATGGGGTGATCAACATCACCACAAAGAGCGCCAGCAACACCCAAGGGCTCTACCTGGAAGGCGGTGGCGGCTCACACTGGCAGGATTTCGGCACGGTGCGCTACGGCGGAATGCTCGCTCCCAATGTCTATTTCCGCATCTACGGGAAATACTTCGAAGGCGATGCGGAAGTGCTGGCGAGCGGCGAGCGTGCGCATGACGCCTGGCGCCAGGGGCGCGGCGGATTTCGCATCGATGCCCAGAGCTCCTCGGATGACACCCTGACGTTGCAGGGGGACCTTTACGGCGGCAGTGGTGATCACACGGCGACCGGTGAATTGCGCTTCAGCGGCGGCAATATCCTGGGACGGTGGTCGCATACGCTGTCGCAGGATTCCGATATGAGCCTGCAGACGTACTTCGACCGCACACATATATCGCTTCCCACGGCTGCGATGGCATTTGCTCCGGCGGGTGTCATCGCGGACGACCTCAACACATACGATGTGGATTTTCAGCATCACCTTCGCATGGGCGAGCGGCACCGCGTGGTGTGGGGTTTGGGCTATCGCTTGACGCACGACGTCGTCTCCAACGCGCTGTCCCTATCATTTTTTCCGCCGACGTTGACTCAGAATCTGTTCAGCGGCTTCGTGCAGGATGAAGTCATGCTACGGCCAGAGGTGTTTTTCACGGCCGGTACGAAGCTCGAGCACAATGACTACACCGGATATGAAGTCGAGCCCAGCGTACGGCTTCTATGGATCCCCGGCTTGAACCAGACACTCTGGTCCGCCGTGTCTCGCGCAGTACGGACCCCGTCCCGCATCGACCATGATCTGGCCGAACCGGCACCGTCGACCGGCCTGGTGCTCCTGCAAGGTGGCTCGGGCTTTAAATCCGAAACCGTGGTGGCCTACGAATTGGGTTACCGGACGCAGGTCAGCACGAAGCTTGCGACCTCGCTGTCAACCTTCTACAACCGATACGACCACGTGCGCAGCACCGCCCCGAGCCCCGAGCCCACAATTCCCGGCCTGCCATTTCCCCTCGTTTTCCAGAACGATCTGGAGGGGCACACGTACGGCCTCGAGTTCAGCGCCGACTACCAACTGCTACCGGCTTGGAGGCTGCATGCCGGCTACACGCTTCTGAAGGAGAATCTGCACGTCAAGGCGGGACGGTTCGATTTCAGTGACGCTCACAATGAAACCGCCGACCCGCAGCAGCAATTCTCGCTGCGCTCGGCGTTGGATTTGGGCCGAAACCTCGATGTGAGCACTGCGTTGCGGTGGGTAGATACACTGCACATCAACAACGCTGCGGTCGTCGGTATCGTGCCGAGCTACTTCGAGCTGAATGCGCGACTCGGCTGGCACCCGACGCCGAAAATTGAATTGTCCGTCGTGGGTGAGAACCTGCTGCACGCACAGCATCCGGAGTACGGCTTTCCGGACCCGTCGCGGATCGAGATCCGACGCAGCCTCTTCGGCCGGATCCAATGTCAGTTCTGAGAGCCCTTGTGCTGGTGTGGCTTGCAGGCGTGGCGCCCGCTCTCGCGGCGGGCCCGACCGAGTATCAAGTGAAGGCCGTCTTCTTGTTCAATTTTGCACAGTTCGTGGTGTGGCCGCCGCAGGCATTGGGTGCCGCGGATGCCCCCTTCTCGATCTGTATCGTCGGCGAGGATCCCTTCGGTGCAGAGCTCGATGTGACCGTGCGCGGTGAAAACGTGCAAGGTCATCCCTTCGTGGTCAGGCGTTACCGCGATCCGGGCGGCATCGAATCGGCCTGTCACATTGTCTTCATCGGTACGTCGCAACTGACGCAACTCGAGAAAATCGTGAAGTCGCTCGGTGACCGCGCCATTCTCACGGTCAGTGACATCGATCAATCGGCCGAACGCGGCACCATGATCCAGTTCGCGAGCGAACACAATCGGCTGCGGCTGAGGATCAATATCGCGGCCGCGAAAGCAGCGGGACTCACCATCAGTTCCAAGCTGCTGCGGCCGTCGCAGATCATTGGGCCGGAGGCGGGGTAGCAGGTCATGAATCGAACACCCATTCGCCGCAGGTTGATGTCCATGGTGTTGCTGACGAGTGGCGCTGTGCTGCTCGTGAGCACAGCCGCTTCCTTTGCGTATGAGTTTCTGACGTATCGCCACTCAGCCATCCAAAATCTCGCGACCCTCGGTCAGATCATCGCCAACAACAGCACCGCCGCGCTCGCTTTCGAAAACCCGGAGGATGCACGCAGCATCCTGAGTGCGCTCAAGGCGGAGCCGCACATCGTCGTGGGTGCGCTGTATGACCGTAAGGGTGCGCTGTTCGCCTCTTATGCCAGACTCGGGTCGGCCGCCGGGATTGCTTCTGACATTCCGGCCCATCCACGAGTCACCGGCTATCGCTTCGAGCAGCAGAACCTGGTGGGCTTTCAGCCCGTGGTCGAAAACGACCGGCGGATGGGTACCGTCTATCTGAAGTCAGATACACAGGCGCTCTACGACCAACTGCGCCTGCACGGAATCATCGCCGCGCTGGTGATCGCGGTCTCCTGCCTCGTCGCATATTTGATGTCGCGCAGTCTGCAGCGCCAAGTCTCCGAGCCGATCCTGTCGCTGGCCGAAACGGCGCGAGCGGTCTCCGACCGGCGGGATTATTCGGTCCGCGCCACGAGCACAGGGGGGCACGAGCTTGGGCTGCTGACGGATGCCTTCAATCACATGCTCACTCAAATCCAGGAGCAGCACGGAAAACTCAAGTCACAACTGGGAAACCTGCAGCTTTTGCAGCACATTACCCGCGCGATCGGCGAGCGGCAGGATCTACCCAGTCTGTTCCGGGTGGTCCTCAGCAGCCTGGAGGATAGCCTGCCGATCGACTTCGGCTGTGTTTGTCTATCGGACGGCGCGAATTTGCAGGTAGCCTCCGTGGGCATCACAAGCACCGCGCTTGCAGCGGCAATGCAGATGACCGAGCACACCCAAGTGCCCATCGACAGCAACGGACTTAGCCGCTGCATGAAGGGTGAACTGGTGTACGAGCCCGACGTGCGCGAGGTGCCTTTCCCATTCCCGCAGCGCCTCGCGCAAAGTGGACTGCGTTCGCTGGTCATCGCACCGCTTGCCGTCGAGAACCGCGTAGCCGGAGTACTCATCGCCTCACGGCGTATAGAGAATGCCTTTGCCAGCACCGATTGCGAATTCCTGCGGCAGCTCACGGAGCACGTTGCACTGGCCTCCCATCAAATGCAGCTGTACACCGCTCTCCAACAGGCTTACGAAGATCTGCGGCAAAGTCAGCATACAGTGGTGCAGCAGGAGCGCCTGCGCGCGCTCGGGCAGATGGCGAGTGGCATTGCGCACGACATCAATAACGCCATTTCACCGATTTCGCTGTACACCGACTCGCTGCTGGAGCGCGAGCCCAATCTGAGCGACCGGGCGCGAGGTCATCTCACGACCATCCAGCGGGCCATAGAAGACGTGGCAGCGACCGTCGCGCGCATGCGAGAGTTCTATCGACCCCGCGAGCCGCAGCTCGAATTGGCGCGCATCGAGCTCAATCGCACTCTCCAGCAAGTGATCGAGCTGACCAAGGCACGCTGGAGCGACCTGGCACTCCAACGAGGCGCAATGATCGACCTGCGGACGGAATTCTCTGCCGAGCCGGTGGAAGTCATGGGCGCCGAAGGGGAGATCCGGGATGCCCTCACGAATCTGATCTTCAATGCGGTGGACGCGATGCCGGAGGGCGGGACACTTACACTGCGAACGCGATGCATCCAGGCCGAAAGAACAGACAGTGTGTCCACGGATTCCAAAGTCTACATCGAAGTCAGCGACACTGGCATCGGTATGAATGAAGAGACGCGGCGGCGTTGCCTCGAGCCGTTCTTTACGACCAAGGGTGAGCGGGGCACCGGCCTTGGCCTTGCGATGGTCTACGGCATGATTCAGCGCCACAGCGCGGAACTCGAGTTGGAGAGCGAGCTGGGCCGCGGCACCACCTTCCGAATGATTTTCCCCGGCTACACGCCCGCACTCACGATGACCGTACGCATTCCTACACCCGTCGTCGCACGGCGCCTTCGCATTCTGTTGGTCGACGACGATCCGCTCCTCATCAAATCCGTACAGGATGCGCTTGAGGGCGACGGACACGTGATTACCCCTACGAACGGCGGCCAAGCGGGGATCGATGCGTTCAGTGCTGCCGCAAAGGCCAGCCAGCGGTTCGACCTCGTAATTACGGATCTTGGCATGCCGTACGTGGATGGGCGCAAAGTCGCGGCCGCCATCAAGGCGGTGTCCAGGCGCACGCCGATCGTCATGCTGACCGGGTGGGGCCATCGCCTCGTTGCCGAAAACGATATTCCGCCTCATGTGGATCGCGTACTCAACAAGCCGCCGCGACTGAATGAGTTGCGGATGGCGCTGGCGGAGCTGACTGCCGCCGCTACACAAGAAGCAGGGACGCATTGAGGCATGAACACACCACCCATGCCCCGTCTTCTGATCGTTGACGACGAATCCGTGCAGCTGAAAGCCCTGTCGGACACATTGTCGATCGAAGGATACTCAACCACGGGATTCACCTCCGCGCGGCGCGCGCTCGATGCTCTGCGGGGACAGGAATTCGACCTCCTCCTGACGGATCTCATGATGCCGGAAATGGATGGCATTGCGCTTTTGACCGCGGCGCGCACAATTTCGCCCGATCAGGTGGCGATTGTCATGACCGGGCACGCAGCCATCGACACCGCGGTCAAGGCCATGCAGGCCGGCGCACTCGACTACATCGTGAAGCCGTTCAGACTGAACATCATCCTGCCGGTAATCAATCGAGCGCTTTCAGTGCACGAGTTGCGGCGCAACAACCGGCAACTCGAGGAGCGGATCCGGCAGCGGACCCACGAATTGGAGGTGGCCAACCGGCAACTCGAGGCCGTGAATCGAGAACTCGAGTCATTCTCCTACTCCGTCTCGCACGATCTGCGGGCACCCGCACGGACAGTGCTGGCCTTTTCCGAGATGTACATGGAGGATTTCAAAGACAGTATTCCCGCCGAGGGCCTGTCAATACTCAAACATGTGGAGGCAGGCGCGCGACGCATGGGACAGTTGATCGAGGACCTGCTCGCACTATCGCAGCTCGGACGCCAACCGCTCTTGCGGGGCCGCGTCGATCTGGACCCATTGGCCCATCGTCTGATCGAGGATCTGTTTGCGAAGGAACCCTTGCGCCGACAACACACTACAGTGCGCATCGGTACGCTCGGCCACTGCAATGCGGATGCATCGCTGATCGAGCAGGTGTGGGTGAACCTGTTGTCCAATGCTTTCAAGTTCACGCGCGAGCGCCGCCCAGCCATCATCGAACTAGGCTGCCGGACTGATGGGTCAGCAACCGTTTACTTCGTGCGCGACAATGGTGCCGGATTTAACATGGACTACGTCCATAAGCTCTTCGGTGTATTCCAGCGTTTGCATTCCGAGTCGGACTTCGAAGGTACCGGGGTGGGGTTATCGATCGTCCACCGGATCATCCAGCGGCACGGAGGACGCATTTGGGCCGAAAGCGACGTGGGCAAGGGCGCCACGTTTCATTTCACCCTCGCGGCCGATCAAGGTACCCCAGCGGAAGAGCAGAACGCGCCGGCAGACGAGTCACGCCTGACCGCAACGCCGATCCGATTGCGGTGCAACAACTAACCGTCCCGTCCTAGACCTTTTCGCGCGCGACGACTCGGTTTCTGCCCTGTGCCTTGGCCTCGTAGAGGTTTCTGTCGGCGACGGCGATCAAGTCGAGCAATCCGTCTTCAATTGTCGGCAGGGTCGCTGCGCCGCCGATACTGAGTGTCAGATGCAGGCCCGCAGAGGCGGTATTGCTCTCAATCTTCAGGTCCTGGACCGCTTGTCGCATCCGCTCTCCGACTACGTACAAGGCGTGAGTGTCTGCGCCGGGCAGCACCACCACGAATTCGTCTCCGCCGTATCGCGCCGGCAAGTCCGCTGGACGGCCACACGCGGCGTGGATGGCGCCTCCAATACGCTTGATCGCTTCGTCCCCTGCCAAGTGCCCGTGGGTGTCGTTGTACCGTTTGAAGTGATCGACGTCTGCGAGCAGCAACGCGAGCGACGCGCGTTCGCGGCGGGCTCGAAGCCATTCGGCAGCGGCGTACTCATCGAAGCGGCGGCGATTGTTGAGACCCGTGAGCCCATCCATGTTCGAGAGTCTTTGCAGCTCGATGTTGGCGGCCAGGAGCTGACGCTGACTTTCGTGCAAAGCGCGGTAGGCGGCGTCGCGCTGTTGGGTACTGAGATAGGCCCGAGAGTGATAGCGAATACGGGCTATCAGCTCCACCTTGTCGGGAAGCTTCACGATATAGTCATTCGCGCCCGCGGTGAACGCATCCCGCTTGGTTCTGGGTTCCTCGCGCCCTGACAGGACAACGATCGGCATGTGGCGAGTGGCTTCGTGGGCGCGATATTCGCGTACCAGCGCAAGCCCGTCGACGCCCGGCATGACGAGATCCTGGAGGATAACGGTCGGCCTGATCTGCCGCGCGGCTTCGAGTGCTGCAGCGGACTCCGAACAGAAGTGAAAGGTTACATTGGGCTCATCCGCCAAGGCCCGACGCACCGCCTCGCCGATCATCACCTGGTCATCGACCAACAGGACGATGACATTGTAGTCGTCAATGGCGCGCAGCCGCAGTGTCTCGTCCCCATCGGGCTGTTCAGGAGTCGGGCTTTTTGAGGGGCCATCGGCTGGCGCCGACCCCACCTGCGAAGCGGACGTTTTAAGGAGAACCGGACTCATGCGAATATCTCCGTCACTAAAACCCATGCCTGAATGCATCCACCAGCCGCGGCGCAATGCGCTCAAGCGGCAGAATGTCCACGGCCGCACCGAGGCTTGCGGCGGCCTTGGGCATTCCGTAGACAGTGCTCGTCGCCTGATCCTGGGCAATGGTGTAGCAGCCCTTGTCGCGCAGAGCCTTCAAGCCTATCGCTCCGTCGCGGCCCATGCCGGTCAACAATACGCCGATCGCCTCGCCAGGCCAGAGAGCGTCGATGCTCGCAAAGAAAGTGTCTACGGAGGGCCGGTAAGGCTGCTCCCGCGGCTCCGGTGTGTAGCCGATGCGCCCCGCCGTCTTGAACGTTAAATGATCGTTGGTTCCAGCGAGCAACACTGTGCCGGCAGTCGGGCGATCACCTTCCTTGGCCACACGCACTGACAACGCACATTGCCGGCTCAACCACTCGGCCATGCCCTGCGCGAAGCGCTCGTCCACGTGTTGAACGATCACGACAGCCGCCGGAAAGTCTTCCGGCAGGCCGGACAACACCGTGGACAAGGCGGCAGGACCGCCGGCCGAGGCACCGATCGCAACCAACCGTTCCCGCCTCGCAATGGGTGAGTTGTTGGCGACGCCAATTCTCATGGGGCCGCCGCGCCAATCAGGTCCGCGACCGCTTGCAGCAGCGCGTCGTCGTGAAAGCTGCCCTTCGCCAGATAATAGTCGGCGCCAGCCTCCAGCCCTCGTTGACGATCCTCCGCCCGGTCCTTGTAAGTCACGATCATGACCGGCGTCGACTTCACATGCGGATCTTTTTTGATGAGCGTGACGAGCTCGATCCCGTCCATGCGGGGCATGTCGATATCTGTGATCACCAGATCGAAGTGGCCGGCGCGTGCGGCGTTCCAGCCGTCCATGCCGTCGACGGCGACCTCAACTTCATAACCGCTGTTGGCCAGAAGCTTGCGCTCCAGCTCCCGGACGGTGAAAGAATCCTCCACCACCAACACGCGCTTGCGCGCTTCGGCCGCTGCTCCCGTTCCGTCGCTTGCGACGGTGTCCAGTGTGCCGGAGCCCGCCAACCTTTCGACTGAGCGGATAATGTCCTCGACATCCAGGATGAGTACCGGTGAACCGTCCTCCATCAGAGCGCCGGCCACGACGTCCTTGAGCTTGCCGAGCCGCGCATCGAGTGGCTGCACGACCAGCTCGCGCTCGCCCAGAAATCGGTCGACGACCAATCCGTAAAGATGAGTCGCATTTCCCAGCACGATCACCGCCAATACTTCGCCTGCGACCTGCGGCGGCGCACAGCCGAGGAGCTGATGAGCCGTCACCAGGCCGATCGAGCGCCCGTCGAACATGAAATGAGGATGGCCCTCGAGGAGCCTGACATTGCCTGGGACGAGGTGCAGCGTGCGTGTAATGTAGGCGAGCGGTACGGCGTAAGGCTCGCCGCCTATTTCCACTAACAACGTGCGGGCCACTGAGAGCGTCAGCGGTAACTCAAGCTGGAAGCGCGTCCCTTCGCTGGGCCGCGTGGTCACACGCACCGTGCCGCGGACCTGTTTGAGGACATTTTGCACGACATCGAGCCCGACACCGCGACCGGATATGTCGGTCACTGCTTCCTTCATGGAAAATCCGGGCAGAAACAGAAACTCCAGCAGCTCCGCTTCGTTCAGGGTCGCGGCCGTTGCTTCATTGGAGAGCTTGCGCTGGATGACGGTTGCGCGCAGGCGTTCGAGATCGATGCCGCGGCCATCGTCAGCGACGATCAACTGCAGCCGACCTGCACTATGCCGCGCTTCAACACGCAGTACCGCTTCGGCAGGCTTGCCGGCGGCGAGGCGTTCGGCGGGTAACTCGATGCCATGGTCCAGGGCGTTGCGCAACAGGTGGCCGAGTGGTGCATCCAACTTTTCCAGAATGTCGCGGTCGACCTGGGTATCCTCGCCCGCGATGCACAAGCGCACCTGCTTGCCAAGGACGCGGGCGAGATCGCGTACCATGCGCGGATAGGCCTGCACGCCATCGGCGAAAGGGCGCATGTGACAGGCAAGCGCTCCGTCATAGAGCCGATGCGAGAGATTGGCGGCGCGCCGGTCGAAAGTCTCGATCTCCACGAGCCGCTGCGCCAGGAACTGCTGGCATTCCAGGCCACGCCGCTGCGCGTCGGCCAACGCGGTGTGTGCCTTGTCGCTCAAGTGCCGCCGCGGCAGGTGCTCGCGTAACAGATCCAAGTCGCGGCTCAAATCATAGTGGAGGCGCTTGAGTCGCAACAGCGAGTCAGCGAAGGACTTGAGCGAGCGCGATTCCACCAGCGACTCGCCCGCCAGCCCCAGCAGCCGGTGCAGATTCGCGGCAGTGACCCTGATGACACCACCTTGGCCCCCTTCCCCCGCCTGGCTTGCAGAGCGGCTCGAGGTCAGCACCTCCTCCATGAATTTCTCGTTGCGGCTTTGCTCGAGCGCGACCTCAAGGGGAGCCTCGCTCGCTGCGGTGATACGTCGTACCGCCGTTAGGAACGATTCCACCTCTTCGAGCTTCTGCGTCTCCCACCGATCCAGTTCCTGCTCATCTGTCCGTGCCAGCTGTTGCAACAGATCCACGCCACGCAGGAGCTCATCGATGTGCCGCTGATCTAACGTGACCCGGCCCTCCTGAGCGGCCACGAAACAGTCCTCCATTGCATGCGTCACATCCACGCCGATGGTCGTTCCGACGACACGCGCGGCGCCCTTGAGCGAGTCAGCGGCACGCATGCAGGACTCGAGCTGTTGTGCCGCGGTGCCGTCGCGCTCGAGCGCCAACAACCCTGCGGTCAGGATTTGCGCCTGACTCTGCGCTTCCGCACGGAACAGATCGAACATCGATGTCCGGCTGATTTCCTGAGAGCTCATGCCAAGCTGCGCTCCACAGCATGGAAGAGCCGCTGTTCATCGAGCAAGCCGACCGTCCTATCGGCCACCGACAGCACAGCCTGCGTGTAGGCCACCTGCGCCTGCGCGACCGTCGCCGGAATTTCCTGGCGATCCGGGGGGCGAAGGCGCTCCACCCCATATACTTCATCGACGGGAAAGACGACTCCACCGCGCTCGGCCCGCGCTACCAACAGTCGTTGCGCGACGGTGACCCGCCGAATTTGCGTGGAAGACGTTGCGGGCGCGGGCTTTACGCCGAGAATCGCTGCCAGGGAAACGCAAACGAGCAGTTCGCCACGCACGTTTGCCAGTCCTAACACTACGCCATCGCGGTGATGCGGCAGCGAGTGTATGGGGCGCAGGTCCGCGATCTCCAGGCATGCTGCCGTGCGGATCGCGAACCATTCGGCGTGCACGCGAAATACGACGGCCGAGAGCGTTTCGGCTGCAGGGGCATGGTCGCTGGCCGTCTGTGCCGGCCGGGCAAAATGGTCCGTTGCAAAATTCAGGAAGTCCGCGGGTACCGGCGCATCGAGCAGTTCACGCGCAGCTGCAGAAAAGACCCGACAGTTGCGACAGTGTACGTGCGTCAGAAGCTCGGGACACGACCGATCGCCGCGGACACCGATGCTATTCCAGCAGTCATCCAGTTCGCGGCTTTTGATGTGCGTCGGCGTAACGGTATGCGAAGACTCCTTCACGCTATCCACCGCTCTTGCCCTCGCCTATCGCCGATAGTCGGTTGGCGCGCTTCAACAACCGCTGCGCACCCCGCGTGTCACCTTCCTTTTGCAGGGCGACTGCGAGATGCACCAGTGCTTCAGGGTGCTGGGGGTCAAGGTACAGCGCCTTGCGGTAATGTTCAGCAGCCTTGTGCACCTGTCCTGCGGCATCCTGCAGCATCCCCATCAGGTAAAACACCTCGGCCGAAGCGGGCTGGTCGCGCGAGTTCTGTTCGCAGCACCTCAAAGCCTCGGTGAGATTGCCCTGGTTGGCCAGCCGCCGCGCCTCTTCAATCCAATGCCCGGCGGCCATTGGGGACTTGTCTTTGGGTGTCGCTTCGACCGGCGCCTCGGCTTTCGGCCGAGGTTGGACAGCGATCACGGATTTGCGCGGTCTGAATGGGTCGATGGGCCTCGTCGGAATGGCAGCGCGCGAGGTTTTCCGGGGAGCCCCGGCCTCGAGTGCAGCCGCTTCAGCGCGACGAAACGCGAACGCAAGTGGAATTCCGGCCGACACAAAACCGTGATCGAGCGCCAGGCCGGTCTCCGATGGGCCGACAAAGAGAAGTCCGCCGGGTGCCAACAGCGTAGCAAGCACTTTGATCGCGCGGTCCTGCATCGGACGGTCGAAATAGATCAGCACGTTGCGGCAGAAAATGGCGTTGTACCCGTGCGCACCGTGCAACCAGCCGTTAGCCAATAAATTTCCGTGTCGAAAGCGCACCTGCTGGCGCACACCCTCGCTCAGCCGAAAGCCGTGCTCCAGGGGCTCAAAGTAGCGGTCGCGAAAGCCGAGGTCCTTCGCACGGAAGGAGTTTCTCCCATAGATCCCGCGCTCCCCGTATGCGATCGCGCGCAGGCTGATGTCGATGGCGTCGATGTAGAAACGCTGCGCCGCAAAGCCTGCGTCGAGCAGGGACATCGCCATGGAGCAGGGCTCCTCCCCTGTCGAGCACGGCAGGCTGAGCATGCGCAACCTCTCTTCCGGATGTTTGGGGAGCCACTCCTGCGCGAGCACCCGCACCAACGCCGCAAAAGCCTCGGGATCACGAAAGAACCAGGTCTCGGGTATAACGATCGCTTCGATCAGCTCCTGCAACTCCTCCTCGGACGCGTTCAGCTGCTCCCAATAGGCCTGCTCATCCTCGAGACCCCGGGCCGCGCATCGAGCGCGCACCACGCGTTCGACCGACGCTATACCGATCGATTCGGCATCGAGTCCCATCCTCTCCTTCAGGAGGGCTGCGATTCTGGCGAAGGCCACAACAGCTCCTCTGCCTGACGGAACAGGACATGGCTGACCGATGCGGGCAGCAGTTTGTCCACCTCGATCCACTGAATCAGACGACCCGCGTCATGGGTAACCGGCCCCAGGTAGGGCGCTGCATCGCTTGTAATGCCTGACGCGGCGAAATCTGCGGCTTCACGGTGGATGGTTTCGGTCGCCCGCTCGGCGATCAGCCCCAGCAGATGTGCGCCATAGCGCAGCACAATGAGCCGCGTACTGATGTGGTGCTGCGCGCCCTGTCCGAGTGTCAGCTCGCTCAAATCGATCACTGGAACTGCTTTGCCGCGATAATTGAACAGGCCGGCGACGCCGACCGGAGCCCGGGGAATGCGCTTGATGCCCACCAGAGGCAGAACTTCGACGATCGGCGCCGTGTCGAGCACGTAAGCCTCTGCACCGATCTGAAATCGGAGGAATAACATCGTCAGGACGCCAGGAGCGCTCGCAACTTGAAACGCGACACGTTGGCCCGCAACCCACTGGACACCTGGTTCAGCCCGTCAACGGCCTGGCTCGACTGGCGCAGCGACTCGACCGTCTGTTGCGCCGCTTCGCTCAGCTGCGACAGGGCCTGACTGATCTGCTCCGCCCCGGTCGCCTGCGCTTGCATCCCTTCGTTGACCGATTCAACCCGTGGTGCCAGAGCCTGCACGTGCTGGATGATCTGTGATAGCTCGCCGCCCACGTGCTGCATCTCCTGCATGCCGCGGCGTACTTCCTCGGAGAACTTATCCATGCCCATTACGCTGGCCGAGACGGCCGATTGGATTTGTTTGACTATCTGTTCGATGTCGTAGGTCGCCACCGCGGTCTGGTCGGCGAGCCGGCGGATTTCCGAGGCAACCACCGCGAAGCCACGGCCGGACTCCCCGGCCTTCTCCGCTTCGATAGCGGCATTGAGGGAGAGCAGATTAGTCTGGTCGGCCACCTTGGTGATGGTGGTCACCACGTGGTTGATGTTGCCGGCCTTTTCGTTGAGGACGGCCAGCTTCGCGTTGATCGAGCCCGCCGCCTCCATGACCTGACGCATCATCTCCTCCATCCGTGCAAGGCCGGCCTGTCCGCTGCTCGCCAGAGTGGCCGATTGGTCGGCCACCGCGGAAACTTCATTCATTGTCTTGACCAATTCCCTGGACGTGGCCGAAATCTCCTTGGAGGTCGCGCCCACCTCGGTGGTAGTAGCTGCGATCTCAGTTGCAGTCGCCTGCTGCTCCCGGCCGGTGGCAGCGATTTCGGTGACCGAAGAGGTAACCTGGATGCCGGAACTCTGTACCTCGCCGACGATGTGGGTCAGGCTTTCGGTCATCTTTCTCAGCGCTGCCAGTAACTGTCCCGTCTCATCTTGAGTGTGTACCTCCAGACGTGCGGTCAGATCGCCGGCCGCAACCTGCTCCGCGATTCCCAGCGCAAGCTTCAGTGGCCTCGTAATGCTGCGCGTGATCCAGAAGGCGAACAGTGCACTGCAGAACGTGGCCAGAACGCCGATGGTGATGATCAACCTGCGACCGTTGTTGTACCCTTCCCGTGCCGCATTACGATCCGTGCCGGTCTGCGCGACCTGGTAATCGATGAGTGTGTAGATTTCCGCAAGGTACTTCAGCTGCTCGGGTCTCGCCTTGGCGATCAACAGTCTCTTGGCTCATCGAGCTGATTGAGTCGTGCGAGCCGGATGAATTCGTCCTCGTCCGGAATGTAGAGGGCGCGCGCCTGCGCTACATTGTTCCACAAGTGCCGGCCCGCATCGGTATCGAGGGTCTTCTCGAGGTCATTCATGTACTGGATACGCATCTTTTTCTGCTCTTCCAGGCCGGCCAGCTCTTCGGGGATGCTGTCGTGGTCGAGAATGAAAATGTTGCGCATGTGCCTCCCCGACTCGAGCACAGAAATCGCCCACTTGTGGGAGATCACGACCTGCGGCACTCGGTTGTCGACAACCTCCGTCAGCAAGGTGTCCAGTGACTCGAGCCTCCACACCGCGAGCCAAACGATGCCGACAACCATGATCAGCACAACTGCAAATGCGAGCCCCAATCTCGTGCCAATCTTCAAGCGACTTAGAAACACGATGTCTCCTTACTCAGCTCAGACACGAGCACACCGCGTTACATTCGCAGGGGCGCGATAAGCATGTCTGCTCACGAGTTGTGGACGGCGCGACACCGAACCGGCCGCGCAATAAGGTGAATTCAACGCAGCAGCGTAGCAATCCATTCTCTTGCAAAAGTGAATGGATTTCGCAACTTACATAATCCGATTTCAGGCTACCGCTGTGTCAGAATCCGGCATAGCCGCGCGGCTGGGAATGCATCAGCGAAAAATAGCGCCCATCGGGGACGGCGCAAGTTGCATCGCGTTCCTGCACTGCAGCATGCGGGGCTGGGATCGAGCGTCCGTGAATCGCGGCTCATAGGAAACCTATCTCACGCGCTGCTTCCGGAAGAGAGCGTGTAACCGGCGCCGCGCTCCCAGATCCCGATGCGGATCTGTTCGCGACTCACCACTTCAAGAAACTGCACATTCGTTCGGTTCGGAAAATTCGAGTGCGTCTCGATGAGTGGCCCGAAATGCCGGACGTCCCCCTCCGTCGCTCCATCGAGCCTCACGACGCAGTGCGGACTGCCGATCGAAAGGCAAGTCACCCGAAGCTGGCGGCCGTCCACCTCGATGACTTCATCGACGACCTCACGAGGAGGTCCCGCGTTAGCGTAGATTTCAAGCGAGATGTTGCCGACGGGAGTGCCATACCATGGGTTACCCCACCCATCCGCATGCGCGCGAGCAAAGGCCACAATTTTGGCAAGGCGAGCCGGGTCGGTAATCGTGTGATGATTCCGATTGGGTTCCAACAGCGACCACGATGTGATCGGCACGTCTCCAAGTTTCAAATTCGGTATCGTGACAACCGGATGAACAGGAAGTGAGCCCAACCAGAA
>JAQGOC010000092.1 GCA_028293805.1 Gammaproteobacteria bacterium
CCTGACGGATCAGTACTACAGCCGCGGAAAATACGCCGTGCGCGTGGATACGCACGTCGAGGAGGAGACCGGCAACCGGGTGAAGATCAAGATCGAGATCAAGGAAGGCAAGCGCGCCAAGATCCGCCAGATCAATCTCGTCGGCAACCACACCTACAAGCAGAAGGAGGTGCTGGATACGTTCGAGCTGAAAACGCCCAACTGGAAGTCCTGGTACAAACAGGATGACCGCTACTCGCGCGAGTCCCTGCAGGGCGACCTCGAGAAGCTGCGCAACTACTACATGGATCGCGGCTATGCGAACTTCCAGATCGATTCCACCCAGGTGGCCATCGCGCCCGAGAAGGAAGACATCTTCATCACGGTGAACGTGCAGGAAGGCGAGGTCTTCAAGCTGTCCTCGGTGAAGCTCGCCGGCACGTTCGTGGTCCCGCAGAAGGAGCTCGAGGAGCTGCTGGTGGTGCAGCCCGGGCAGACCTTCAATCGCAAGCTCATCACCACGACCCAGGAGCTCATCCAGAACCGCCTGGGGCGCGACGGCTATGCCTTCGCCAAAGTCGAGCCGGTGCCCACCCCGGATAACGCGACGCACGAGGTGGCGCTCACCTTCTTCGTCGATCCGGGCAATCGGGTGTATGTCCGCAACATCACCTTCTCCGGCTCGAACCGCATCAACGACGAGGTCCTGCGGCGCGAGATGCGCCAGCTCGAGGGCGGCTGGCTCTCCAACACCTCGCTCGAGCGCTCAAAGCAGCGCGTTCAGCGCCTGCCGTACGTGAAGAACGTGGATTTCGAGACCACCCCGGTGGCCGGCGCTCCCGATCTCGTGGACGTGAACTACAAGATCGAGGAGGGCCCCAGCGCCCAGCTGGGCGGCGGCATCGGCTACTCCGAGACCTACAAGTTCATGTTGAACGGCAGCTACTCGGATGCCAACTTCCTGGGCACCGGCCAGCGCCTGGCCGTCGAGTTGAATGGCGGGGCCTTCAGCAAGGTCTACAGCATTCAGCATACGAATCCGTACACGACGGTCGACAACCTGCAGCGGACGATCTCGCTGACCTATCGCGACGTCACGCAGGTCGTCTCGTCCTCCTCGAACTTCTCGTCCAAGACGATCAGCTTCGGGCCCACCTGGGCGTATCCGATCACCGAGTACCAGTATGTCCGCTTCGGCGCCTCGCTCGAGAGCTCCGAGCTCCTCACCAGCTCGCAGGGCAGTGCCCTGCAGGCGCAGCAGTGGGTGCAGCAGAACGGCCATCCCTATCACCGCATCGCGCACGATGACTCCTCGAACAACGAGTTCGTGTTCTACGGCACGAACTTCAAGACGGCCGAGCTCGTTGCCGGCTGGGACTGGGATACACGCAACCGGACGCTGTTCGCCGACCGCGGCATGCGAACGTCCCTGTCGATCTCGGCCACGGTCCCCGGCACGGATGTCCAGTACTACATCGCGAACGCCAACTTCCAGAAGTACGTGCCGCTGTGGCATCAGTTCGCGTTCGTGTTCAACGCCGGGGTGGATTACGGCGAGCCCCTGGGCAAGACGACGTCCATTCCCCCTTACCGGCAATTCTTCGGGGGCGGTCCGGACAGCGTGCGCGGCTTTCGGGAGAGCCGGCTGGGCCCCAAGGACCAGTTCGGCAACCCGTACGGCGGCAATATGCGCATCACCAGCCAGAACGAGCTCATTTTCCCCATGCCCGCCAAGTGGCGCAGCAGCGCGCGCGTGAGCGCCTTCTTCGACCTGGGCGGTGTCTACGAGACCGGCAGCAAGCTGCAGTTCTACGGTCAAGACAATGCGACGCCCGTGAGCTACCGGTTCACCGGGCCCGGCGATCTGAAACGCTCGGTCGGTGTCGCCGTGCAGTGGCTGGCGCCCCTGGGTCTTTTCCGGTTCAGCTTCGGCGTTCCGCTGAACGCGAAGCGCGCCGTCGACCTCACGACCTGGGGCGATGAGACGGAAGGCTTCCAATTCTCGATCGGACAGGCCTTCTGAGGCACGGTAGCGCATAATCCGGGTTCAATTGTCGATACACTGCGCCCCCCGCGGTCGTTGGCCCCTGACGCCAGCGAGAACGCGAACGGGCATCATCTTCGGTCATTTGAGGTAGGTATTGCCGTGAAGCGCTTGATCAGCACCAGTTCGATGGCTTGGATGATTGCCGTGGCCGGCACCCTTGTTGCCTTACCCGCATGGGCCGAGCTCAAGATAGGTGTCGTCGACTACGGCAAGCTCATGGAGCAGTCTCCCCAGGCCAAGGTCGTCGTCGAGGCCATCCGCACGGAGTTCACGCCTCGCCAGAAGGATCTGCAGTCCCAGCAGACCACTCTCAAGACCAAGGAGGACAAGCTCCAGAAGGACGGCGCGACGATGACGGAGGACCAGCGGACGCGCGCGGAAAAGGAGCTGCGCGACAGTTATCGCGAGCTCTCGCGCAAGCAACAGGAAGTACAGGACGACTTCAACGCGCGCCGGAACGAGGAGATGTCCCGTCTGCAGCGCACGCTGATCGAAGAGGTGCGTGTCTATGCCAAGGCGCAGAACTTCGATCTCGTCATCGCCGATGGCGTCATCTACTCGACGCCAACGCTCGATATTACGCCGGCGATTCTCACCGCTCTGACCTCGCACGCCCCGGCTGCCGGCAAAACGGCTGCGCCGGCGCCGACGCCAGCCCTCCCAGCCAAGCCACAGGGGCACTGAGCGTAAGGACCCGCTGAGAGGGTCTTTCCCGCTCACGCTATGGCCGTTTCGCTCGGGGAGCTCGCCGTTCGGTTTGGCTGCGAACTGCGCGGCGATCCCGAGACACTGGTGGAGCACGTTGCGACGCTGGTGGGCGCGGATGCGCGCTCGCTAGCGTTTCTCGCCAACCCACGGTACAAGCCGCAGCTGGCTACGACCCAGGCGGCCGCTGTCGTCCTGGACGAAGCCTCCGCCAAGGACTGTCCCGCCGCTTCCCTGGTCTGCCAGAACCCGTACCTGACCTATGCGCGCATTGCCGGCGTCCTGCACCCTAAGCGGCAGGCGCCGCCCGGCGTGCATCCTTCCGCGCTAGTTGCCGCGACCGCCCGGATCGATCCAACCGCACATGTTGGAGCGTTGTGCGTAGTCGGTGAACGGGTCGTCGTAGGTCCGAGAGCAGTCATTGGTCCGCAGAGTCACCTTGATGATGACGTCACGCTCGCAGAGGATGTCTATCTCGTAGCACGCGTCACCGTGTGTAGAGGGGTGGCGATTGGTGCTCGTACGGTGGTGCAACCTGGAGTTGTCATCGGTGGTGACGGATTCGGCTTCGCGCCGGAACGCGGCACGTGGATCAAGGTGCCACAGGTCGGCAGCGTCCGCATAGGAGCAGACGTGGAGATCGGCGCCAACACGACGATTGATCGCGGTGCCGTTGACGACACCGTGATTGAGGAGGGCGTGAAGCTCGACAATCTCATCCAGATCGCCCACAACGTGCAAGTTGGCGCGCATAGCGTAATTGCTGCGTGCACCGGTGTCTCCGGCAGCACAAGCATCGGAAAGCGCTGCATGATCGGCGGTGGAGTGGGATTCGGCGGGCACCTCACGATCGTCGACGACGTGGTGATTACCGGCACGACGATGGTGAGCCATTCCATCATGGAGCGCGGCGTATACTCGAGCGGCATTCCGTTAGAGAAGGCAAACACGTGGCGCCGGATGGTCGCGCGCTTCAAGCGCCTCGACCGGCTCGAAGGCCGGCTGAAGAAACTCGAAGGCGCCGCAGGCGCTCCGCATGATCAGGAAGAGGATGATGACTGACCCGATTCGACTCGATATCAACGAGATCCTGCGGTTCTTGCCGCACCGCTACCCCTTCCTGCTCGTCGATCGCGTCCTCGAGTGCCATCCGGGGGAGACGATCCGCGCTCTCAAGAACGTGACCTTCAACGAGCCGTTCTTTCCGGGCCACTTTCCGGGCCGGCCGGTCATGCCTGGCGTGATGATCATCGAGGCGCTCGCGCAGACCGCCGGTATTCTCGCGTTCGCCAGCGTGAACGTGATTCCGAACGAGCAGACGCGCTTCTATTTCGTCGGCATCGACAAGGCGCGCTTCCGCAAGCCGGTCGTCCCAGGCGATCAGCTCATACTCACCGCGACCGTCCAGCGCGCCCTCAGGGGCATCTGGAAGTTCTCAACCGCG
Source organism: Gammaproteobacteria bacterium (assembly GCA_028293805.1). Classification (GTDB taxonomy): domain Bacteria; phylum Pseudomonadota; class Gammaproteobacteria; order Steroidobacterales; family Steroidobacteraceae; genus 13-2-20CM-66-19. The sequence goes on from JAQGOC010000092.1 coordinate 4,176, forward strand.
GCGCTGGTTGGCGAAACCGAGGTCGCCCACGCGGAAATGATGGTGGCGCCGGAGACCGGCAAGTGATCGATGCGCGCGCGATTGTATCGCCGAAAGCTCAGCTCGCGGCGGATGTGACCGTGGGTCCGTTCTCCATCATCGGACCGGATGTCCAGATCGGGGCGGGCACGATAGTGGGTCCGCACGTTGTGATCAACGGGCCGACGGTCATTGGTGTGGAGAACCACTTCTTCCAGTTCGCCTCCATCGGCGATGCGCCGCAGGATAAGAAGTACAGGGGCGAACCCACGCGTCTGGAGATCGGCGACCGCAACGTATTTCGCGAGAGCTGCACCGTGAACCGCGGGACGACGCACGACAAAGGCGTTACGCGCGTCGGCGACGATAACCTGTTCATGGCCTACTCGCATGTTGCCCACGACTGTCAGATAGGCAGCAAGACTGTCTTCGCCAACTGCGCTGCGTTGGGCGGCCATGTCGAGATCGGTGACTGGGTCATCGTGGGCGGCCTCTCGGCGGTACACCAATTCGCGAAGATCGGCGCACACGCATTCCTCGCGGGCGGCGCGATCGTCACGCGGGATGTTCCACCCTACGTCATGGTAGCGGGCAATCCTGCGGGGCCGCATTCGGTCAACTCCGAGGGCCTGAAGCGCCGCGGCTTCACGGAGGAACAGATCCGCAACATTCGCGAGGCGTACCGCATCTTGTACCGCTCGGATCTGAAGCTGACCGAAGCGCTGGAGAAGATGCAGCCGCTTGCCGTGACCCACCCCGAGATCCGCGCGTTCGTCGACTTCATCGGGACTTCGACCCGCAGCATCGTGCGATGAGCGCAGCGGCCGGGGGGTACCGCCGCGCGGTACCTTCGCCGTTGCGGGTTGGCATCGTCGCGGGCGAGTCGTCCGGGGATCAGCTTGGAGCGGCGCTGATCACGGCGTTGCGGGCGCAAGTGCCGAACGTGCAATGCTTCGGAGTCGCGGGCCCGAAAATGATTGCCGCCGGCTGCGAGGCCTGGGCGGCAGCCGACGACCTGGCCGTCATGGGCCTGACGGAGGTGCTCCATCATCTGCCCCGGCTGCTGCGATTACGGTCCTCCCTGTTAGCCCGCTTTCGCGCGGCACGCCCACACGTGTTCGTGGGCATCGACGCGCCTGAGTTCAACCTGGGTCTGGCGAAGCGGTTGAGGCGCGAGGGCTTAAAGACGGTCCAGTATGTGAGCCCGCAGGTATGGGCATGGCGGCAGGGCCGCGTCCGCGGGATCGGCCGAGCCTGCGACCTGGTGTTATGCCTCCTGCCATTCGAGACGGATTTTTACGCACGGCACGGCGTGCGGGCAGTTTTCGTCGGACACCCGCTCGCCGATCAGATCCCTCTCGAGGTCGATCGGGAGGGCGCGCGCCAGGCCCTCGGCATCGATCCGGCAGCTACCGTGGTCGCGCTTCTGCCGGGAAGCCGGCTGGGCGAAGTCGAGCGCTTGGGCGCAGATTTTGCCGCGGCCGCCGCGTGGATCGCGGCGCGCAGGCCGGAAATTCAGTTCGTGGCGCCGATGGCATCGGCGCGCGTACATCAGGCGTTCGAGAGAAAAGTGGCGGAAGTGCCCGGTGCGCCTGCGATCCGCGTCCTCGACGGGCAAGCGCAGCGGGTGCTTGCCGCGGCCGAAGGGGCTATCGTCGCATCGGGAACGGCCACTCTCGAAACACTCCTCTCGCGTCGGCCGATGGTGGTGGCGTATCGTCTGGGCGCCGTCACCGCATTTCTGCTGCGCACTCTGGGGCTCATCAAGGTGCCATTTTTTTCGCAACCCAATCTTCTCATCGGCCGACGACTCGTGCCCGAGTTCCTGCAGGAGCAGGTGAGTGGGGCAGCGCTCGGCGGCGCGCTGTTGGATGTGCTCGATGATCGTGAGTATCTGAGCGAGATGCAGCGGGCATTCCGCCAAGTCCATGAGACTCTGCGCTGCGGTGGCGCGGAGCGAGCGGCGGCCGCGGTCCTCGAGTGTGTGAGTGATGACACTGCGCGCGAAGGCACGGCGTGATGTTGGTTCAGGCACGTGTGCGCGGGCGCTCGTCGAGAGTTGCCGGCGTCGATGAAGCGGGCAGAGGACCGCTCGCGGGACCGGTGGTGGCCGCAGCTGTCATCCTCGATCCCAGACGCCGCATAGCAGGTTTGGCGGACTCTAAGGTACTCACCGCGGAAGCACGCGAGCGGCTTGCGCCAATCATCCGCACCCGCGCGCTGGCGTGGGGCGTGGCATGGGCAGATCGTGACGAGATCGATTGCCTCAACATTCTGGGTGCGACATTTCTCGCGATGCGGCGCGCATTGATGCGTTTGCCCGTATGCCCCACACATGTGCAAGTCGATGGCAATCAATTGCCGCGTATCGAGGACCTGAGCCTGGGTTGCACTGTGGAGGCGATCATCGAGGGGGATGCCAGCGTTGCTGCGATCAGCGCCGCGTCCATTCTGGCGAAAACGCATCGTGATGCCATGATGAAGGCACTGGACCGGTCCTATCCGGGGTTCCAATTAGCCGTCCACAAGGGCTACGGCACGCCTGCCCACCTCGAAGTCCTGCGTGCACGGGAGCCGTCGCCGCTGCATCGCAAGTCGTTCAGCCCCGTTCGGGTCGCCCTGCAGGCGGTCATGGACGCCGGGGCTGCGTCGCGCACAGAGGTCGAGCCGCCAGGCTTGACTGGCACGGGTGACGCGCCTTGAATGGCGGGCGCTCGAGTCTCGTCTAAGGTCCTTCCGATGCCCGCCGAGTTCGTCCACCTTCGTCTGCATACCGAATACTCGCTGATCGACAGCGTCGTGCGCGTGGAAGAACTCGTCAATGCGGTGAGCGCAGCCGGCATGCCCGCAGTAGCGGTGACGGACCAGAGCAACTTGTTTGCGATGGTGAAGTTTTATCGCGCGGCGCTGGGGCGCGGCGTGAAACCCATTGTGGGGGTCGATCTGCTGGTGCGCGAGAGTGGCGAGCGCGCGCAGCCATCGAAGATCGCACTGCTGTGCCAATCGCAGACAGGCTATAGGAACGTCACGCGGCTCGTCAGCCGCGCCTATCTCGAAGGACAGCAGCGCGGCATTCCAACAATCGACCGGAGTTGGCTATCGGCCGGGAGCCTCGACGGGCTGATCGCCTTGTCTTGCGCCACGGAGGGCGAGATCGGGCGGGCGCTCGTGAACGGCAGGGAGGCCGACGCCGAGCGGGCGCTCGATCAATGGTCTGCGCTCTTGCCGGGTCGCTTTTACATCGAGCTGCAGCGCCTCGGGCGCCCCGATGAGGAAACTTACATTGCCGCCGCCGTGGCGCTTGCGGCCCGCCGCGACGTCCCGGTTGTCGCAACTAATGCCGTTTGTTTTCTGAAGCAGGACGACTTCGAATCGCACGAAGCCCGGGTGTGTATTCACGATGGCGCGCTGCTCGCAGACTCGGGGCGGGTGCGCCGGTATTCGCAGCAGCAGTATCTGCGCACGCCGCAGGAGATGGCCGTGTTGTTTGCGGACGTCCCGGAGGCGCTCGCCAATTCGGTCGAGATCGCGCGCCGCTGCAGTCTCGTCCTGAAGCTTGGGGAAGCGCGCCTGCCTCCCTATCCCGTGCCGGGCGGCGTCAGCACGGAGGACTTCATACGTACGGAAGCTGCGAGCGGCCTGGAAAAGCGGTTCCCCGTGCTGGGACTGACCGAGGCGCAGGTGCCATTGTATCGCGAGCGCCTCGCGACCGAGCTCGACGTCATCTGTCAGATGGGATTTGCGGGTTACTTCCTGATCGTTGCGGATTTCATTCGCTGGGCGCGCGAGAACGGCGTGCCCGTAGGCCCCGGCCGCGGCTCAGGAGCGGGCTCGCTGGTGGCCTACAGTCTCGGTATCACCGACATCGATCCCCTGAAGTACGACCTCCTGTTCGAGCGCTTCCTGAATCCCGAGCGCGTCTCCATGCCCGACTTCGACGTCGACTTCTGCATGGACGGCCGCGACCGCGTCATCGAGTACGTCGCGCAGAAATACGGGCGGGACCGCGTCTCGCAGATCATCACGTACGGCACGATGGCAGCGAAGGCTGTCGTGCGCGACGTAGGCCGCGTGCTCGGGTTGAGTTACGGTTTCGTGGATCGGATCGCGAAGCTCATTCCCTTCGAGCTCGGCATCACCCTCGACGACGCGCTCGAGAAGGAGCCGGAGCTCAAGAAGCTCTACGGGTCGGAAGAGGAGATCAAGAATCTCATCGATCTCGCGCGCTCGCTGGAAGGAATCACCCGTAACGCCGGCATGCACGCGGGCGGCGTGGTGATCGCGCCATCGGTGTTGACCGACTACGCGCCTTTGTATTGCGACGAGTCCGGCACTAACGTCGTGACGCAATTCGACAAGGACGATGTCGAGGCCGCGGGGCTCGTGAAGTTCGACTTCCTCGGCCTGCGCACGCTCACCATCATCGACAAAGCGGTCGTGATCATCAATCGCATCCGGGCGGAGCGGGGCGAGCCGGCGTTGGACATCGCCACGCTGCCGATGGGCGACACCAAGAGCTACTCGCTGTTGAAATCCTGCCGGACCACCGCGGTGTTCCAGCTCGAATCTCGCGGCATGAAGGACCTGGTCCGGCGGCTGCAGCCGGACTGCTTCGAGGACATCGTGGCGCTGGTGGCACTGTTCCGGCCCGGCCCGCTGCAGTCGGGCATGGTCGATGACTTCATCGACCGCAAGCACGGCAAGAGCGACGGCCCGATCGATTACCTGCACCCGAGCCTGGAGAAGATCATGAAGCCGACCTACGGCGTGATCCTGTACCAGGAGCAGGTCATGCAGATCGCGCAGGTGCTCGCGGGCTACACACTGGGCGGCGCGGACCTCCTGCGCCGCGCCATGGGAAAGAAGAAGGCCGAGGAGATGGCCAAGCAGCGCTCCGTGTTCGTGAACGGATCGGTGGAGCGTGGGGTCAAGCAGGAAGTCGCGGCGCATATCTTCGATCTCATGGAGAAGTTCGCGGGTTACGGCTTCAACAAATCGCACTCGGCCGCTTACGCGCTGTTGTCGTATCAGACGGCGTATCTCAAGGCGCATTACCCCGCGGCGTTCATGGCCGCCGTCCTGTCGGCCGACATGGACCACACCGACAAGGTGGTCACACTGATCCAAGAGTGTTCCGACATAGGGCTCCAGGTGAAAGCGCCGGACGTCAACACTTCACTCTATGAGTTCGCCGTCGGGGGCGATCGCTCCATCCGCTACGGGTTGGGCGCGGTGCGCGGCGTAGGGCAGGGCGCCGTCGAGGCATTGATCGCGGAACGCGAAGCCCGCGGACCTTATCGGAGCCTCGAGGATCTGTGCCGCCGGCTCGATCTGCAGAAAGCCAACCGCCGGGTGTTGGAAGCGCTGCTGCGCTCCGGCAGCCTCGATGGGCTCGGCGCCAACCGCGCAACGCTCATGCAGCGCCTGCCGGCCGCCATGCAGCTGGGCGACCAGAACTCGAAGGCACATGAGGCCGGCCAGAACGATATGTTCGGGCTCGTCAGCGACGATCGCACTCCCACACCGCCGGTTCCGGTGCGGATCGTGGAGCTGCCGGAGTGGAGCGAAACCGTGCGCCTCACCGGGGAGCGCGAGACCCTCGGACTGTACCTGACGGGCCATCCCATCGGCCGGTTCGAGGCGGGGCTCGCGCGGCTCGTTTCCCACCGCATCGGGGATTTAATCAGCGATCGGCCCGTCACCGGCATGGAGCCGCCGCGCTTCGGCGCAGGCAAGCCCGTCACGATCGCAGGCCTCATCGATGAGGTGAAGAAGCGGGGCCCGCGCATCATCCTGACACTCGACGATCGCACGGGGCGCATCGAGGTCAACCTGTTCGACGAGATCTTCCAGAAGCACCGCGACCTGATCGCGAAGGACGCGCTGGTGCTCGTCGAGGGCATGTTGCGCTTCGACGAATTCAGCGACTCCTGGCGCCTGTCCGCGCGCAAGCTGACCGAGCTCGATAAGGTCCGGGAGAGCCAGGCACGCAGGCTGGTGCTCAAGTGGCCGGAGCAGGCGAACTCGAAGGCGCTGATTGGCCGTCTCGCCGAGGTGCTGACGCCCTGGCGCCCCGGTCCGTGCCCCATCACGGTCGAGTACACGGGAGCCGGTGCCTGCGGCGCGCTGACGCTCGGCAACGAGTGGACGGTTCGCGCGAGCCGCGAGTTGCTCGAGCAGCTCGAGAGCCTCGTGGGTCGCGGCGGTGTCCAGGTCTTCTACGGCGGTAAGTTTACGGGCTGAAAGACGGGCTTTTTCATGGGCTGAAAGGCGCCTGCGGCGTCTCGTTTACCGTCTGAAAGTCGCCTTCGGCCCGGGATGGGCCAGCGATTTCAGCGAGCGCGCCTGGCGGCGGAGGTTGCGCCCGCGGGCTCGGCGTCCCCAACAAAAGGCGCGGCTTTTGCTCGGTAGATAGCGGGCCAGTTGTCGAGAGCTCTCCATTGGCTGAAGAACGTTCCCGGCGGGCTGGGCGCCCCCGGCCAGGCGCCCCGGCACAAGCCGCGGCTTTTGCGCGCTAGCTAGCAGGCCGGTTCGCCAGATCTCTTCATTTGCTGAAACACGTTCCGGGACGGGCTGCGCTCCCCCGGGCTACGCGCCCCGGATTTGGCGCCCCGGCCAGGCGCCCCCGGCTGGGCGCCCCCGGCTGGGCGCCCCCGACAAAAGGCCGTCCGGTTCGCGAGACTTCGGTGTGCTTGCGTGCTGGGCGCCCCGCCCGTACCCTCGCGCAGCATCTGAACTTGCGGTAAAAGTGTTCATGGCCGTTGCCTTTCTGGATTTCGAACAACCGATCGCCGAGCTCGAAGCGAAAATCGAGGAGCTCAAGCACGTCACCTCGGAATCCGAGGTCAACATCCAGGAGGAGATCGGCCGCCTGCAGGCGAAGAGCCGCCAGCTCACGACGAGCATTTTCGCGAGCCTCAGCCCCTGGCAGATCACGCAGCTCGCGCGCCATCCCCACCGGCCGTACACACTGGACTACGTCGGCGCGATCTGCAGCGAGTTCAACGAGCTGCATGGCGATCGCATGTTTGGCGACGATCTGGCGATCATCGGTGGCCTGGGACGGATCGAGGGACGCGCCGTCATGATCATCGGTCATCAGAAGGGACGCGACACGAAAGAGCGCGTGCGCCGGAATTACGGCATGCCCAAGCCGGAGGGTTACCGCAAGGCACTGCGACTCATGCGGCTTGCCGAGCGCTTCGGTCTGCCGCTCATCACGCTGATCGACACGCAAGGTGCTTATCCCGGGGTCGGCGCCGAGGAGCGCGGGCAAAGCGAGGAGATCGCGCGCAACGTGTTCGAGATGTGCGTCCTGAGCGTGCCGATCGTCACGGTCGTAACCGGTGAGGGTGGCTCGGGCGGCGCGCTGGCCATTGGCGTCTGCGACCGCCTTCTCATGCTTCAGTACAGCACCTACTCGGTGATCTCGCCGGAGGGATGCGCCTCTATCCTGTGGAAGAGCCAGGACAAGAAGGAAGCGGCCGCGGACGCGCTCAATCTCACGGCGGAGCGTCTCAGCAAGCTCGGCCTCGTGGATGAGGTGATCGAGGAGCCTCTGGGTGGCGCGCATCGCGACGCGGTCTCCACCGCTGGGAGGCTCAAGGCCGCAGTGATCCGGCATCTCGATGAGCTCGAAGCCATTCCCCGCGAAGAGCTCAAGGCGCAGCGTGCGAACAAAATCGCATCCTTCGGGGTATTCTCGGAGACCGCGCAGTAACCAACATCCATGGGCGCCGCGCGCAAGTTCGGTCCGGACTGGCTTGCCGCGCAACTCACGGCGCTCGTGCCGGGTTTTCCCGATGTTGCACTATGTGTGGCACTGAGCGGTGGAGTTGACTCCACGGCGCTCCTTGCTGCTCTCGCGGCGCGCCGGCGCAAATCTTCTCGCGTTCGCGCGGTGCACGTCGATCATGGCCTGCACCCTGCGTCGGCTCAATGGAGCGCACACTGCCGCGCTCTCGCTCGCAGCCTGCAAGTGCCACTGAAAGTTCTCGTCACCAAGGTTGAGCGCGGACGAGGTGCATCTCTGGAAGCGGTGGCGCGTGAAGCGCGCTACCGGCTGCTCGCGGATGCTCTCGCTGAGGGTGAGGTATTGCTGACCGCACAGCACTCCGACGACCAGCTCGAAACGGTGCTTCTGCAACTGTTCCGTGGGAGCGGCCTCCCTGGAATCGCAGCGATGCCCGCGCTTGCACCCTTCGCGAGGGGCTGGCTGGCGAGGCCATTGTTAACGCGCTCGCGAGTGGAGCTCGAGGCGTGGGTTCGAGAGCGCGGTCTGACGTGGGTTGAGGATGAGACGAACGCCGATGAGCGTCTCGATCGAAACTATCTGCGGCGGCGCGTTTTGCCGTTGATCCGCGAGCGCTGGCCCGGTTCGGCGACGGCTGTTACGCGAACCGCGCGGCACGCGGCGGAAGCGCAGAAGCTTCTGGACGTGCTGGCGCTTTCGGACGTGGAGCGTGCGAGCCATGGGGAATCGCTTTCGGTAAGGACGCTGCGTGCGCTGCCTCCGGAACGGCGACGTAATGCGCTGAGATTCTGGATCGCGCGCTCCGGATCCCTGCTGCCCGATACACGGCGGCTCGAAGAAATCGCCGGGCCGCTGATGGACGCGCGCGCGGACTCGAATCCGTTCGTAGAGTGGAACGCAGTCGCGGGTGGCGCCCGCGACCCCGCCCCCTCTGACGTGCGCGGTTGCAGCCGCGTCCAGCGTCACGCCGATCTGCTTTCCATTCGGGAGACGGGGTCTTCGTTTTCGTCGCAAGCGTCGCGGTCCCATGGTTACACGTCCTCCGTCACCCCAGAGGCTCGTGCCGCGGGCCTTCCCGAAATTCTCTGGTCGTGGCGCGCGGCGGGGGCCTGCGAGCTGCCCGATGCCCTCGGAAAGCTTGAGCTCGTGCCCGATAGGCGCGGCCCGGTCGATCTCGACGCTCTGCCGGACGCGCTGACCGTCCGCTGGCGCCGGGGCGGCGAGCGGCTTTCTCCACGTCGTGGCGGTCCTCGTCGTGCACTCAAGAGCTTATTGCAGGAAGCTCATGTACCAGTGACGGAGCGCTCGCGTCTGCCGTTGCTTTTTTCAGGCACGCGATTGGTCGCGGCGGCGGACCTGTTGCTCGATGAAACGGTGCAGGCGACGCCTGCCACGCAGCGTCGGGGTCGCCTGTTCTGGAAGAAGTCGCCCCGCTGAACCGGCCGATGTGGTAGCCTGCCGGCCCGTCGTGTTTGCCTTCACGGCAGCGCTTCTTACGACGGGAAAAAACTTTTTGGCTGACACTTTATGACGCGCTTCGTATTCGTCACCGGCGGTGTCGTGTCCTCATTGGGCAAAGGCATCGCCGCTGCATCCCTTGGCGCGATCCTCGAGGCCCGTGGCCTCAAGGTCGCAATGGTCAAGCTCGACCCCTACATCAATGTCGATCCGGGCACGATGAGCCCGTTTCAGCATGGCGAGGTGTTCGTCACTCAGGACGGCACCGAAGCGGATCTCGACCTCGGTCACTATGAGCGCTTCCTGCGTACGATCACCGGGCGGCATAGTAACTTCACGACCGGGCGCATCTACGAGCGCGTCATCGCGAAGGAGCGTCGCGGCGACTATCTTGGCGCCACGGTGCAGGTCATCCCGCACATCACGGACGAGATCAAGCGCAGCATCCAGTTGGGCGCGGACGGTGCGGACGTCTGCATGATCGAGATCGGCGGCACGGTCGGCGACATCGAGTCGCTGCCGTTTCTCGAGGCCATCCGCCAGCTCGGCGTGGAGCTCGGCCGCAACAATTGCGTGTACATGCATCTGACGCTGGTGCCGGTGGTTGGCGGATCGGGTGAGATCAAGACCAAGCCGACGCAGCACTCCGTAAAGGAGTTGCGCGGCATCGGTATCCAGCCGGACGTGTTGTTGTGCCGCTGCAAGCATCCGCTGCCGGAAGAGCAGCGGCGCAAGATCGCTCTCTTCACGAACGTCGAGGAGCGCGCCGTCATCTCCGGGGTGGATGCGGACGACATCTACAAGATTCCGATCCTCCTGCACGAGCAGGGCCTGGATGACATCATCGTCGACAAGCTGCGGCTGGAAGTGCCGCCGACCGACCTGTCCGAGTGGCGCCAGGTCGTGAGCGCGAAAGCCAACCCCGACGGCCAGGTGGACATCGCCATGGTCGGCAAGTATGTGCAGATCCGCGATTCCTATCTCTCGCTCCACGAGGCGCTGATGCACGGCGGCCTGAAAAGTCGCACGCGGGTCAACATCCATTACATCGAGTCCACGGACATCGAGCAGCACAGCACGCACATGCTGCAAGGGATGGATGCGATCCTCGTTCCCGGCGGCTTTGGCGAGCGCGGCATCGAGGGTAAGATCCAGGCTGCGCGCTACGCGCGCGAGCACGGCATCCCGTATCTGGGAATCTGCCTGGGGATGCAGGTTGCCATCGTGGAATATGGCCGTCACGTGCTGGGCTTCACCGACGCCAACAGTACCGAATTCAACAGGGCATCGCCCCACCCGGTCATCGCGCTCATCTCCGAGTGGCAGGACCAGGCACACGGCATACAGACGCGGGATGAGGCTTCCGTAAAGGGCGCCAGCATGCGCCTCGGTGCACAGGAAGTACTGCTCGCCGCCGGCACGAAAGCGCGTGAGATCTTCGGCAGGGACGTCATCATGGAGCGGCATCGCCACCGCTACGAGTTCAACAACACCTATCTCGAGCGCTTTACCCATGGTGGCCTGCGCTTCTCGGGATTCTCGCGCGACGGACTCGTGGAGCTGATCGAGCTGCCGAACCATCCCTGGTTCGTGGCGACTCAGTTCCATCCGGAGTTCACCTCGACTCCGCGGGACGGGCATCCGCTGTTCACCGGATTCATCCGCGCGGCGCGCGCGCACAGGGCGGCGCAGTTGCCACAGGCGGCCGGCGCATGAGCGGAGCGGGAAACATGCCTGGGACGCCTCCGCATGGCGCACGACAGGTTGCATCCCGCAGCCGCTGCGTGTGTTGCGCAAGAATCGCATGAAGCTCGCGGGTCAGGACGTTGGCATCACGCGGCCCTTCTTTCTCATTGCGGGGCCTTGCGTCATCGAGGGCCCCACGTTGACGCAGGAGATCGCCGGCCGGCTCAAGGAGATCACGGGCCGCCTCGGCATCCCGTTCGTGTTCAAAGCTTCGTACGACAAGGCCAACCGCTCGTCGCGCGGGAGCTTCCGCGGTCCGGGAATCGACGCGGGCCTGAAAATTCTCGAGAGCGTGCGCTCTGCCCTGGGCGTGCCCGTGCTGACCGACGTGCATGAAGACACTCCTCTCGCGGAAGTCGCCGCGGTCGTGGACGTCCTGCAGACGCCCGCGTTTCTGTGTCGTCAGACGAACTTCATTCTGAACACGGCCTCGCAGGGCAAACCGGTCAACATCAAGAAGGGGCAGTTTCTCTCGCCGTGGGAGATGAAGAACGTGGTCGAGAAGGCGCGCTCCACCGGCAACGAGGCCATCATGGTCTGCGAGCGCGGGTTTTCCTTCGGCTACAACAATCTGGTCTCCGACATGCGCTCGCTGTCGATCATGCGCGAGACACAGTGCCCCGTCGTATTCGATGCCACGCATTCCGTCCAGCTACCGGGCTGGCAGGGCACCGCCTCCGGGGGGCCGAGGGAATTTATCCCCGAGCTGGCACGTGCGGCCGTAGCGGCGGGCGACGCTGGCCTGATCAGGGAAACGCATCCGGATCCCTCCAAGGCGCTTTCCGACGGCCCGAATGCGTGGCCGCTGGGGCGTATGGAGCCTCTCTTGGAGACCCTCAAAGCGCTGGACTATGCGGTCAAGGCCAAGCCGTTTGAGGAATCGTTGCTTCCGCAATGACAGCTGGTGATGGCCGCACGGCGAGCCATGCAGTATCGTTTGCTGCCCTTCGAGAAGCAGGACCGAACTCCCCATGAGCCGAATCGCCGACATCCGCGGCCGCGAGATCATCGAGTCCCGCGGCAATCCCACCGTCGAAGCCGATGTAATCCTCGACTCAGGGGTTATGGGGCGGGCGGCGGTGCCTTCGGGAGCTTCCACCGGTACGCGTGAGGCCGTCGAGCTCCGCGACGGCGACGAGAAGCGCTACTTCGGCAAAGGCGTTCTCAAGGCCGTGGAGAGCGTCAACACGGTCCTGAAGAAGGTGCTGGTCGGCCATGATCCGCGCGACCAGGCCGGGCTCGATGGCAAGATGATCGAGCTCGATGGGACGCCTAACAAGGCGCGGCTCGGAGCGAACTCGATCCTCGCCATATCGCTGGCGACTGCGCACGCCGCCGCGGCCGATGCGCGGATGCCGCTGTACCGCTATCTCGGACAGTCCACAGGCGACAGCCGCGAGCCGGTCATGCCCGTGCCGATGATGAACATCATCAATGGCGGTGCGCATGCCAATAACAGCCTCGATATCCAGGAGTTCATGATCCTGCCCGTGGGCGCTCCGACGTTCCGGGAGGCCCTGCGCTATGGCGCCGAGGTATTCCACACCCTGAAGAAACTCCTCAACGAGCGTGACCTGTCGACGGCCGTGGGGGACGAGGGCGGTTTCGCCCCGAATCTCGAATCGAACGAGGCGGCGCTCGGGATCATCCTGCAGGCGATCGAGAAGGCCGGCTACAAGGTGGGCAAGGACATCTGCCTCGGCCTGGACGTGGCCTCCTCCGAGTTCTTCAAGAACGGCAGCTACGAGCTCGAGTCCGAGAAGCGCCGCTTCTCGCCGGCCGAGTTCACGCGGTACCTCGCGGACCTGGCCGGCAAGTACCCGATCATCACGATCGAGGACGGCATGGGCGAGGGCGACTGGGACGGCTGGGCGCAGCTCACGCGCGCGCTTGGAGAGCGTATCCAGCTCGTCGGCGACGATCTGTTCGTCACGAATACCCTGATTCTCAAGGAAGGCATCGACAAGCGCGTGGCGAACGCCATTCTCATCAAACCGAATCAGATTGGCACCCTTACAGAGACCCTCGCGGCCATCGACATGGCGGACAAGGCGCACTATGCCTCCGTAGTGTCGCATCGCTCCGGCGAGACCGAAGACAGCACTATTGCCGACATCGCGGTGGCCACCGCCGCCACCCAGATCAAGACCGGCTCGCTGTCGCGTTCCGACCGGATGGCCAAGTACAACCAGCTCCTGCGCATCGAGGCCGAGATCGGCAAAGTGCGCTACGCGGCGCGCGACGCGTTCCCGGTCAAGATCTGATGCCCCGCAGACCCGGCTGCGGCGCCGCTCGTCACTCCGACATTGGCGCCCCCGGGGATGGAGTGCTGCGCGCGTGCGACGCATGCGTCGCACCCTTCGCGCGCGGCGCGCTGTCTGGTAGGCTGTTCCGCCCATGAAGTGGCTCGCCGCGGCCCTGGCTCTGGTCATTGTTCTCCTGCAGTACCGAGTTTGGCTCTCGGAGGACGGCGTACGCGAGCTGGATCGCCTGGAGCGGGCGGTGACGGCGCAACGCGGCGAAAACAATCAACTCACGGAACGCAACCGGCAGCTCGGTGCGGAAGTGCGCGATCTGAAGACAGGAATGGACGCGCTCGAAGAACGGGCCCGCAGCGACCTTGGCATGATCGCCTCCCACGAAACCTTCTACCAGGTCGTACCGCCACCCCCGTCGTCCACGGGCGCCCGATCACCCCCACGGACCGTTGCCGCGCGCTGACGTGCCGCGCTCCGGCACCGAACCTCATTCACGCCTTTCTTCGCGACTTCCAATGCGCTACTGGCTCGTAATGCCCGCCGCAGGCGCAGGGCGCAGATTCGGCGATCGCAAGCCGAAGCAATACGCCTCCTTGCAAGGTCGCACCGTCATCGAGTGGTCGTTGGCGCCGTTTCTGGCCGACCCGAGCTGCGCCGGAGTAGTCGTGTCGCTCGCGGCGAGCGACCCCTACTGGCCTGAAGTGGCCGGACAGCTTGCCAGGCATCCCGAGCACGCCCCTGATCTCATCATCGCCGGCGGTGGCGTGGAGCGGAGCCAGTCTGTGCGCAAGGGCCTCGCGGCGCTTGGCGGCCGGGCTGTCGCCCACGACTGGGTTCTCGTACACGACGCGGCGCGGCCTTGCCTGGCGCCGCAGGACCTCCAAAAGCTGCTCGAGCGCGTCGCCTCTCATCCCGTTGGGGGGTTGCTGGCAACGCCCGCCGCCGACACTTTGAAGCGCTCAACTGGCGAACCCCGGCAGCACGGCTGTCCGGACGTCGAGCAGACCGTCGATCGCACAGGCCTGTGGCGTGCGCTGACACCCCAGATGTTCCGTTACGAATTGCTGTGCGATGCCTTGGATCGGGCCCTGGCGATCGGCCGTCTGCCTACGGACGAGGCGCAGGCGTTGGAATGGATAGGGGAGAAGCCGCTGCTGGTGGAGGGCTCGGCCTCCAACATCAAGATCACCAGCGCCGACGACCTGCTGCTCGCAGCGGCTTTGCTGAAGGCACGCGCGAGCACCCATACACTCCAGGAGCATTCGCCATGAGAATCGGTTCGGGAATCGACGTACACGCCTTTGGGCCGGGCGCCTTCGTCATGCTCGGCGGCGTGCGCATCCCGCATTCTCGCGGCGTCATCGCGCATTCCGACGGCGATGTGGTCCTGCACGCGCTGTGCGACGCTCTGCTCGGCGCTGCCGGGCTCGGCGATATCGGCCAACACTTCAAAGACACCGATCCGCAATGGAAGGGCGCTGACAGCAAGCAGTTTGTCCGGCACGTGCTCAATATGCTCCGCACCCGCCATCTACGCGTTGGAAACGCCGACGTTACGGTGCTTGCCGAAGCCCCGAAGGTAGGGCCCCACCGCGACGAGATACGCCGACAGATCGCACAGCTACTGGAAGTCAGCGACGAGCTCGTGAATGTGAAGGCGACGACAACCGAACGCCTCGGCTTTCTCGGTCGCGCCGAAGGCATTGCAGCCCAAGCGGTCGTCCTGTTGCTCGACGCTTCTTGAGCAACGGCCTGTTCGCTTGGACACGCACTGGTTAACAGCAGCGCTTGCGCCGCCGCGCGCTCACGGTGCGCCTTTGGCCCGCGGCACACTGCGAGCCGAACCTGAGGACTTCGTCGTCGAAGAGGATCTGGGCTTTGGCCCCTCAGGCGCCGGCCAACACGTGCTCCTCAAGGTCCGCAAGCGAAACGCCAACACCCAGTGGGTGGTCCGCGAGCTTGCAAAGATCTGCGGTTGCCATCCCCGTGACATTGGCTACGCCGGCCTCAAGGACCGCCGCGCCATTGCGATCCAGTGGCTCACGGTCCCGCAATCCCGGCTGACGCTCGATGTCTGGCGAACCGTGCGCGAGCCGGACTTCGAGGTGCTCGAAGCCGACGCTCACTCCCGCAAGCTCCCCCGTGGCGCGCTCGCCGGCAACCGCTTCATGGTTCGTATTCGCAACGTCGAAGTCGAAGACGTTGCGCTAGCGGCACGCATTGCCGAAATCAGCCGGCGTGGGGTGCCCAACTACTTCGGCCCGCAACGGTTCGGCCGCGATGGCGCCAATCTCGCTCGCATCGCGGACGGTTTGCGCGCCCTGCGACCGCAGGAGCGCGGCTTCGTGTTGTCAGCTGCCCGCAGCCTGGTGTTCAACGCCATACTCGCCGAACGAGCTCGGGACGGCAGTTGGGAGCGTCTGGAAGTGGGCGACATCGCCAATCTAGACGGACGCGGCAGCATCTTTCCGGTCGAAACCCTGGATCAGACGTTGAGCGAGCGGTGCGAGCAACTGGACCTCCACCCAACAGGCCCGATGTGGGGCAAGGGTGCTCCCCCGACACGCCTGCGGGTGTCGGAGCTCGAAGCGCGCCTCGCCGCTGAATTTCCGCAGCCCTGCGCCTTGACGGCCGAAGCCGGAATGGAGCAGGAGCGTCGCGCTCTGCGACTCGCCGTCCGGGAGCTCACCTGGGAGCGCGAGGCGGCCGCGATCGTGATCCGCTTCCGCCTCATGCGCGGAAGCTTCGCAACGATGGTATTGCACGAAATCGTCGAGTCCGAAGCCCTCGCCGATGAAGATAACGACGCCTAGCGCCGTCGATTCCCGCAATGACGCGTGTCGCTGCCGCGCTTTCGTACGCGCCGGCGGGTAACCGTGCGGGGGGCAGTGCGTCTCAATTCGACAGGAGAACGTAAACCGCCCCGGTTCCCCCGTCGACTTGCCGAGCGGATACATAGGCGACTACCGCCCCTGTCCTGCGTAGAACAGCGCTCACCGCTGCCTTGAGCACAGGCCCCCGATGCCCCGACCGAAGGCCCTTGCCATGAATGATCCGCACACAGCGGATCTGCCGGTCGAGCGCATTCGCGAGAAACTGGCGCAGCACGTGCTTGGCCTCGGCGACCGTCAGACCATGCAGATCGATCTCCGCCTGCACCCGATATTGGCCGCGACGCAGCTTACGCAGAACCGAGGTCTGCACACCGGCCCGGTGGTAGACGAGATGATCGCCGCCGGCCAGCTCTGGGTCGTCCAGGTCGCCTGTCAGGCTTTCGGTCAGCACGGCATCCCGGTCCGCGCGGCTGAAGCGGGCACGCGGCTCGGGGCGTCGCCGGTTCGTCACCGGAACCTCGCCGGTCGGGAGCGGCTTGACGTCCCGGACTGCTTCCCGGAAAAGCCGGACATCCTCTTCGTCGTCGGGTGTGGGTCTCACGCTACCTCCGCCGAAAGTCGATCAAGTATAGTGACGCGCCCTTAAAAGGCTCCAGCAACGAGAGCTCTACCCCTCATCCGTGAAGATACTGGTCAGTAATGATGACGGCTTCCGCGCAGAAGGCATCCGCCGCCTGCGAGACGCCCTCGCCACGCTCGCGGACGTAACGGTGACCGTAGTGGCGCCGGACCGCAATCGCAGCGGCGCGAGCAACTCGCTGACGCTCGACGTACCCCTGCGCGTGTTCGAGTCGGAGCCCGGCGTGTACTACGTGCCCGGGACCCCCACCGATTGCGTCCATCTCGCGGTCTCCGGCTTCTTTGACTACGAACATGACATGGTGGTTTCCGGCGTCAACGATGGGCCGAATCTCGGCGACGACGTGCTGTATTCCGGCACAGTCGCGGCCGCTGTCGAGGGCCGGTTTCTCGGCTTGTCCGCGCTTGCCGTCTCGCTGTGCACAACCCCCGAGAGCGGCCGTCACTTCGAAACGGGTGCCGAAGTGGCTCGCCGTCTCGTCATGCAATTGGTCCGTAAGCCCCCGGAGCGCCCGCTCATACTCAACGTCAACATTCCGGACCTCCCGTTCGAGAAGCTTCGGGGCTTTCGCTCGAGCCGACTCGGCTACCGCCACCGTTCCGAGCCCATCATCCCCGCGCAGGATCCGCGCGGCCGCCCCGTATACTGGGTCGGACCCGCCGGATCGGAGCAGGATGCCGGCCCGGGAACGGACTTCGACACCATCACACAGGG
>JAQGOC010000102.1 GCA_028293805.1 Gammaproteobacteria bacterium
GGTCCGCTACCGCGCGAAGCGGACAGTCAGCAAAGAACCGATGTCAGGAGCCCTTCTTATTCATCACCGTAGAATCTGGTGTCGAACACAAGCTTTGCAGACCCGGATTGGGCCGATTCTCCAATAACGCCACAAGAAAATGGATCGCGACGCGGCGCGGTGCCGGTATCACAATCAGCTCTTTTTTTGTGTCCTTCACTCCTGTCACGGCATAGGGGGCAGGCGGGCATTCAGGACCGCGCATGCGCGCGATCGATCGCCTGGTTGTCGGCTTTTTGCCGTGGGAGCCGCGGCCATCCAGGGATAGGGAGATCCGTCCGCTGGCAGTCGCAAGACTCCCTTGCGTTTCAGGCGGCCTGGATGGCTCCCAGAAACTCTTCAACCCGCGCTTGCATCGCTTCCGACTCCGCCGACAGTGCCTCCATGGCGGAGAGCACCTCTCGTGTCTCTGCCAGCACCGACGCGAGCGCGGTGCAGGGCGCGCAGCTCCTACTCTTTTGCGTGAAGTCCACCGACACCGAAAGCGGTGCGGCTGCCATCAAGCCGCATCTCGCGCCGGATGCGGTGGTGCTGTCGTTGCAAAACGGTGTCGAGAATGCGGACCGGCTCCGCGCTCTGCTGCAACAGCAAGTGGTCGCGGCCGCCGTGTATGTCGGGACCGAAATGGCCGGGCCGGGGCATGTCAGGCATCATGGTCGCGGCGAACTGGTCATCGAGCAGTCGAAGGCCAGCGGTGAACTCGCGCGTGCGCTGATCGCAGCCGGCGTGCCGACCGACATTTCCGACAACGTGCGCGGCGCGTTGTGGGCGAAGCTGATCCTGAATTGCGCGTACAACGCGCTATCGGCGATTACACAATTGCCGTACGGCCGGCTCGTGAAAGGTGAGGGCGTGACCGTTGTCATGCGCGACCTCGTCGATGAATGCGTGGCCGTTGCTAAAGCGGATGGCGTGACGATTCCGGGCGATGTCGATGCGGCCGTCCGCGAAATTGCCGAGACGACAGCGGGCCAGTACTCATCGACCGCGCAGGATCTGGCGCGCGGCAAGCGCAGCGAGATCGATCATCTAAACGGCTTGGTCGTGCGGCGTGGCGAAGCGCTGGGTATCGCGACGCCCGCCAACCGGCTGCTGCATGCGCTCGTCAAGCTGATCGAGAGCAAGTAGCGGATTCATCGCTCCCGCCCGAAACCATCACCTAAAGCTGGAGTTGAATCATGAATCAGTTGAGCGAGCGCTACCTAGAAGATTTTGCAGTGGGGCAGATGTTCGGTTCAGGGCGGCTGCGCATTGACGGGGAACGGGCCCTCGCGTTCGCTGCCGAGTTCGATCCGCAGCCCCTCCACCTCGATGAGGCGGCGGCGCGCCGCTCGATTTTCGGTGGACTGACCGCCAGCGGCTGGCACACCGCTGCCGTGACGATGCGGCTGCTGGTTGAGACCGAACTCAAGCCGGTTGGCGGCATCGTCGGCGCTGGTCTTGACGAGTGCCGCTGGCCCCGGCCAGTGCGCCCCGGTGACGAGTTGCGCGTCGAGTGCGAGGTGATCGAGGTGCGACCGTCAAAGTCGCGTCCGGAGCAGGGCCTGATCAAGCTCCGAACGACCACCCTGAACCAGGACGACGAGGCTGTGCTGGTACATGTCGCGAACCTGGTCGTGCTGCGCCGGAAGGATATTCAGCGGGAGTAACGGATCGGCCGTTTGGCAAAGTCGTCTTGGAGGGGTGACCGACAAGACAACCGGATATCTACAAATTCCACGCGCGCCTTATCCGCTGGGATGATCCCCGTGGCTTCCGCAAAGCCGATCAGACGAGATTTCCTCGACGCGTTGCAAACAAGAGGTGGACGCTATGTTGAATTGGCAGGTAGGCGCGGTGAAGATCACCTGCGTGGTCGAGGTGGAGATCCCCTTCCCCCAGGGCAGCTTTCTGCGGGAGGCGACGCCGGAGGCGCTGAAGACCAGCCCTTGGCTCTTTCCGCACTTCGCCAAGGAGGATGGTACGCTCATCGCATCCGTCCAAGCCCTGCTCGTGGAGGCGCCGGGGCTAAGGCTGATGGTCGACACCTGCATCGGCAACGACAAGCCGCGCAACTTCGTGGGCGGAAATCCGCTGGCGACGCCGTTCCTGCAACACCTGAAGGATGCGGGCTGGAGCCGAGACAGTATCGACGTCGTGGTCTGCACCCATCTTCACGTGGACCATGTGGGCTGGAACACCATGCTGATGGACGGCAAGTGGGTCCCGACATTCCCCAAGGCCCGCTACCTGATCGGCAAGCGCGAATTCGAGCATTGGGGCGGTGAGAGCGACGAGGAACAGCAGGCGATCATGGGAGACAGCGTACGGCCGATCTTCGACGCCGGCCTGGCCGAACTGGTGGAGATGGATCACCGCATCTCGCCTGAGGTGCGCCTGAGGCCAACCCCCGGCCACACGCCGGGCCACGTCAGCGTGATGATTGAATCGGAAGGGCAGAGCGCGGTGATCACCGGCGACATTGCCCACCATCCTTGCCAAATGGCGTACCCCGAGTGGACGACGAGCTTTGACTGCGACGTCCAAGCCGCGACGGCCACCCGCACAAAGCTGTTCGCGGAATGGGCCGACCAGCCGATTCTGGTTATCGGCACCCACTATGCCGCGCCGACGGCTGGGCACGTGAAGCGCGACGGGGCGGCGTTCC
>JAQGOC010000139.1 GCA_028293805.1 Gammaproteobacteria bacterium
GTCTCCATCAGGCTGGGTCGGTGTGAGACGGGATAAGGGCTTCGGCTCGTCGCGTTTGTTCGTCTGGATTCCCCAACCGTTGTGTGGAATTGAAGCGGTTCTTTCCATACGCGCTGCCGTGCTCTTGTTGCGATGCGGTAGGCAACGAAGGAATTCCGTACGAGACTGGCTCCGCTGGAGGAAGGAGGCCCGAAGCGCGATGGCGATCCACTTTCTAAACATCAAGACGTTCTCAAAAGGACGAGGCGCCCATGCTACTAGAGCTGCCGCCTATCGTGCCGGAGAGCGCATTCGTGACGAGCGAACGAACGAGGTCTACAACTTCTCCAGCCGCGAGGACGTCGTTCACAAAGAATTCGTGCTTCCATCACAACTGGCCAGCAGTGCGGATGTTGACTGGGCGCTGGACCGGTTCACCCTGTGGAATGCAGCAGAACACACAGGCCGCCGGCTGAATCCCCGTGTCGCTCGAGAAGACTGTGCAGCCGCATGATGAACCTCGTCGACGATCAGGATATCGAAATGCGTCGGATCGAGGTGTGCGAGCCCAGCGGCATTGAGGCTCTGGATAGAGGCGAAGACGTATTCGAACTGCTGCGGCCGGTGGCCGCCCACCCAAAATTCACCGAATAATGGGTCACGAAGCGCCTGTTGGAGTGTTGCACGGCTCTGCGTGAGGATCTCTTCGCGATGCGCCACGAATAGAAGTCGTGCACGGGAAAGAGATTCGCGCAGTCCCTGATACTCGAGCGCGGCCATCACGGTCTTCCCGGTGCCGGTCGCCGCGACGAGAAGATTGCGATGATGCCCCTGTTGTCGGGAGAGCGCGATTTGTTCAAGCAGCCGCTCTTGGAACGGCTCGGGACGAAAGTCGGTGGGGCTGAGGAGTATGGTGGCCCGATCCGTCGGTCCAGTTTTCCGTACGGGCGCGGAACTCGTCGTAATCGTAGGGCCTGAAGTCCGGGTGGTGCCAATAACTCTCAAAGACCGCCGCAACTTTGTCAATAACGTCCGGATTACGCGCACCGGAAACTCGAACGTTCCATTCGAGTCCACTGATCTGAGCCGAGTGTGTGAGGTTCGACGAACCGATGTAGGCAGTGGAGAACCCCGATAGCCGGTGTAGGAGCCAAGCCTTCGCGTCGAGCCGCGTGCCGGTCGTGTCGTAGGACACTCGGATGTCTGCGCCACCTTCGCGCAACTCATCGAGTGCCCGTGCCTCCGTCGACCTGGTATAGGTCGTCCTCAGTACTCTGAGTGTGCGACCCGCCGCGCAGCGTTGGTAAGCAGTGTGGTATCCAATAGTGGGATCAGCGGCTCTACAATTGCGTCCGGCCGTCCGTCTGGAAGGCGACCAACAATGCCGTGGAGCACTTCACCCAATCCCACGGGACGCTCGGTGGCCAGTTCGTTAGCCAGGGGCAAAGTTCGAATCATGTCGACAAGGCGACGTGCGAGATCAATTCCGATCGCCGCCCGCTCACGTTCGTCGATCGCCTTGATCGCGCGCTCGACGACACGGGCCAAGTGGAGCGCAATTCGATCTGCGGCCTCAAGCGCCCGCAGGCTACCGCCGAGACGGCTCAATTGCTCATCGAGCGCCTCCGTTATAAGGACTTCGTAGAGACCTCGCTTGGGATCGGCCATCCAGGTAAGTCTACGCGTTTACCTTAAATCGGAGGAGACTTCCGCTGCACGTGCACCGCCCGCGACGCTACGAGCCCGGGAAATGCGACCCACATCTCGTGTTGATGATCTGCGGCAGGGACGTTGCGACAATTCTCTAGCAGGCCAGTACGGGTAACGAGTCGGCCGTCTCCAGCGGGCTCAAGTCGAATTCCCTCCGACCAGCGCTTTCCCCTAAATCTGGATGCGCGAAGAGCGTCAGCCTTCGAGTTCGCGGTTACGTAGCCACTCGGCGAAGGCATCGTCCTGCACTTGGTAGTTTCCGTAGTCCATCCGGAGCACTAGGTCGATCTCCTGCAGCCTGCGTAGCGACTGCTGAGGCACGTTCTTCGTCACGGCCTGATCGAGCCCGAGCGCCGCTCCAAGCCGTCGACGCGACGGCTCCGAGAAGAGGTCAGTAACGCCGGAGACGATCAGCCACAGCAACACCCGATCAGCCGGCAACAGCCGATGCCAAACGTTGATGAAATTTGCATCGTTAAAGACGTGCGATTCCGTGTCGACGAGCGCCGCTTTCGCGCCGAGGTTAGCGTAGGCGAGATAACGATTGAGGTAGCGTCGAAAAAACTCGGGAGTGCGCTTCAACGCTTCGAACGCCGCCAACGCATCTTTCTGCGCGAGCGGGTATTTTGATAACCGGTTCACCTTCGTCACCATCGACCTTACGAAATCCACTCCCAGCAGATCGAACGGCTCGAGCGGTGCCCGTTTTAGAACGGCTCCGTGGAGCGCCCGAACATGCGGCGAAGCGTGGCTTCCGAGCTGCCCGCGAAGACAACCTTGATGTTCTGCTTGCGCCCGTCAAGACTCGCGCGCAAAGAGTGCGCGAGATCCGCGTGCGCGGGCTCTGCGAGAACCTGTGCCTCGTCTAAAACAAGCAGCATGCGGCGGCTCGGCTTGTCGAAGTTGCGGATCAGCTCGGTGAGGCGTGGGGTCACCTTGACATCGGTACCGCCGAGCTCCGCCTCGAGACTGCCCTCTGCCATGCCCGCAACTTTCGCCGACGCCTTGATGCTCTTGAGCGGTCGTTTGAGCGTCCTCGCCAGCTTGCCGAACCCGGTAGGCTCGAGTGCTCGAGTGAACGCGGACAGGAGCGCGGGTGCGGGCTGACTTCTGGCATCCCAGAGATTCAGATACACCGTGAGGTATCCCATCTCACGAGCGGCCGGCATCAGGTCCTGCTCGAGAAACTCGGATTTGCCCATTCGCCGCTTGGCGAACAGGGCACGGGCCGACGTGAGCCCGACGTCGAAAAACTGGAGGTACTTCCTGGCGAGAGTAGGCCTCGGGTAGTGCCAGGGATCCGCGGGAGGCTTAGATCGGGCCATGGGTATCCTAAAGTATGGTCTTTTCCGGAAGTATTATATTCGATAATACCTTTTAATACCGCCCGACGCTGGTCGATGAGTTCGCAGGTGACTGCGCCGTTGGGCAATGGACGCCATACTGATGGCGATTTAACCCGAGGCGGACTTCAGCATCGCCCCGCGCGCGATACCCGAAATCACTTGAGCGCCTCAGCCAACAGCGCGTAGGCACTCTTCGGTCGAATCCATCTTCGTGCTCTGAACTTCAACAGCAACTTGGTGCCCACGTCTCCATGACTCGAACAGAAGCAATTGTATCAAGCGCGCACTTTTCTCGACTGCTCGAATGGCACCGCCCCGAACAATGTAGAATCCATCGTCCGCGGCGATCGACCCCCCACGGTAGTCCACGGTATTTAGCGAGCTTGATTCATCGCGTATTCCAACGTCCGATGTTGCGTGCGCGGAAATGGCTGCGCCTGTCGACGATGGTGGGAGCGGATCGCCCACGTGTCGAATCATTCAATACCGGATCATCTATCAGTTTTCCTGATCGGGCTTAGTGCGCTCCACCAATCAAGCGGGCGCCAATATTTTCAGTTGCGGCGCAATAAGTGACACGGTCGAGCCCCTTGCGACGGCGGTTGGCTCGTCGGGATTCCCCAGCCGGTGTCTGGAAGTGGAGGGACCAGCTGCCGCCTATCGTGCCGGAGAGCGCATTCGTGACGAGCGAACGAGCGAGGTCTACAGCTTCTCCGGCCGCGAGGACGTCGTTCACAAAGAGATCGTACTCCCATCACAACTGGCCAACAGTGCGGATATTGACTGGGCCCTGGACCGATCCACCCTGGAATGCAGCAGAACTCACAGGGCACCGGCTGAATCCACGCGGCGCCCGACGGGGTTAGAGCACCGCCAGGCGCCTCACCGCCGCCACCCTGAGGAAGAGGATGACCATGGCTATTACAGAGTTTACGCCGAACCAGAACACGGGCTCAGCACCGCCTTCCCGCGCGAGCTCGCCACCGCGTATGGCATTAAAGAATGCCCGACGTCTCACTGTGAGTTCGTCTCGAGTTAAAGCGGTACCAACACCAGCCTGTGTGGCGAAACGCACCGAGCGGCCACCTCCGCGATGTGCCGGTGGTGAGTGAAGACAATCACCTGATTACTGGACGCGAAGTCAGCGAGCGCTTGGAGCATTGCGCCGGAGCGCTCTTCATCTGAAGTCATGAGTACATCGTCCAGAACGACCGGCAGGTTAACTCCGGCGCCACGGCGAACGTCGAGCGCGGCCAGCCGCAGTGCGAGGTAAAGCTGATCCCGGGTGCCTTCGCTCATCTCGTCTACACGAATCCTCGAACCGGCTCGACGTTGAGCGATCAGAATGGGCTCCTTTCCGGAATCGTCACTCATCAGTCGCACGAATTCTCCGCGAGTCATTCGTTCGAAATACCCGGATGCCGCCGTCAGCATGGGACCTTGCGCGCGGTCCCTGAAACGCTTGAGAGCCTCGGCAAGCACCGCGTGCGCGATCTTCGATCGGATCCACGGTGACATGTTCGCTCGGATCCCCGATGCTGCGCGCTCCATGGCGTCTCGTGCGGCCGCGGCGGCGTCAGACGCATCAATCGCATCCAGTTCACGGCGAGCCTGTTCCTTTCGTTCACGCGCTTGGGGAATTTCCTCATCGACCTGCGCCTGTTCCCGCGAATGAGAAGCTTCGTCGGCGTCCATGCGGGCGGTGTCCTGCTGGGCCAGCAAAGCGCGAACCTCCGGTATGGACCGCGTGGAAGCCGAGGCAAGCTGGGCGCGTGCGTTATCGACGACTTGCTGAGCTTCCCGCTTACGGCGAGAACGGTCCTCGGCTTCCAGCAGTGAAGTAGCTGATTCCACTGCTGCAGCCCGACACAAATCCGCTAATGTTTGCCGATGCCGCGCCGCCGTGCTCTCGTGAGTACGGCAACTGGCACGTGCGGTATCCGCTGCCTGCTGAGCCAAGGCCCGTTCGCTTTGGACGGCCTCGGCTGTGTCCAGGCGCGCAGACAGGTGTTCACTGTACATGCGCAGGTCGGGCGGCGCGGCGTCCCCAAGCGCCTCCCAAATTGCCTGGGCGGATGTCAGCAAGACGGCCAGGACTTGCTCTGTGCGGCGTTGGCGGAACTGCGCGGCCGTCAGTCGAGCCGCTACGTCAGTGAGTTCTTGGAATTCAGTCAGTCTCGCGCGTGCGACCGCGACATCCGCATTCTCCGGCAGCAGCAGTTCGCTCAAGGTTGCCTTGGCGGCTTCCTTCGCGGTCTCTAAACCCTCTCGGGACTGCGCTTCTCGGGCGACTCGTTGCTGTCGCTGCCGTTCGCGTTCCGTCTCTTTCCCGACGGCCTTTTGCATCGCGGCCTCCCGCTGCCGGATCCCTTCTGCAATCTCGGAGGCCATCACAGACAAAGTGCCCAATGGTACCTCCTGCGCCGGCGCCAGCAGACCTGTTGCGACAATGGCGGCACGTAACTGCGTGGCCAATGCCCGCTCAACGGCTTGGAGCTCCTCGAGCTCATCGAGCTTCGCCTGCTGGTTCTCAAGTGAGCCGCGAGCGGTCGATAAAAGTGCCTGCCAGTCACGTAATGCGGCGGGCGCCAACGAGGGGAGGACCGCAACGCTCAAAGTCTTGTCCCAGACCGCTCGCCGAATGGATTCGTCGCGATCGACCTCGGCGAGCTGGCGTCGAAGGGTCTCGCGATCGCTCTCCAATGTCCGGATGAAATCGTTGCTGGCCTGCAGCTGTGCGGCGCGCTCCGTGTCCCCGGAAAGCTCGTCGACCAAGGTATCGGCGCGGATCACAGCCTGTTCATACGCTTCCGGAAGCGATATTCCATCGGCATAGCCTTGGACAGGCGGATGCGCCCCGTCGATGTAGGTTCCGCGCACCAGCACCCAACCCGAATTCCGATGCGACCTGGCAGCCTCGACGTCGTCACGGGTCGCCACGATACCCTGCGCCAGCAAGCGTTCGCGTTGCGATATGGCGTCCGAAAGCGCTCGGGTAATCTCATCGATTCGGGTGACAAAGCCGTCGCGACGTGTCGCGTTTTCGTTTTCCTCTTTCAGGGCCGCATCTATCTGCGCGTCCAGCAGCGGCCGAACTTGCCTTACCGCTTCTTCGCCGGCCAGACCGACGTCCTGTAATGCCCGAGCCGTCTCACGGCGCGCCGCCTTGATCGCGGCGGGCAACGCTGCCAACCGGTTGAGGGCGGCGTCATTGCGCGTGACTTCTGCTTGCGCGATTTGAAGAGCAGTTCTTGACTCGTCGGAAGGCAACTCCTTCGTGATGGGCTCGTCGCGTTCCGCGTTCAGGCGTCCGGATTCCAGGTGATGATCTAGCGCTTGCTCCGCGAGCTCCACTGTGCGCAGCTGTTTCTCGGTGATGACCGGATCCGATTTGG
>JAQGOC010000172.1 GCA_028293805.1 Gammaproteobacteria bacterium
GGGACTGGGGCCTGCGGACTTCCGGGGTAGGCAGCGCTACAGACCGGGTAACCGGCGCAAGCAGCGCGCATGGAAAATCGGGAAAGACGCTTGTTCAACAAGGTTGGTCATGGTGTACCACGGGCGCGGCGCGCGTTGTGCGCGGCTGTCTGGACCCTGGCCCTTGCCCTCCCCGGGGGCTCCTTTGCCAGCGGCTGTGATTCCAACATGGCCGGCGAGGCGGCCCTTTACCAGGCTACCGTAGAGGTCCGCGGCCAGTCTCCCGTAAAGCGGACGATCACGCTGCGCTCAACTTCGCAGTTCATGGTGTTTGCCCGCGAGCGGGGCGTGGATATCACGCTCGAGGTGCTGGATTCGGCAGGGCACGTACTCGGCCAGGGCGACAGTCCGATCCGCCGCACAGGGATGCAACGCGTCGAATGGTCCGGGCGCGCGGATCAAAGTTACTACATCGTGCTCCTGGGGAAGGATCACGGGGATTCCAACGGAGTGGTCGAGTTGCGGGTCGTTGACTCGCGGCGGGCGGCCGGCTCGGCCTGCCTCGATGCACAGAAGTTGCTCGCACAGGCGGATGCCGCTTACGCCGCCGGACAGGTTGTAACGCGTGCGGTTGCGGGCACGGCGGGGCTGAGCTCGGACAAGTCATATCAGGAAGCCTCGGCTGGCTACCGAGACGCGGCGGCCAGACTCGAAGTCTCGGGAGCCTCGCCGCTGCTCGCTCAGGCGCGGCTGACGGAAGCGTCCCTCCTCGATATGGATCTCGATAGTTTCGCAGAGGCGAAGGTGTGGGCAGACCGGGCTGCTCAAATCTACTCATCGTTGGGTGACGAGTATGGTAAAGCGCGAGCACGAGCAATCGAGGGCGCGGCCGCGGTCGACATGGCCATGACTGTGAAGACATCCGGCGCCGTTGATGCCGCAAAGCAGGCGGACGCAATGCTGACGGATGCGCGCAACCTGTTCGATTCCGTCGTCCCCTTCCATGTCGGGCGGCGGGAGTTTTTCGACGCAGCCTGGGCGCAAACCATGATCGGCGTGGCCTTCTACTACCAGGGCCGCTACGACGAAGCGATTCACTCCTATCAGAAGTCCCTGCCGCTTTATGAGCGGCTGCACCAGCGCACCCGCCAGGCCCAGGTTCTCCAGAACATCGCGCTCGTCGAGTATGAGCTCGGCCGGATGTCCGACTCCCTGCCACACTTCCGCCGGGCGCTGAGCCTGACCAAGCCCGAAGCATATCCGCAGCTGTTTGCGACAACCCTCAGCAACAGCGCCCTGGCGAACTGGGCTAGCGGCAACGATGACCTGGCGCTGCATCAGTTGGGCGAATCGCTCGCGCTTGCCCGCAGGATTCAGGATACCGCGCAACAAAGCGCCGACCTCAACAATATTGCTGCCATATACGCCACGCTGGGCGACCAGGAACGTGCGCTGGATTTCTACCGACAGGCTCTCGTGCTTCTCAACATCTCGCAGAACGTCCGCATCCGAACTGCAGGATTGCGGGCAATGGCAAACATCCTGCGACAACAGGGACATGCCGAAGAGGCATTGAGGATGGATGGGGAGGCCCTGTCGCTCGCGCCATCCGCCGACAGACCTCGGATCACGGTCCAGATTGCCAAGGATCTCATTGAGCTCGGCAGGTCCAGGGAGGCCGCGGAAACTCTCGAAACCGTCCTGAATCAGAACGCCGCGGGCGACGAGATGGGCCGGGCAAGAGCGCTCCAGCAGCGTGCGCGGCTGCGCGCCTCTGCCGGCGATATTGCGGCTGCCGAGACTGACTTGAAAGTCGCGCTCGGCACTTTCAAGACCTACGAGCTGCCGACCGAAGAGTTCGAAGTGTGGCTCGCACTGGCGCAGCTCATGCATCGCCGTGGAGCAACGGCCGACGCGTTCGCTGCCATCGACCAGGCGCTTGCACTGGCGGAAGAGGTTCGCCTGCAGAGCGCCAATCCTGAGCTGCGCGCGACATTGTTACAGCCATTGCGGCCCGCCTTCGACCTGAAGATCTCGATGTTGTCTGAGCAATACGCCGCTGCAAAAGGT
Source organism: Gammaproteobacteria bacterium (assembly GCA_028293805.1). Lineage (GTDB taxonomy): Bacteria > Pseudomonadota > Gammaproteobacteria > Steroidobacterales > Steroidobacteraceae > 13-2-20CM-66-19. Next base: position 2,050 of record JAQGOC010000172.1, read on the forward strand.
AACGCCAGGGAGCAGGAACTCCTTGCCATGCGTGCCCTGGAGACAGCCGAGCAGGCACGTGCCCGGGCACTGGCCGACTATCAGACGCTGGACGTAACCGCTCCAGGCCTCGATCCAACACTGCTCGAACGTCGCCAGGCGCTGTACCGCGAACTGGCGACGCGCCGTTTCCGGCTCGAGGCAAGCCTGGATCGAAGGGGTACCGGCGACACCCAGAGCCAGGCGATCCGCTCGGAAATCGCCACCTTGCGGCAGGACCTGGACCAGATCGACGCAAAAATAGGCGCTGCATCCCAGACCGCCATAGCCGGCCATCCTGCGGCCCAAAAACCAACATCACTGCAACTGGGCAACATCCCCGCCAGCCTGGCGGTGATCGAGTATTGGTTGGGCGACGAGGGGGCATTTGCCTGGGTAGTCACCCGCGACCGAGTGACGATGAGCCGCCTGAATGCAAGCTCACGCATAAACGCTGAAGCAACCTCTCTGCGCAGCGCACTGCGGGGTTTCGGATCCGTTTCGAAAGCGCAGCGCCTCGATGCAGGTGAACGCCTCTACGCGCTGGTGCTCGAACCGATCGAAGCGCAGATTTCCGGGAAGCGTACGTTGATATTCGCGCCTGACGGCGCTCTGCACTACGTGCCTTTTGCCACGCTCAGGCGCATGGAGGCGGGACGAAAAGCGTTCCTCGTCGAGAATCACGATATTGCCGTCACGCCTTCGATCCAAATGTTCCTGCAACCAGAGTCGCCACGCTCGACAGCCACGGCCAGGCAGATGCTGCTGGTTGACGACCCGGTATACGACCCGGCCGATCCACGAGTTGCAAACTCGTCGCCACCCTCTCCAAGTACGGATCTCAACACCTATGGCCCCGCATTGGCTCTGGTGCGAGGACCCGGCGGTGGCCGGTATCTTCCGCGGCTACCGGGCGCGGCCAGGGAGGCGACCGCGATCGCAGCATTGATGCCCGCAGACAGCGTCGACCGCCTGGATGGGTTCGCGGCCAGCCGGGAGCGGTTCCTGACGTCGGGTCTCGATCGCTATCGATTGATTCACATCGCATCCCATGCGACGACGGATCCGGAGATTCCACAGGCCTCGGCACTTATCCTGAGTACCGTCAATGGAACCGGCAAGGAAATTGATGGCCGGGTGCTGGCTGCAGATTTCATGGGCGTCCGCCTCCATGCCGACACGGTCGTTCTGAGCGCGTGCGAGACAGCCCTGGGTAAGAGCGTTGCTGGTGAAGGATTGATCGGCCTGCAGTACGTCGTGCTCGCGCGCGGCGCGCGTTCGGTCGTTTCCTCCTTGTGGCCGGCAATAGATCAAGTCACGGCAGATGTGATGGTGAAGTTCTATTCGGCCCTGCTACACCAGCATTCCACCGTGATTTCAGCCTGGAGTGCCGCAAGTCGCGCGGCGTTGGAAGGACCGTACGCCGACCCAGGAACCTGGGGGGCGTTCATGCTGACACTGAGTCACGTCGAAGACGTGAGCTCAATATAAGCCGCACCATTGCGGAACAACACACTAAAAACGAGGATTGCTATCATGACAGACTCAACCCGGGACTCTTGGCAGACCGACCGCCCTTGGCAGATAGTCAGGTCCGATCTCGGTCTCGCGCACGTGTTCATGCCGCTGAGCAGCTTTAAATTCGAACCTGCCAGCACCGGTAACGGATACACGGTCGTCCATACGGACCAGGCACCTCAGCCGGATGTCTTTGCCGGCGTGGTCCTGCGTGCTACGGGAACCAGCCAGCCCACATTCGAACAGATTGCAGCACGCCAGACGCTGCCGGCGTATGACAGTAGCTCGGCATCTGCCTATGATGACATCGCGGCGAAAGTCGCCACGTTCATGGAGCAGGATTACGAGGTACAGCGACTCGAAGGAGTGGTCAGGATTCCGTGCCATGCACACGGTGCAGTGCCGGCGGACGATGTCATTGCAGATCACCCGCCCTTCTGGATCAAGACCCTCATTCATGTCTACCAGTTCAGCAATGTCGTAAATGGGGATGGGCCTTTGCTGTTGTTCCGGGCACCTCTTTCACCTCTTTGCCCGACGAACAACGACGGCACAGCCGTTGGCATCGCCAAATAGAACGTGGCCGCCGGCGCACGAACGGTGCCGGCAGTTGTTGTCCCACACTCTCGCCAACCGTGTCATGGGAACCCGCCGTGCGTTACGCCATCCTGTTTTCCGGCATGTCCTTCAGGCGACATGTGAATGGCCTGGAGTTCTGTTACCGGACCTTGGTAGATCACCTGGGCTTCGCGACTGACAATATTCGCGTACTGAGCTACGACGGTTCATTGCATGCCTTCGGTGATCAGGGAGGCGATCCATGTGGAATATGGCCGGGTGACGGCACGCCTCACCGCATGGTCGTAAACGCGGAGGGCAGCCGCGCGGCCTTTCAACATGCACTGCGCGCGATTGGCGAGAAGTTGGCTCCTGACGATCAGCTTTTTATCAATACGACGGGCCACGGAGGACACAACGGGGATGGGCGTGGCCCGCATCTGCTCACCTATCCTTATTGCGAGCGTTACAAGCGGCTCGAATTTTGCGCCGATCTCGCGACTCTCCCAACACACCGGTCGCTGGTGGTCCTGATGGCGCAGTGCTTCTCCGGAGGATTCAACCGTGCAGTCGTAGATGCGAGCCGTGCTGCGGCGACCTTCATCGCGTCTGCAACTTCCGAGACACGGCAGTCTTTCATGTCATTCGACGACGGGAACTGGGATTCTTTTCAGCGAAATTGGATCGCCGCGCTTGCGGGGCGCGATGTCAATGGTGCCGCCATTGAAGCCACCGGCCGCGCGAAGAGCGGACGGATCACGGTGGGCGAAGCTTTCAGGTACGCGAGCACCTGCCGGGGAAGTAATCCTTACGATTCGCCCGAATTTGCTACCAGTCCTGACAGTGCGGGGGAAATGACGCTGGGTGAGGAGACAACCACTATTTCCGTCGCCGCGTAGCGCCTGAGTGTCGCGCGCGCTGAAGATACACGGCTCTCCTGCTGCGTCATTTGCAAGAGACCGATATCTTCGTTATTATGGAATTAATGAGAAGGCGTGAATATCTAGGCCAACTGGAACTGATGGTGCTCCTCGCCGTCATGCGTCCGGGTGGCGACGCGTACGGTGTGCTCATAGCGCGCGATATCGCGGATAAGAGCGGCCGGGAGATCGCGCTCGCGAGCGTCTATGCCGCACTGGAACGCCTGGAGCACAAGGGATTCCTGAGCTCATCGCTGGGCCAGCCGATGGCCGAGC
>JAQGOC010000241.1 GCA_028293805.1 Gammaproteobacteria bacterium
ACGGGGCAAAGCGATCAGTTTTCATTTCTGCCCCGCATGTGGCTGCGTGGCATACTGGCGATCGCTGAAACCTGGCGAAGACGGACGACGTCGCATCGCGGTCAACCTGCGGCTAACAGAACCAGAGGCTGTGGCGGAGATTCCGATTGACCATTTTGACGGATTGGAGGGCTTTGAAGACCTGCCACGAGATGGACGATGTGTCGCTGACTATTGGTTCTAAGCCGTCGTGGCGGCCCACGTGAACGTCAACCAAACCAATCCGCTTCGGGTCGAATCTTGCCGCTCGGTGGATGTTCAGGCAGCGCTCCAGAGCGTTCAACAGCCCCAAGTGGAATGATCGGGACGAGGGGATATGTGCTGGTGCGACGTGAACGGGAACCCGACGGATCGGATTCCCGGTGCTGTAGAGGAGATGAGGGTAGGCCCCTCGAAGCCGGCGTGCAGAAGCAGGCTTCAAACCAGGCAGTGCTGCTGTGGCCCAAAAGGACATGGTAGTGAGCGACTGCTGTAAAAATCGGTCGGAAGAGGCCGGAAGGTATGAGCTGAGAAGGTGAACGAAAGTGGCAATGGCTCAAAAGCGGGTACCCACGCCCGCAGGTCGTTCGCGTCCTATGAGCATCTTACCGTTGCGGAAAACCCAACCGGGAGCCGGATGGGCGAAAGGTCCAAGTCCGGTTCTGCGAGGGCGGCGCGTTCGACTCTCAACGAGCGACGCGCCGCTACTCACACTCGGGCTGAAACGCCGGGGTCTACTCTCCTTCCTGCAGTTCCGGTCCGGGTCCGCGTGAGATGATTTCACGCTGCCAACGCGGTTACACATCAACACTGCCGACCCGTCGCCGCGCTCACTGCATCAGGATCTGTGCAGACGACTGTTCGCCGTTCACGCCGATCGTGGTCACATCGATATCCACCGTGACGATCGGATTGCCGTCCGGGCACGTCGTCGGCAGCTTGATCGTCGCCGTTATCGAAGTGTTGCCGACAACCGGCCAACTCGGCGTCCTTCCCTGACCGAAGGTGCACTGCGACCCGTTGGCATTGGCCGTTTCTTGTCCGGTCGCACTCAGCTGGATTTCGGCGATGGCGTAGGTTGTCGGCAAAGTCCACGACACGGTCAGGGAGCCACCGAGATTGGCGCTGGCGAGGGCGGTGCTGGTGGGTGCGGTCAGGACTACCGGGTCGGTCGTCCAGCTATTGAGTACCAGGGTGTAGCTGACGGGGCTGCCGGTCGCCGGTGTCAGGGTGATGGTGAACGGCGTGCCTGCCGGCACTTTAGTGGGATCCAGCGGGGTGCTGGTCGAGAGCGGCGGGTACGCCAAGTAGTACAGCTCTCGCAGGGGAGAGGAGTTCGTGTCCTGTCCGGCGTCCGTAAAGACCGCGTTCGAGAGCAGGCCACCGGTCCCGCCTGAAATGGTTGGCGGCGAAGCCAGGCCCAAACCGCCGGCTGCCGCGTTGGGCACACCGATGTTCGACGATAGCACCAGTCCCTGGGCCGGCTCCTGCGTACAGGTATTGGGGCAAGGCGGCAGGATCTGCGTGGAGTACTGGGCTGCGAGATTCACGCTGCCAATTCGCTGGTCGCCGGACATCAGCCAGTTGCCGTTGATATTCCTGAAGAAGAACTCCGTGGTGTCGTTGCGAGTCTGGCCTGCCTGGGTGACCGCCACCTGGATGATCTCGTCCGCCACGTTGTTGGTCGTGTCCAGTGTCTTGAGCTGCACGATCGACAGGCTCACCGTCCGTCCGGATGAACCGCCAAATTGGGTGACGAGACTGGCCAGAAATTGGCCCTGGTTCAAACCCTCGTTGAGCAGGCTGGGGTCGGTGTACGCCTGCAAATCGCTCGCCGCAAGACTCGATCCCTTGGTGTTGATGGTGCCGGCAAAATTCGCGAGCAAGGTGGCAATGGCTGTCTGGGCCGATTGCTGAGCGGAAGTCACCGGCACGGCCGTGCTTGTCACGCTCGAGCTGCTCGCTCCGCCCGAGCCGCCAGTCGTGGTCGTGGCGACGGTGACAGTGCCGGGAGTGAGCGTCAGCGTGCTGTTCTGGGTCACCGTGCCCGCTGCCGCTTTGATCGCGATCGTATTGCCGTTTGCGCCGATGGTCGTCAGGCCCACCTGATCGAGGGCCTTGTCGAAGCCGGTGCTGTCGGCCGTGAAAGGTGAGGAGATGAAGTTGAAAGAGGCCGGAACGCTTGCGTTGGTCAGGTAGCTCTGCACGACGTTCTGGACGACGCCCGCCAGGGACTGAACGCCGGCCGGCGACGGTGGCACGTGGGATGTGGGATCGGCGAATGCGCTGTCAGCCGACACTGGCGTGTTCTGTACGCCATACCAGGCGCGCACGATCGTATCGCTCAGCGGCGTGACATTGATCGTAGTGTTGGCGTCGGTTTCGGCGCTGACGCTGTACAGTGTCCCTCCTCCACCCAGCGGCACCTGAACCAGGAAGGGTGGCGTCAGTCCGGTGGTACGGACCGAGAATTTACCATCCGTGCCGCTGGTTGCCGTGCGCGTCGTTCCCTGAGCGTCTTTCAGGGTGACGGTCGCACCTGCGACCGGTGAGCCGTGGGCTACCGTGCCCGTCGCAGCCGTAGCCTGACTCACAGTCAGCGCCACCGCTGGGCTCGTTACGCCGCTTGCGCTTGCCGTGATGTTGGTCGTGCCCGCGGTGACGGCGCCTGCGAGGCCCGCACTGCTGATCGTTGCGACAGCCGTGCTGCTCGATGACCAAGTAAACGTCACGCCGGCCATGGTCGTGCCGTTTGCGTCCTTGGCGGTCGCGGTGAACTGCTGGGTGGTTCCCGTATCGATGCCCCCCGTCGCGGGAGAGACAGTGATGGAAGAAACTGTGCTGCTTCCACCACCACCAGTGCTGCTGCTGCCGCAACCGGCAAGAGCTAACAGTGAGGCAGCGCTGCAGATCAGTACCGCGACAAACTTTACGACGTTCACCTTAAGACCTCCTGACGAGATAAGCGACCGTGGCGACATCCTGCGGCTGTGACGATCCAACCCGAATGATTGACACGTAGCAGGCGGCTGGCTTTTTAGCGGTTCACTTTGAGCAGCGCTAGAACGTTATTGCTGTCCACGGTCGCTGTGTAAGAACTCTGCGACGTGAGTCATAGGTGATGTAAAAACTCTGCGACGTAGGTCATACTGGGTTGGAACGTTGTTGCTGCGCGTTGCGGGCAGCGTGCGAGCGTTACAGACAACCGATGAAAGCCACGGCGGGAGCAAGAGCTGTATGACAGAGCCTGTCGGGGAGCCGCTCACCTACATCCATCCTGTGGCGCTCCCGGAAACCGAATTCATTTTTGCCGCCAATTGCCTTCGTAAATGGCGCGTGTACCACGAAAGCTACGTCGTCTGCGTCTGCGCGCAGGCTTCGGCGGATTGGCGCTATCGCGGCCGGACACAGCAGCTGCGCGATGCCTGCTACATGCTCATGGAGCCTGGCGAGACGCATGTCAATGCCGTCGTTCCGCGGCCGCAAACTTACAACGTATTGCGCATCTCTGGCGCGGTCATCGAGCAGCTCGCGGACGAGCTGCGAGTGCCGCGCACTCCCCACTTCGCGCTCACGCAGGACGGCAATCCCGCAATCATTCGCGCGTTCGAGCAGCTCGCAACGGCCGTCTCGGCCGACTCGGCCGACTCTACCGTCCTCGAACAGCAGTCTCGATTCGCCTCCTGCCTGCGTCTCGTGCTCGAGAATTGCAGCGAGCGGGCGCGGCCATCCACCATTCGTGACTCGAGCACGCAACGCGCGCCGGTCGAGCGTGCGAAAATGTATCTCAGGGAGCGGTTCAGCGCAGCGGTGAGTCTCAACGAGCTGGCGAAAGCTGCGGGCTTGAGCCGGTTCCACCTCTTGCGGTCATTTGCAAAGCAGGTCGGGATGCCGCCGCACACGTATCAGGTCCGTCTGCGAGTCGAGCGTGCGTGCCTGCTGATGCAAGCGGGCGTAGCGCCGTCGAATGCCGCGACGGCAGCGGGCTTCGCTGACCAGAGTCACTTCACGCGACATTTCAGGAAAGTCATGGACATCACACCCGGCCGTTACGCGCACGCCCGCGTCCGGTGCGTATGACGAACGACGTACAAAGCGCAACGAGATCTCCTGTGGCGGAAGGCCGCCGCGAACGCCTGACCTTTTTCCGACCGGCGGCAGCGCCAGGAACTGAGATTCTCGCGGCTTACGACTCCTTCCATCCCTGGCGCGTGTTCCACGAGCGGTATGCGATCTGTGCGTGCCACACGGCTGCAGCCGGCTGGCGCTACCGCGGCAAAGAGCACTTCCTCGCGGACGGCAGCAGCATGCTATTGGAACCGGGGGAACTGCACGCCAACACCCGCATTCACAAGTACTCGGACTTCAAAGTGTTATTCGTCGAGCCCGAGATCTTTGCGAGCGCCGCACACGAGCTGGACGTGTCCGGCACCCCCCACTACAGGTTCGCTCAAAGCGAAAACCCGGAACTGCTCACGGCGGTGTACGGCTTCTGTGCGGCTGTCGAGCACGGTGCCGACGCCCTGGAACAGCAATCCAGATTCGCAGTGTGCCTGCGCCGGCTGCTCGGATTCATCGAACGGGCTCCCCGCACGCCTGAGGTCGGGAGTGGGCACAGCGCGACGGAGCGTGCCAGGGCCTATTTGCAGGAGCACTTCAAGGAGTCAGTGACTCTCAACGAGCTCGCCGCCGTGAGCGGGCTCAGTAGATTCCATCTGCTGCGCTCTTTTGCCAGGCGCTTTGGTTTGCCGCCGCATGGATACCAGGTCCGCTTACGCGTCGAGCGTGCCTTGAGGCTGCTCAGGAGCGGGATGCCGCCGTCACTGGTCGCCAGCGCCGTCGGCTTCGCCGATCAGAGTCATCTCACGCGGCATCTCCGGCACGTGATGCGCCTGACGCCGGCCCGTTACGCCCGACAGCTGGGCAGCAACGCATGACCGAGCAAACCTCAGGAGAGCTCTTGTCTTATGCGCGCCCAGCTGCGCTTCCCGGCACGGAACTGATGGTCGCGAAGAGTTCCACACGCAAGTGGCGCGTATTTCACGAACGGTATGTCGTCTGCGTCTGCACGAGGGCTTCTGCCGATTGGCACTATCGCGGCCGCACGCGTCTCTTGAGCGACGGCTGTTACACGCTGATGGAGCCGGGCGAGACGCACGTCAACACGGTCGTGCCGCAGCCGCAAGACTACAAGGTGCTGCAGATTCCCTCTGCGGTTCTCGAGCAGGCGGCGGGGGAGCTCGGAATGTCACGTGCTCCGCACTTCGCCGTCACGCAAGACGACAGTCCCGTTATCATCGGCGCGTTTGAGCGGCTCGCGGCCGCAGTCGCTGCGAACGAGGCCGCATTGGAGCAGCAATCGCGCTTCGCGTTCTGCCTGCGCCTGTTGCTGGCGAACTGCGTCGAGCGGGCGGTGCCCGTCAAACGCGATCCGTACGCGGCGCGCGCGCCGATCGAGCGAGCGAAGCAGCATCTGTTGGAACGGTTCAACGAACCGGTGAGTCTCGATGATCTCGCTTCCGTGGCCGGACTCAGCCGCTTCCACCTCCTGCGGACGTTCGTGCACCAGATCGGACTACCGCCTCACGCTTACCAGATTCGCGTTCGCATCGAGCGCGCTAGCCTGCTGCTCCGGGGTGGTGTGCCGCCGTCCGTTGCTGCAACGGCGGTGGGTTTTGCGGATCAGAGTCATTTGACAAGGCACTTCAGGCGTGTAGCGGGCATCACACCCAGCCGCTACGCGCTCACCGGCAACTGAATGGCGTGGCGAACAACTGAGCAAGTTGAAGAAGTCTGGTTGCTCGCCACGCTGGCGCTACACACCTCCAGTGTCCGCCGGCATGTATTCCTGCATGCCATCGAAGCGGTAGAAAATCATGATCCGGCCAGTGCTCTCAGGTTGCGGGATGGCGATACCATCCTGGGGCGTTGACCTAAGCTTTTCGGCCCCCGCGTTGTCGGACACCACGGTCGCTTGCGAGCAGCTGACCTGCCGCGCCTCACGGCAGCTTCCCGCGCACCAGGCGCATCAGGTCGGCAAAGCGCAGCAGGGCCCCGCCCCTGGCGTGCAGAACGCGCACTTCTTGACGCGTCGGCCAGGACTGATAACTGCCCGCGCCGCTTTGTGGGGTACCGGTCCAGCCCCGTACAATCTGTTCCATCGCGGCTGCCAGCAGTTCGGCGC
>JAQGOC010000263.1 GCA_028293805.1 Gammaproteobacteria bacterium
TGGGAGGACACGGACGGCGGCGGCATCGTTTACTATGCGAACTATCTGCGGTTCCTGGAACGGGCGCGGACCGAGTGGCTGCGGTCCCTGGGTTTCTCGCAGCACGAGCTCGCCAGGGCGCCCGGCATCGTGTTTGCGGTGGCGAACCTGACAATCGAATACCGCAGTCCGGCGCGCTTGGATGACGAGTTGATCATCACGTGCGAGCCGCAAGCCGAGCGCGCGACGGCGATTCGTTTTGCACAGCGCATCTCGCGTCGCGCGGGTAATGCTTCGACCCACGCGACACTGCTTGTGGAGGCGAACGTGCGAGTTGTATGCGTGGATGCGCGCACGCTGCGGCCGAAGAGGCTGCCGGATTTTCTCATGGGTGCCTTGTCACCGGAGCCAGCCTGAATGGGTGAACAGCTTTCGATCATCCGCCTCGTTGCACAGGCGAGCGTTCCGGTGCAGATCGTCATTGCGATACTGCTGCTCGCCTCCCTGTACTCATGGGCAATCATCTTCCGCAAGCGGCTCATGATCGGCCGCTCGCGGCGTGAAGCCGACCAGTTCGAGAATCATTTCTGGTCCGGCGGGGATCTCGCGCAGCTGTATCGCACCATCGAGGCGCGCGGCGGGGCGACCGGCATGGCGAGTATTTTCGAGTTCGGTTTCCGTGAGTTCGCACGACTGCGCCAACAAGGCTCGACTTCCGCGGACCAGCTGTTGGAAGGCTCCCGCAGGGCCATGCGCGTGGCGCAGTTGAAGGAGATCGACCGCCTTGAGCAGAGCCTGGCGACGCTGGCGACCGTGGGCTCCACGAGCCCCTACGTGGGCCTTTTCGGCACCGTCTGGGGGATCATGAGCGCGTTCTCGTCGCTGGGAAATGTCCAGCAGGCGACTCTGGCCATGGTGGCGCCCGGGATCTCCGAAGCCCTCGTGGCCACGGCATTCGGACTGTTTGCGGCTATCCCCGCGGTCGTCGCCTATAACCGCTTCGCCGACCAGGTCACCCGTCTCGAGATGCGGTTCGATGCCTTCACGGAGGAATTTTCCACCATCCTCCAGCGGCATGCCGCGCGCGGCGCCAGCACCCCCGCAGTCGCCTCGGCCGGCGCCACCCCGAGTTAGGAGCACCCGAGCATGGCAAGTGTCACCAAAGGCCGACGGCTCATGGGCGAGATCAACGTCGTACCGTACATCGACGTGATGCTCGTGCTGTTGATCATCTTCATGATTACCGCGCCATTGCTGACGCAGGGGGTCAAGGTCGACCTGCCAAAGGCGGGCGCGGAACCTCTCGACCCGCAGATGCTCAAAAATGCCATTCCGATCGTGCTGACGGTCGACAGGGAGGGCCGGTTGTTTCTGAGCATTGGCGGCAATCCGCAGTCGGCGCTCGACGCGGAAGTCGTTGGCGCCCGCACCACGGCCGCCCTGCGCAGGAATCCGGAGTCGCCCGTGCTCGTGCGGGCCGATAACGGGGTTGCCTACGGCCACGTGGTTCAGGCGATGGTGATCCTGCAGACGGCTGGCGCGAAGAAGGTCGGCCTCATCACCGATCCGCTGCCACAGCCGGGTCGGCCGCGGTAGCCGATGGGACACCCCGAGCCCAATGGCTGAGCGGGCGAGCGATCGCTGGATATCGATTGTATTATCCGTCCTGCTGCACGGAGCCTTGCTCGCGGCAGTGGGGTACGGGTGGTGGTCGTACAAGAAGGAGCGGCCCCAGCCCACGCTCGCAATCGAGGCTACGGTCGTGGACGCGCGTTCGCTACCCGGAGCGGGTAAGCAGCCGCCGCAGGCGCAGCCACCGCCGCCGGCCCCAGCTCCGCAGCCGGAGGCGCAGCCGCAGGTAGAGCCGGATGGCCCGCCGCCACCGACGCCCGAAGAACTGGCAAAGCGCGAGCAGGAGCAGAAAGCACAAGCTGAGCGGCAGGAGCAGGAGAAACGCCAGGCGGCGGATCACAGGCGCCAGGAGCAGGAGCAGCAACAGGAAGCCGCCCTGGCCGAAGACAAGCGGGCCGAAGACAAGCGGGCAGAGCAGCAACGGCTCGCGGACGAGCAGCGTCAGGCGCAGGAGAAGCGAGCTCAGGAGAAGCTGGCCCAGGAGAAGCAGGCGCAGGAGAAGCAGGCGCAGGAGAAGGCCGCAGCGGAACGCAAGGCACGCGAGGTTGCGGACGCGAAACAGCATGCCGAGGAGAAGCGCCTCGAGGAGCAGAAGCGGCAGGCGGAGGAGCAGGCCAAGGCCGATCGCGAAGCAGAGCTGCGGCGCAGCCTCGATCAGGAGATGCGCGCGGACGCGGCCCGTTCGAGCGGTGCGCTGGCCAGCTGGGTGTCGCAGATCACCGCGCGAATTCAGCGGGCGTGGTTGAAGCCGCCATCGGCCAGGACGGGGATCGAATGTGTGTTGTATGTAACGCAGGTGCCTGGAGGCGAGGTGACGAACGTGCGGATCGGTGCCTGCAACGGCGATCAGGCCGTCCGCGAATCGATCGAAGCGGCGGTGTACCGGGCCTCGCCGCTGCCGCCGCCCTCCGATCCGACGCTGTTCGAGAGAAGCCTGGTCATCACATTCAGGCCCGATTGAGGGAGAGCTGTTGAGCTGCATGCTATGAAAGTGACATCGACATTGTTGCGCGCCTTGCGATTCCTCACCGCCACGGTGATTGCGACGGCTGCCGTCATGACGGCCACCGTGATGCCCGCGCGGGCGCAACTGAAGATCGAGATTACATCGGGTGTCACCGATCCGGTGCCGATCGCCGTGGTTCCGTTCGGGCGCGCGGTCCCGGCCGATGGCGGTCTGGATGTGGCGCAGGTCGTTCAACACGATCTCGAGGGCAGCGGGCGCTTTCGCGCCTTGACCCGTCAGCGCATGCCGGCAACCCCCACGCGATTCGACCAAGTGGTGCCCGCGGATTGGAAGAGTGCTGGTGCGGATTACGTCGTGGTCGGTCGCGTCACGTCGATCGAGGGCGGTCAGATCGCCGTGGATTTCGATCTCCTCAACTCGCTGACGAATCAGAAGATTGTGAGTCAACGCTTTGTAGGCGTGCCGAGCGCATTGCGTAACGCCGCGCATCGGGTGAGTGACGTCGTGTACGAGAAGATTCTGGGCATCCGTGGCGCATTCGCTACTCGCATCGCCTATGTCGCCGTGGACGGCCAGCCGCCGGCGCAGACCTACCAACTGATCGTAGCCGACGCGGACGGCGAGAATCAGCGCCTGATCCTGCAATCCCGCTTCCCGCTCATGTCGCCCGCCTGGGCGCCGGATGGCCAGTGGCTGGCCTACGTGTCGTTCGAGACCAAGAGATCGGCGGTCTATGTCCAGCTCGTCCGTAGCGGAGAGCGTCGGCAGGTCTCGGCCCGCGCGGGCATCAATGGCGCGCCGGCCTGGTCGCCCGATGGCCGCAAACTTGCGCTCACTCTGGGTGGCAGCAATGGGAATCCGGACATCTACGTCCTCGACCTCGCCACTCAGAATCTGGCCCGCATCACCGACGATCCCGCGATCGATACCGAGCCGACGTGGGCACCGGATGGGCACTCGCTTTACTTCACCTCGGATCGCGCTGGCGGACCCCAGATCTATCGTATCGGCGTGCAGCCGGGGGAGCGCCCGAAGCGAATCACTTTCGGGGGCAACTACAACGCCCGCCCGCGCGTGTCTGCGGATGGGAGCCTGCTTGCGATGGTGACGCTCGACAACGGCAGCTACCGGATAGCGGTCCAGGATCTTGCGAATGGCAGCGTGCGGGTGCTCTCTCATGGCCGGCTGGATGAATCCCCGAGTTTCGCACCCAACGGCGTGACGCTCATGTATGCCGAGCGCGAGGGCAGTCGTGGCTCGCTGGATACGGTTTCGGTCGATGGCCTCACCGGATTACGTCTCAGGGCAGACCAGGGCGAAGTCCGTGAGCCGGCGTGGGGTCCATTCGTTCAATGACCCACTCGATAGCTGCGGGGTCGGGCGCGGGCAATCGGTCCGCGAGTGAACAAAAACGCTGCCGCGCGCGCGGCGGGAAAGTTGGAGAAAGGGTGTATGCGTAGAATTCTTATTGTCCTGTTGATGGCGTCCCTCGGTGTTGCCTGTGCAAGCAAGCATCCCAAGCCGACACCACCGCCGCCGGCGTCTGAGTCGACCGCCGGTGCGGACGCGTCGGGCGCGGGTGGCGCAAATGCCGCGGGCGGCGCCAATGCCAGCGACGATGAAACTGCTGGGCCGCAGGCCGGAGTGCTTGCCAAACGCGTCATCTACTTTGACTACGACAGCAGCGAGATCAAAGGGGAGGGCACGGACATAGTGGGTGCCCACGCCAAGTATCTCGCCGGCAATGCTACTGCCCGTGTGCGACTCGAGGGTCACACGGACGATCGTGGCTCTCGCGAATACAACATCGGGCTCGGCGAACGCCGTGCGCAGTCCGTACGTCGCGCCCTGCTGCTACAGGGTGCTTCGGAAGCGCAGCTGTCGACGGTGAGCTACGGGAATGAGCGTCCGGCAGTCGCCGGGCACGACGAGACGGCCTGGGCGAAGAACCGCCGCGTCGAGATCGTGTATCTGACGCCATCCAATCAGCCGGCGAAGTAGCCGGAGGCGGGGAGCAACATGCGCCAGCCATATTCCTGGTCGATCGGACGGCTCACCGCCGTCGCTCTCGTGACGGTCCTTGCTGCCGGGTGTGCCACCACGCCTGCGGAAGATGACCCGATGCAGATGAAGCTCAATGATCTGGATGCCCGGGTGGCGCGGATCGAGCACGTCATTTCGAATCAGAGCCTGGTGGAGTTGGCGCAGCATCTTGACTCGGTGCAGGCTGACGTACGCCAGCTGCGCGGACGCATTGAGGTGCTCGAGAACAGCGCCGAGACCATGCGCAAACAGCAGAGGGATCTTTACAGCGACCTCGACAAGCGCATCGCGGCTTTGGGGGGAGCGTCGGGAGGCGCTACTGGCGGTGTTGGTGCGACGAGCGGTGCTTCGGCGGCGCCGCCTCCCGCGCCTCCCGCTTCCTCCGTCGAGCAGACGGTGTACGCGCAGGCGTTTGATTCGCTGAAAGCCGGGAGCTACTCCGTGGCCATTACGGGGTTCAAGGACTTTCTCGCCAGTTACCCCGCGAGCCCGCTCGCCGAGAACGCGCAGTACTGGCTCGGCGAGGCGTACTACGTGAATCGCGACTTCGACGCCGCGTCGGGCGCATTCCGCAACGTCCTGCAGAAGTGGCCCGATTCGCGCAAAGCACCCGATGCGCTCCTGAAGCTGGGCTACACGCAATACGAGCTGAAGAAGCTTCCCGAGGCGCGGGCTACGTTGACCCAGGTCACGCAGAAATACCCGAACAGCGACGCAGCGAAGCTCGCCAACGAGCGCCTGCAACGCCTGCCCCTGAGTTGAGCGCTCGGGAGAAGTATCTCTGGGGCAATGTGGCGGGCTGTAGTATCATGCCGCCCCCCGCGAAGCGGCGGGCGCTCGGGCGCCTCTGCCGTAGACAGGTCACACGGGTCGGTAGCTCAGTTGGTAGAGCAGTACCCTTTTAAGGTATTGGTCCTGGGTTCGAGCCCCAGCCGACCCACCATTTTCCTGTCTCGGATCTGAAGAGTGGGCGCGTCGCGAGCGGCGCGCCGTTAGCTTTCGGTGGCGAGCGCCTCTTCGTCCCCAACAACCGTCGCGTTGCTGCAGCCGATCACTCCTATCCCACGTGCTCGATCGCGCGCGTTCTGTTATGGCCCACGGGCTATGCGATGTTGTTATCCGTGCCGCCGTTCGCGCCGGCGCAGATGCCGATCCAATGGAATCCAGCGTTGGATCGGGCGACCGTGAATGATGCGCCGCAAGCTGACGGGGGAGGGGAAGCGTGTTCCGGCGATTTTACAATATGTCTCCAGGGATATGACCGCGTCGTGAAGTTGGCACAGGGCGTGCATATCTCGCGGGAAACCGCTGACGGGCAGCGAGCTACGGCACAAGTAGCCTCTTGAAAACTGTTGCGGCGGTGACAATTAAGTCAGTTGTTGGGACAGGGGAAAGGGCCATGAAATTACTGGATTCCGGGATTCGAGTCTTCACCCTCGCGCAAGGCACGGGTGTTCGTTGGTTGAAGGAGGATCTCAGCTCGCTGAACGTCAAAATCCCTCTATCGGATGGCTGTCTCGAAGAGCTGGTACGCGATGCCGACCGCGCCGCGTGGCAGGCTGTGGCCGTGTCGGCCGGCGCCACCTCCTATTTGACGCAGCTGCGCCAACAGTTGGGGCAACAGGCCGCTCTGGTCCATTGCTGGACCGCCTCGGACGAGAAGCTCGCCGCGCAGGATGCAAGCGCGCAGGCGTTTGTAAGAATTGCCCGTAAATACGCGCTGCCGCGTCCGTGGAAGTTGTCGGATCCGGTCGCCGTCGAGTCCCGGCGCCTGCGGCCGTCGAATTGGAAATGGGCCACGGCGATTGAAGCCCGGTCTGTTGCGTAAATCCGACAATTACGGGGTTCTGGTGCGGACGGGAGGTCCCGTCCGTCCGCGCTAGGCCCCGCTCGGGTCGCCCGGCTCCAAGTCGATATCCGCCGCCCGGGCCTGTATCCGATCCCGCTCCAGATCCACTGAGCGGCAGGCGATCAGGTACACCGCCGCCGCTATGGGCAATCCCACGAGCATGGCGATATCCGCTCCCCCCAGCGCGCGGGCGACCGGTCCTTTGTAAAGGCCGGTGCTGAAGAAAGGAATCATCGCTACGAAGCCGACGCCATAAGCCAGCAGGCCGCGCCAGTTCCACTGCCCGTACATCCCGCTCGGATTGAAAATCTCCCGTATCGAGTAGTGTCCTTTGCGAACGATGTAGAAGTCGACGAGGTTGATCGCGGTCCAGGGCGTGAACAGGTACAGCAGCACAGACAGAAGATCCGCGAAGCGATTGATGAAGTCGCCCGACGCGCTCAGCGCGATCCCTGTCGAAACCAGCATGGCCGCCAACAGGCTGGCGAGCCGTTTGCCAACCGTACATTGCAGCGGCTTGCAGGTGTCGGCGACGCTCAGCAGCGTCAACGAGGCACCGTAGAAGTTGAGAGCCGAAATCGTCACCAGTCCGAGCAGCCCGCCGAACAACAGGACCCATCCCAGCCCGGGAATGACCGCATCGGCTGCCCGTTCCATCGCGGCGGCAACATCGAGCTTGGCGCTCGTGGTGGCGGCGGCAATGGTGCCGACAAGCATCATCCAGGTGCCGCCGATGAAGGCCCCGAGATACGTCCACCAGAACGACGCACGTGCGCCAACGTCTCGAGGCAGATAGCGTGAATAGTCAGACACGTAAATCGACCAACTCAGTTGGTACGACGCCGCCGCAAACAGCTCTGCGAGGAACGGCACGGCTTTGAAACCCGCCGGATCCCACTGCGCGGGGGGAACTTTGAGCATGAAGAGCGCGCCGACCGAAAAGACGGTCAGAATCGCGACCATCAGATAGGCGAATCCCCGTTGCGCCATGTGGATCTTGTCATAGCCCACGGCGGCGAGCGACACGGCCGCGACGGCAAACAGGATGATGGCGGCCGGTGAAGTCGGTGCGATGGCGCCGGACAGTTGATGCAGCGCCTGGGCGGCGAGGACCTGATTGAAAGCGTTGAAGCCTATGTAGGCGATCAGGGCCACCGCCCACACGAGCAGCGCGCCGGTGTACCCGAATTGCGGCCGCGATTGGATCATCTGCGGTAACCCGAGGCGCGGGCCCTGCGTGGAATGAAACGCCATGAAAAAAGTGCCGAAGGCCGAGCCCAGCGTGACCGCGATTGCCATCCAAACCAGGTTTCCGCCGAGGGCGA
>JAQGOC010000180.1 GCA_028293805.1 Gammaproteobacteria bacterium
TTCAGCCGAAAGTGTGTTGAGAGCCATGCCGAGCAGCAGGGCGAAAATGACCGGCGGCGCCCTGTAATGGTCCGAGAGATACGTCGAAGCCAGCGCAACGACGATCGTCGCCGCGAGACCCGGCGCGAGGACGCGACCGGAACCCCAAAGGGTCTTGAAGCGGCGGGAATCCGCAAGCGCCGCAACCCCGCTCATGCGTCCAGTACGTCGAGTACCGTTTTCGCGATCACGGCGCTGACTCTCACGTTCGATTCCTCGGTGACCCCGGCGATGTGCGGCGTCAGGAGCAGATTGGGGACCTCACGGAAGAGGGCGCCTGCTGCCGCGCTGACGGGTTCCGTCTCGAATACGTCCAGAGCTGCGCCGCCGAGGCGGCCGTCCTTGAGTGCCGTTACCAGGGCCGCCTCGTCGAGGATGCCGCCACGCGCCGCATTGATGAGGATGGCCCCCGGCTTCACGCGGCCGAGCGCGTTGCCGTCAATCATTCGATGCGTTTGCGGAGTAAGTGGTGTATGCAAGCTGATCACGTCGGAAGATGCCAGCAGCGCGGCCAGTGTACTCCGTTCAACTCCTGTCCATGCCGGATGGCCACTCGGGACGAATGGATCGAATGCGGCAATGCTCATGCCCAGCGCGGCGCCTTTAGCGGCCGTGAGGCGCGCGATAGCGCCAAAACCAACGAGTCCGAGGCGCCTTCCCGCGAGCTCGCGACCTATCAGATCCATACGCGGCCACGAGCCCGCGGCGACGCGATCCGTCGCAAACCAGGCGCGCCGCAACAACATCAAGGCGGCGGTAATGACGTACTCGGCGACGGCTAGATCGTTCGCGCCGTTAGCGGCGCGGACCGCAATGCCCCTCGATGCGCAGGCATCCAGATCGATGTTGTCGAGGCCCACGCCGAGCCGACCAACCACTTTCAGGAGGGGTGCGGCATCGAGTAACGCGCCGCGAACCTGGGTGCGGTTGCGCACGATCAGCGCACGACAATCCGTCAGCGCCGCATGGAGTTGATCGACGCGGTCGACGAGCGCCGGATCGTAAAGAACCTCGCGACCCTTCAGGACTTCGGCTATCGCCGTTGCGTCCATAAATTCGGTGATCACGATATCGCTCATGGGCTCACTCCGCCGGCAGCCAGCCTCTTGATTTGCGCGTGCAGGTCGGAAGGGATGGACACTCCGCTGACGCGAGCCCGCTCCCGGCTCGCAAGGCGGCGATCCCCGGGGAGCCGCACCGCACTCTCAGCAGCGACAGCGGCCAGCAGAGAGTCCATGCGGACGGAAAATCCCGGGCCGCCGAACGCGGCAGGGTCGAAAACGATCAACACCTGGCCCACGCCAGGCGAGGAGCCGCGATCATCGAGAAAGGAGCTCGCCTCCCAACCGTAATGCCCGCCTGCCAGCGCCCCGCAGAGAATCTCCACCATGAAGGCAAGCGCTGCGCCCTTCGCGCCGCCAATGGGCGCGAGCGCCCCGATAAGTGCAGCGGCAGGATCGGTGGTCGGTTTTCCGGCCGGGTCGCTTGCCCAATCCGGCGGAATGCTCTGCCCGGCTTTCTGTGCTGCCACGATCTTGCTGCGCGCGACGAGCGAGAGCGCCAGATCAATGACCAGCGGCGCCCGCCCGCCGACAGGGGCGGCGAACGCGAGTGGATTCGTGCCCATCATGGGCCGCGTTCCGCCCGGCAGGGCCATCGCCGAAGGAGTATTGGAAACGACGAGCGCCACGAGGCCTTGGTTCGCGAGGCGTTCGACAGTGCGGCCCGCCTGGCCAATGTGATGTGACGCAAAGATCCCTGCTGCGGCAACTCCTGCTGCGAGCGCAAGACCCGGCAGAGCGTCAATGGCCACATCGAGCGCGGGATAGGCGAAGCCTCCTTTTGCGTCGATCTGCAAGGTGGCGAGACGGGATCCAGTGAGGGTGGGTACCGCCAGTCCATCGATCTTGCCGGCCTTCACCTGCGCGGCATAACCCGGCAAGCGCGCCAGGCCGTGGCCGCTCTGTCCATCAACATCCGCGGCAACCAACGCCCTCGCAGTCGATGCGGCGTTGACCAGCGACGTGCCGCATCCCGTCAGCGCGCGGGTAGCCAACGCTTCGGCCTCGGCAGAGCTCAAAGTCACCATGCAGCGCCCGGGTCAGGCGCTGCGGTAAAGCTTCGTCATCACGAATTCGCGGTGACCCAGGGCCTCGGCGGCCGTGAAGCGGCCATTGGCGGTCCGCGCGATGACGTCGATCATGAGATCGCCGGCTTGATCGATGGTCATCTCGCGGCGGACGATGCCCGAGACGTCCACATCGATGTGTTCGCTCATGACGCGAACGGTGCGCGGATTGCCGCTGATCTTGATCACCGGCATGATCGGATTACCGATGACGTTGCCCTGTCCGGTCGGAAAGCAATGCACGACGTAACCCGCGGCGGCCTGCAACGTACAGCACTCGGCTGCCGCCGACGAGGTGTCCATGAAGTACAGGCCAGCGCCGCGCGCCGGAGCTTCCGCGGGTGTGAGCACATCGACGAACTTGATCTTCTTGCCGATTTTCTCGAGGTTCCCCAGCGCTTTCTCTTCGATCGTGGTCAGGCCGCCGGCGATATTGCCCTTGGTCGGCTGGCTGTCCGAGAGGTCGGAGGTTTTGTGCGCTTCGATGACGTCTTTCTGATAGGACGACCAGGTCTGCATGAACTTGGCCGCGATCTCGGGGGAGACCGCACGCGCGGCGGCCAGATGCTCGGCCCCGGTCAACTCCGAGGTCTCGCCGAAACAGCCGTAGAGTCCCAAC
Source organism: Gammaproteobacteria bacterium (assembly GCA_028293805.1). Taxonomy (GTDB): domain Bacteria; phylum Pseudomonadota; class Gammaproteobacteria; order Steroidobacterales; family Steroidobacteraceae; genus 13-2-20CM-66-19. Next base: position 2,787 of record JAQGOC010000180.1, read on the forward strand.
GGAACCAGCTTGTCGTACATGTTGCCCACGGTCGGGCACGAGGCAAGCCCCGTCGTGGTGTCGCTCTCGCCGCATTTCGCGGCGACCCATACATCCGTCAGTGGGCATTCCTCGCGGACTTTCTCCGAGGCGAAGTGCACGAATTCCTTGGCCTTGCGCGAGGCCGCCGCCACGGTCGCGATGTCGCCGTTACCCTCGATCCAGAACCCGGCGACGGGCTTGCCGGTCCTGGCGATGCCGTCCACCACTTTCTGCGTCCACAGCGGCTCGATGCCGATGACAATGCAGGCGGCGACGTTGGGGTTGGCTCCCGTGCCGATCATGGTGCGGAAGTGCAATTCGAGGTCCGCTCCGAACTGCAGTCGGCCATAGGCATGCGGCAGGGCGATGGTCCCCTGGATGTGCGCCGCCACGGCCTCGCAGGCGGCGTTGGAAATGTCGTCGAGGGGCAGAATGGCAACGTAGTTACGCACGCCCACGCGGCCGTTCTCGCGCCGATAGCCCCAGATGGTCCGGTTTGGGAGTTTCATGACGTTACCAGCGTTTCGTCTTGAGATTGTGGGTATGGACGTGATCGCCCCTGCGGATCGGCGCGACCACCCGGCCAATGTCCTGGCCGTATTTGACGACGGTGTCGCCGACGCCAAGGTCCCGCAAGGCAACCTTGTGGCCAATCGGTACTTCCTGGTTGTTTACGGCGCGCAGCTCGCTGTTATCCTCGGTCACGACGCAGAGCATGTCCGTTCCCGCAGCGAGGTTCTCGACGACCACGACGCCGACGTTATCGCGACGATCGTGCACAAGCAGATGAGGTGCGTTTGCCATGGCTTACCGGGTACAGTTATATATGTCTTCTATAAGATATAAGATTACAGATTAGTATGGTCGACACAAGCCCCCCGGACCGGAACCGCGCCGCGCCGGCGCTCCCGGCAGCCCAGACCCCCGCTGCGCGGCAGCGGCGCAGCGAGCGCTGGTACATGAGCGCGGACATGCGCGGTTTCGCGCATCGGCAGCGCACCCAGCAGATGGGCTTGCGGCGGGAGGAATTTCTCGGCCGGCCTGTGGTTGCGATCATCAATACCTGGAGCGAGATGAGCCCGTGCCACATTCACCTGCGGCAGCGGGCGGAAGCGGTGAAGCGCGGTGTCCTCCTGGCCGGCGGCTACCCGGTGGAGCTGCCGGCGCTCTCGGTGGGCGAGGTCATGGTCAAGCCGACGACCATGCTCTACCGAAATTTCCTCGCGATGGAAACCGAGGAGCTGCTTCGTTCGCATCCCATTGACGGGGCGGTCTTGCTCGGCGGCTGCGACAAGTCGGTGCCGGGACTGCTCATGGGGGCGATCAGCATGGATCTGCCCGCGATCCTGTGTCCCGCCGGCCCCATGTTGAATGGGCAATGGCGGGGAGTGAAGACCGGCGCGGGTACCCATACCAAGAAGTATTGGGATGAATTGCGGGCCGGGAACATCACCGCGGACGACTGGATCGAGCTCGAATCCCGCATGACTCGCTCCATCGGTACGTGCAACACCATGGGGACCGCTTCCACGATGACCTCGATTGCGGATGTGCTGGGACTGACGCTGACGGGTGCCTCTTCCGTACCAGCCGCCGATTCCGCTCACGTGCGGATGGCGTCGGCATGCGGCGAGCGGATCGTGGCGATGATCGCGGAGGATCTGCGGCCGTCAAAAATCCTGACGCCGAACTCGTTTCGCAACGCCGCCGTGACTTATATGGCACTCGGTGGCTCGACCAATGCCGCCATTCACCTGATTGCCCTGGCCGGCCGTGCGGGGGTGGCATTGAGTCTCGACGCTCTGGCGGACATCGCCCGGGTCACTCCGGTGTGCGCCAATCTCTTTCCTTCCGGCGATCGCCTGATGGAGGATTTCTTTTACGCTGGCGGCCTGGTCGCGCTGCTCGCCAAGTTGTCGGAGCGCCTCGCCCTCGATTGCCTCACGGTGGAAGGCCGAACACTCGCGGAGGCACTGGCCGGTGCGCAGTGCTTCGACGACGACGTGATTCGCGGTCTCGACAATCCGGTCATTCCGCTTTCGCGTGGTATCACCTTGGCCGTGCTGCGCGGGAATCTGTGTCCGGACGGCGCGGTTCTCAAGTCGAGCGCCGCCGAGCCGCGCCTGCTGCGTCACGAAGGGCGCGCTCTGGTGTTCGACAGCCATGCGGAGCTGTCGGCGCGCATCGATGACCCAACACTCGACATCGACGAGAATACCGTGCTCGTGTTGCGCAACGCGGGTCCAGTCGGTGCACCCGGCATGCCGGAGTGGGGCAATTTGCCGCTACCGAAAAAATTGCTCGCCCGCGGTGTGCGCGACATGGTTCGTATCTCCGACGCGCGCATGAGTGGGACTCATTACGGGTGTTGTATAGTCCACGCAGCACCAGAAGCGGCGATCGGCGGCCCCCTGGCGCTGGTGCGTACCGGTGACCGAATTCGCCTGGACGTGCCAGGCGGCCGGTTGGATATGCTCGTGGACGCGGCCGAGATCGAGCGTCGCCGTACGCAGTGGCGCGCACCGGTCTCGCCCTACAAGCGCTCTTATGCCGCTCTCTATCAGGCACATGTGGGACAGGCACCCGAGGGGTGCGATTTCGATTTCCTGGCCGGGCGGGAGCCCACTCCTGAGCCGCCCATATTCTGAACCTGGACGTACGCCAATGAGCTCCAATCGTTTCAAAGCCAGTCTCGCGCAGCCCCCTTCCCAACCCCTGCTGGGCACGTGGCTGATGTCGGGGGCGCCTGCGATCGCCGAAGCCATGGGCCTGTGCGGATTCGACTTTCTGGTCGTGGACATGGAACACAGTCCGATCGATATCGTGGATGCGATCTCGATGCTGCGCGCCATCGCGGGCACGCCCGCGGAGCCGGTCGTGCGCCTCGCCTGGAACGATCAGGTGATGGTGAAGCGCGTCCTCGATGGCGGTGCGCGCAACCTGATGTTCCCCTATATCCAGTCGTCGGAGGAAGCTCGCATGGCCGTCGCGTATACCCGCTATCCGCCGCACGGCGTGCGTGGCGTGGCGGCCGTTCATCGCGGCTCGCGCTATGGGCGCACGAGCGATTATTTCAAAACAGCCAACGATGAGATCGCCGTGATCATTCAACTTGAGACCCCGGAAGCCATCGGGCAGCTCGCCGAGATCGCCGCGGTGCCGGGGGTCGATGCGCTTTTTGTCGGACCGGGCGATCTGTCCGCGGCACTGGGTCGGATCGGCGAGGTCGCTCATCCGCAGGTGCAGGCGTTGATCGCCAGAGCGGCGCAAGCGGCGCGCACTGCCGGCAAGCCCATCGGCATCGTTGGCGCCAACCCGGAGATGGTTGGTCGTTTTCTCAGCTACGGCTACGATTGGGTCGCGGTGGCATCGGATATTGGCATGATGACCGGGCACGCCGTGGAGTGGGTGGCGGCCATCAGGAAACAGGGCGACGCCTCCGCGGCCACGACCGGTGCTGAATCGGCAAACTCGGGCGCGGCGCCAGCCTATTGACCTCGAATTGACACCGCTTCTATCCATCACCTGGGGCGAGTGGCGTGCCGTTGTGGCACCCGGGATCGGCGGCTCCGTCGTGTCGCTGAGTCTGGGCGAGCACGCAATTCTGCGGCCAACGCCCGCCGACGCTGTGGCTGCGGGCGAGGTGCGCCGCACCGCCTGTTATCCGCTCGTTCCTTATGCCAACAGGATTGCTCACGGACGCTTCCTGTTCGCCGGCGCCACGTACGCGCTGCGCGAGAATTTTCCCGACAGCGTTCATCCGCTGCACGGCGTCTGCTGGCGTCGGCCCTGGCAGGTGACGAGTGCCGATGCGCGGTCGTGCGAGCTCATGTTTCGGCATGAGCCCGCCGGCGAGAAGATGTTGGACTGGCCCTTCGCATTCGACGCGCACCAGCGGTTCGCCTTGGGCCCCGAGGGCCTCGTCGTGAGCCTTGCGCTCACCAACACCAGCTCGGCCGACGCGCCGGTCGGCCTCGGGCTGCATCCCTTGTTTTCGCGTCGGACCGCACAGACGCTCGCATTCAATGCCGAAGGCGCCTGGCGCAATGGTCCGGACCTGCTTCCAGCGGAGCGGGTCCGCGGTGGCGACTGGGATCATGGCGCCGGCCGAGCGGTGGGTGCCGCAGATCTCGACAACGATTTCTTTGGCTGGGATGGGCGCGTGTCGATGACGGCGCAGGGGTTGAAAGTGCTCGTCTCGGCGAGCTCCGTGTTCTCGGCCCTGCGGGTGTTCACGCCTGCGGGACGAGACTTCTTCGCTGTCGAGCCGGTGAGTCACAGTGCGGATGCCATTAACCGGGGCGGCCTTGCTGTCCTCGCGCCCGGCGCGTCACTTGCTGGGACAATGACCATCGGCGCGCAGGTGACCCCATGAGCGGCGGGTTCGATCTGGTTCTGGACACGCAGTGCGTGCTTGGGGAATCGCCCGTCTGGTGGGCCGAGGCTGGGCTCCTGGTGTTCGTCGACATCACCGCTCGCCGGCTGTACAAATTCGACCCGCGATCCAACCGGCTCGAAGTCCAAGGCACCGATGAGGACATCGGCTGCGTCGCGCCGGCGAAGGGAGGAGGTTTTGTTGCCGGACTGCGCTCTGGAATCTGGCTGTTGGATACGGCAGGCGCGAAGCTTCGCAGGCTCGCGGGAAATCCCGAGGACCCCGCCACGAACCGGTTCAACGACGGGCGCGTGGATCCGCGGGGACGTTATCTCGCCGGGACGGTGGATGAACTGAAAGCCGGCGGCCGGGCGGGTCTTTATCGCTACGATCGGCGCGGATTGACGCAGCTGGCGGCCGGTCTGATGACATCGAACGGACTGGCGTTCTCACCGGATGGCCGCATTCTCTACCACTCGGATACACCGCGCTTCGTGGTTTATCGCTACGACTATGATCCGGAAACCGGTGCGGCCACGAATCGCGGAGTGTTTGTTCGCCTGGAACCGACGGCTACGGACCGTGGGCGACCCGACGGAGGCGCGGTGGATGTAGAGGGGTGCTATTGGACGTCGCTGTACGAGGGCTCACGCATCCAGCGGTACGATCCCGAGGGCCGGCTCGTCGCGGAATACCCAATTCCCGCGCGAAATCCGACAATGCCGGCCTTTGGGGGAGCGGGGATGAGGACACTGTTTGTCACCACGGCGCGCGATAAGACCGGGGGTGCGGGCGGGGGACTTTATGCGCTAAGTGTCGACGTCCCCGGAATCGCGGGCACCCCGTTCGATCCGCAAGCCTAGAGGACCCCATGACTTCACCTTACGAGTCTGTCCGCTATCGTTCGCTCGAGGGTCGATCGGTGCTCATCACCGGCGGAGCCTCGGGACTCGGCGCCGCGATGGTCGAGGCTTTTGTGCAGCAGGGTGCCAGGGTCGCCTTCCTCGACATCGACGTCACCGCCGGTGCGGCGCTCGCTGCGCGCACGGGCGCCCGCTTCGTCGAATGCGATCTGCTCGATATCGACGCCCTGCGATCAGCAGTGACGCAGATCGAGACAGCGCACGACGGCATCGGAGTGCTGGTGAACAATGCGGGCAAGGATGACCGCCAGGCGCTCGAAACTGTCGAACCGGCGGACTGGCGACGCCATCTGGCGTTCAATCTCGATCATCAGTTCTTCGCCAGCCAGGCTGTCTCGAAACGCATGTTGGAGCGCGGGAGCGGCTCCATCGTCATGTTGGGCTCGGTCTCCTGGATGCGAGGGCGACCAGGGATGGCCGGCTACTCGACCGCGAAGGCGGCGATCAACGGGTTGACGCGCACGCTGGCCCGGGAGCTGGGGCCGGGGGGTGTGCGGGTGAATTGCATAGTTCCCGGCGCGATTGTGACCGAGCGCCAGCGCACCCTGTGGCTGACACCGCAGCTCGACGCGGAGCTCATTGCCCTGCAAGCCCTGAAATTCCGCCTGACCGCCGAGCACGTGGCGCGCATGGCGCTGTTTCTCGGCTCGGACGAGAGCGGCGGGTGCACCGGCGCCAATTTCCTCGTGGATGCCGGTTTAACCCAGAACTGAAGCGGCGCTTCAATTCAGCGTCACGGCATAGACCAGATCGCTGCTGCGAACCCGGCTCACCCGCCATTCGACCTTGCGCTCCTGCAGGGACACGGCCAGCCTCTCGATCACGAGGATCGGATCGCCCTTGGGGATCTCCAGCAACTGCTGATCCTCAGCCGTCGCGAGCTGCGCGCTGAGCTCCTCATGCGCCGCCACGATGTTGATGTCATATTCGGACTGGTACAGCGAGTACAGGCTGTTCGGCAGGGACGGGCGCTTCTCGATGCCGGGAAACAGAGCGGCCGGCAAGATGATCAATTCGCGGATCGCGGGGCTTTTCTCGATATGCCTCGTACGGACGATCTCCACCACGCGCTCGCCGCGGGCCAGATCCAGCTTGGCGCGTTCGGCAGCACGCGAGGCGCGCACCTTGACGGTCTCATCGACACGCTCCGGCGTGAGCCGCTTGCCACCGGGCCGCGCCAGGCGAAAAAAGCGGAATAGCGCGCGTTCCTGCGTATTTTCCGCAATGAAAGTTCCTTTGCCCTGGCGGCGCTCGAGCAGATTCTCCGCGGTCAGCGCGTCGAGCACCTTGCGCATGGTGCCCTGGCTGACCCCCATCTGCCTGGCCAGGCTCTGCTCGCTCGGCAGGGAGGCGCCGGGACGCCACACGCCTTGTGCAACCTTGCGCACGATGATGTCGTAAACCTGTCGGTAGAGAGGGCGATAACCGGGCGTGTCTGTCACGTTTTATGTGCCTTGCGGAACCATTGATATGCCGTGCCGAAATGTAACCGAGCGGTGACCGCGCGCAAACTACGATGCCGCGGCCTGGCTGTCCATGTCCACGTCTTTTGACTCAGTCAGGCCACTGCGCACCTGCCGGGTCCGCCGACGTTGCGTTCCGGCCACTCTTATATAAGACATATGGGTTGTATGTTTGGCGCGTTGGCGCTAGCCTGCGGCGGTAGGTCAGCTCGAGGGGGAAGAAAATGCGTGTGGCTCACACTCTGTGGCGTTCGTTGGTGCCGGCGGCGGCGATCCTTGGGTGTCTCCCCCGGCCGGCGGCGGCCGATGCGCCTCAGAAGGTGGAGGAAATTGTGGTGACGGCGCAGAAACGCACCGAAAGCCTTTCACAGGTGCCGGCCGCCGTGACGGTGGTCTCCGGCGCGGACCTGCAGGCAGCGGGGATCGGCAACGCCGAGAGCCTTCAGGAGATGGTTCCCACCCTGACTTTCAAGAAGGGCACGAGCAACCTCAACTCTACCTTGAGCATTCGCGGGATCGGTACGCAGTCCTTTGCCTCCGGCGCGGAGCCAAGCGTCGCCACGGTGGTCGATGGCGTGGTCATGGGCCGCGCCGGCATGGCCTTCACTGAATTCACCGACATTTCGCAGGTCGAGGTCCTGCAGGGCCCACAGGGCACGCTGTTCGGCAAGAACGCCTCCGCCGGCGTGGTCAACATGACGACGCGCGGCCCGACCCCGCAGCTCGAGGGCGAGGGGGGGATCTCCTACTTCGAGAACAACGAATACAAGGCGAGCGCGCGGGTGAGCGGCCCGATCACCTCGAAGATCGGATTCTCGCTCGCCGCGGTCTATGGCGATTACGCCGGTAATGTGAAAAACGTGTTCGATAATCAATGGACCAACGGTTACCGCCGTATGGGAATCCGCGGCAAGGTCGTGGCCGAGCTCACCGACTCGCTCAAACTGACCCTCGGGGGCGATTACGTGCACGCGAACGACGACTGCTGCGCGGACGTTCTGGGTACCTACCTTCCGAGCGCGGCCTTCTCGAAGGTGTTTCTGCCGTCCATCTCGCCCGTCGTCCCCGGCGCGACCAACATGAAGATCGACAACGATCTGAGTCCAAGCACGATCGATACGAACGCCGGCACGTCCGCCCAGCTCGACTGGAGTCTCGGCGGCTACACGGTCAGTTCGATTTCCGCTTTCCGGCGCTGGTATAACTATCAGCAGCGTGACGGCGATTTTCATGCGAGCTTCGCGAACTACGTCACTCCCCTCGATCTGCTGCAGCACGATCACGGCGCGCTCACGTTCAAGCAGTACAGCGAGGAATTGCGACTGGCATCTCCGGAGCACCAGTTTCTGACCTATGTCGTCGGCGGATTCTTGTGGCACACCGACGAGAGGGACTGGTTTACCCGTAACGACGATCAGTGCACGGCATCGACGCTGCCGGTCGACTCCACGGGGTTCAAGCCGTGCGCCCCGGGTGCGAGCACTTACCTGATCACCCAAGGGCGTGCAGACTGGGATACGAAGTTCGACAACGCCGCGGTGTTCGGCCAGGGGACGATGAACCTCACGGACCGGTTCAGGCTGATCGGCGGCGCCCGCTTTACCCATGACAAAGTGTCGTACACGTTCGATCGCGTCGATCTTCCCGTCACCGGCCCTGGCGTCGGCGCCCCTTACGCCGGCACCGGTTCGACCAGCCATAACGGCTGGTCGGCGAAGGCGGGCGGGCAATTCGACCTTGCCGACAACATGGTGGGCTATGCAACCTGGTCGCGCGGCTACAAGGGGCCGGCGTTCAACGTCTTTTTCAACATGGCGGCGATCAACACCGCGCCCATCGCTCCCGAGACCTCGGACGCCTACGAGATCGGCCTCAAGAGCAGTTTCTTCGACCACCGCCTCATGCTGAACCTCGCGGCGTACCGGGAGACTTTCGAGAACTTCCAGACCAACAGCTTCGTGCTGGTCAACGGCTCGGTCACGACGAGCCTGACCAATGCGGGCCAGGTGCGATCGCAGGGGCTCACGGCGGACTTCGACTGGCGTCCGTTCAGCGGCTTCGGCGTCGTCGGGGGCTACTCGTATGACGACGCCACCATCATCTCGTACCTGTGCGCCGGGCAGGTGGGTGCGGCGCTCACGACCTGCCGAAACGTGCACAACGGGGCGTCCCTGCCGTTTGCCCCGCGGAACAAATTCAATCTGACCCCCAGCTGGCTGCTGCCCACCGGATCCAGCCTGCCGTTCACGACCCGGCTCATCGTCTCGTATGTATACACCAGCACCATCAACTTCGACATTGACCAGACACCTCTGGCGAAGCAGCCGGGATACGGTCTGTTGAGCGCGTCCGTCGTTTTTGCGGATCCGTCAGACAAATACGAGCTGAGCGTGATGGGCAGGAATCTCACGAACAAGTTCTACACGGATTTCATCACGCCGGTGGGCAATGGCGTGGCGGCTGGCTCATATGCCAGACTGCAGATTCCGCGCGACGCCGAGCGATATTTCGGCGTGAGCCTGACCGCGAAGTTCTAAGCTGGCATCATTTACCGCGGTACACCGCATGCAGCTGACTGAGTACGCCGACGGCTTCGATCTGACGCTCGCCGGCAGGGTGGTCCTGCGCCATCGGCGTTCCGAGCCAGCGGTCTTCATCGGCTCGGGACGGCCGACGGTCCGCATGAATCATGGTCACTTTCATCTCGAGGACTACGTCGTCTCGCGGGTGCCCCTCACTCACGCAGTGATAACCGCGCTGGCGGGCGCAATCCGCATCTCTCTCTCGCCCTCCGCGACCGCGACGCCGGTGCTGGAGATTCGAGTCGCAGGCGAGGGTGAGGAGCGGACCGTTACGTTCGCGGGTGCAGAAGCTTCCATCAACCGCCTGTGGCTGCGCATCGCCGCCGAACCGCAGGAGCGTGTCTGGGGCGGCGGCGAGCAGCTGTCGTACTTCGACATGCGCGGCCGGCATTTCCCACTCTGGACATCGGAGCCCGGAGTGGGGCGTGACAAGTCCACGCTGCTGACCTTCAAAGCTGACCAGAAGGATGGTGGTGGCGGCGACTACTACAACACCAACTATCCGCAGCCGACGTATATCTCATCGCGTCGCTACGCTCTGCATATCGAGACGACGGCCTACTGCGCGTTCGACTTCCGGCATCCGGGTTTCCACGAGCTGGAGATCTGGGCCATTCCCCAGCGGATCGAGTTATGGTCTGCCGACCACTTCGTAGACCTCGTGAGCGCGCTGGCGACGCGTTTCGGCCGCCAGCCGCCCCTGCCGGATTGGGTCTTGGGCGGCGCCATCATCGGCCTCAAGGACGGTGCACGCAGCTTCGACAGACTCGCGAGCTTCGCTGCCGCGGATGCGGCCATTGCGGCGCTGTGGTGTGAGGACTGGGTCGGCGTGCGGGAGACCTCTTTCGGGCGGCGCCTCTTTTGGGACTGGAAGTGGAACCCGCAGCGCTACCCGCACCTGGATCGCAAGATCGCAGCGCTCAAGGCGCGGGGCGTGCGCTTTCTCGGCTATGTGAATCCCTATCTGTGTGTCGATGGCTCTCTGTACGCCGTGGCGGCTGCAGCCGGTTATCTGGCTTTGAGCCCGGAGAATGACGAGCCCTATCGCCTCGACTTTGGCGAATTCCACTGCGGCATCGTCGATTTCACCAATTCCGCCGCGGTCGAATGGTTCGAGGAGCACGTGATCGGGCGCAACATGCTCGATTTCGGTCTGTCGGGCTGGATGGCGGATTTCGGCGAATACTTGCCCACGGACGTGCGGCTCGCCAGCGGCCTCGATGGCATGCTGGCGCACAACGCCTGGCCGACGTTGTGGGCAAAAGTGAATGCCGATGCGGTCGCACGACGGGGCATGACCGGCGAGACGCTGTTCTTCATGCGCGCCGGCTTCACCGGTGTCCAGGCTTACTGTCCGCTGTTATGGGCCGGCGATCAGTCGGTGGATTTCAGCCGTCACGATGGTCTGCAGACGGTGATTTGCGCCGCGCTCTCCTCGGGCCTTCTTGGCAATGCCTATCACCATAGCGACATCGGTGGCTACACCAGCCTGTTCGGCAACGTGCGCACGGCGGAGCTCATACAGCGCTGGACGGAAATGGCTGCCTTCACGGCGGTGATGCGCTCGCACGAAGGCAACCGGCCGGAGGAAAATCTGCAGATCGACCAGGACCCGCAGGTGCTGGCCCACTTCGCGCGGATGACCCGGATCCATCGTCATCTCGCGCCTTACCTGGCTGCACTGTCTCGTGAGGCAGCCGCCACGGGACTGCCTGTGCAGCGAGCTTTGTTTCTCCATTTCGAGGACGACCCGCGGGCTTATGAGAGCCAGACGACTTACCTCTATGGTGCCGACCTTCTCGTTGCGCCGGTAATTCTCGGAGGAGTCTCGAGCTGGCGTGCGTACCTGCCTGCAGGCGCCGCGTGGGTCCATGTCTGGAGCCACGCCGAGTTCGCCGGTGGCGTCGACGTCGAGGTGGCGGCACCGCTCGGAGAGCCTCCCGTCTTCTATCGCAAAGGAAGCGCCTTCGAAACGCTGTTTGCTGCCTTGGCACGGTTGTGACGGCCGGCCAGGCATGTCCATCAACCGCCGTCGCCTGCTTCTCGCACTGCTGATCATCTCTGGCATCCTCAACTATGCGGACCGCCAGATCATTGCCGTCCTGAAGCCGCTGTTGCAGGACAGGCTGCAGTGGTCGGATAGCGATTACGGTCACCTGACGGCGATTTTTCAGTTCGCGGCGGCCTTCGCCTATCTTGGCTCCGGCTGGGTGGTGGACCGGGTGGGTTGGCGCACGGCCAACACAATTGCTGTGGGGACATGGAGCGCGGCAGCGATGGCGCATGCGGCGGCGCGCACGCTCGGACAATTCGCGGTGGCGCGTATCGCGCTCGGTGCGACCGAGTCGTTGGGCACTCCCACGGCAATCAAGACGATTGCCGTTCTGTTCGCAGCTCGAGAACGCTCCGCGGCACTGGGCGCGATGAACGCTGCGGGGAACGTCGGGGCTATCGTCACTCCGCTGTTCGCCCCGGCGTTGGCACTCACCTTCGGGTGGCAGGCGGCGTTTCTCATTACCGGCGGCGCCGGGCTCGTTTGGGTGGCGGCGTGGCTGCTCGTGATGGCGGGCGAGAAAGTCCCGGCCGGAGCAAATCCAGATGCGGGCATAACGGTCAACGATGGCGCGAGAGCAGCTGCCGGTGCAGTTTTGTTGCGCGGCGAGCCCGTAAGCTGGGGCGTCGTGCTCAATGATCGCCGCACGTGGGCGATCGCGGGTGGCAAAGTGCTCTCGGACCAAGTGTGGTGGTTCCTGCTTTTCTGGGCACCGGATTTCTTTCATCGTGTGTTTCATCTCGACATGCTGCGGTTTGCAGTGCCCCTGGCCGTGATCTACGGGGCGGCCGCATGCGGTTCACTGTTGGGAGGCTTCGCGTCCGGGCGTCTGATCGCGCGCGGGATGGGCGTCACCGATGCACGTAAGGCGACCATGCTCGTGTGTGCTCTTCTGGTTACGCCCGTGCCCATTGCACTGCTGGTCGACAACTATTGGATTGCGGTGGCTCTGCTGAGTCTGACGCTGGCGGCACACCAGGGTTTCTCGGTGAATCTGTTTGCCCTTGCCACAGATGTCACGCCCAGCTCGAGAGTAGGAACGGTCATCAGCGTTGCGGCCTTGTGCGGCAATCTATCCGGCATGGTCGTTTTGCAGGCGGCTGGCTGGCTGATCGGCGGCGGCTATGGGTACGGGCCGCTGTTCGGTCTCGCAGCCGTCGCCTATCTGCTGGCGCTCGGTTGGGTGCGGCTGCTGCTGCCGAAGGGTCGCGACGCAGAGCGGGCACTCATGGCCTGATGCCTGTCTAATCATCAATCGGGCGGTATCCGCCCGCGTTTCTGCGAAGGAGAGGGCGGTGAAGTTCGAATCCCAGAAAGAGCAATTCGTGGCGGAAGGCTATGCCGTGTTCGATGGCGTCCTGAGCGGCGCGATGCTGGAAATGTTGCGCGAGCAGTGCAGCTCGTTTATCGCGCGCGAGGACGGTCGCATGGACGCATTGGGTGTCGATACCATCGGCATCACCCATCGCGGACGCCGATACTTCGCCAACCAGTGCCAGCGCACACAGCCTGCGTTACGCGCGATGCTCTTCAGCCCGATGATGGCTGATCTCTGCAGGGCGACCCTTGGCGAGGACGCTTACTTCTTCTTCGATCAATTCGTGGTGAAGGGTCCTGAGGGCGGCCTGCCGTTCGGCTGGCACCAGGACTCCGGCTACGTCGTGGGTAATGGAGGCCCCATTGACCATGCTCCGTATCTGACCTGCTGGTGTCCGCTCGACGATGCGACCGTCGAGAATGGCACCGTACGCGTGCTTCCTTTCAGCCGCATACCGGCGTCCGGGAAGGGGATTCTGCCTCATCAGCGCCAGCCTCAGACCAACGACCTGGTCGGCTGGACCGACGATACCGGCGCGGTCACAATCGAGGCCCCGGCCGGCAGCATCGTCGCGTTCTCGAGCCTGCTGTTGCATTCCACCGGCGCGAATCGTACCGACCGCCTGAGGCGGGTGTACCTGGCGCAGTACACGCGCGAGGTGATGCTCAATCCAGGGACGCGGCACCTACGCAACAATGCGGTGCCACTGCTGCGAAACGGGGAGCTCGCCACCATCGCGTAGGCAATTGCAGCAGCGCTGCATGCAAGGGCGCGGTTTTGCATCCCCGCGATCGCTTTGCCAACCCGGTTCATATGTCTTATAAATCAGCGTCATATAAGCGGGGGCAAACATATCCTGTGGGGCGGCGAGTCGCCCCCTTTTGATCTGCTCGTGGTGGGCGGCGGCATCAATGGCGCTGGCATCGCCCGGGTGCGGCCGGCCGCGGGCTCTCAGTGCTGCTCGTGGAGCGCGGAGATCTGGCTTCCGCGACATCGTCGGCGTCCTCGAAGCTGGTTCACGGCGAGTTGAGATACCTTGAGCACTACGAGTTTCGCTTGGTGCGGGAGAGCCTCGCCGAGCGTGAAGTGCTGCTCGCCGCAGCGCCGCACATCATCCGCCCGCTGCGTTTTGTATTGCCTGTGCACGGCGGTCTGCGTCCGCCCTGGCTGCTGCGGCTGGGGCTGTTCCTTTACGACCATATCGGCGGCCGCGAGTTACTACCGCCGACTCGCACCATCCGCAGAGGGCGTGTAGATCGGCTTCGCGTCCGCGAAGTCAGCCGACGAGCGCTTTGCGGCCGCGCCAATTGCAGGCATCATCATAAAAACCACACGCGGGGACTTTCGCATGCGACCGATCATCAAGTTGGGGGCGATTGCCTGGTGCATTGCGCAGCTCTGCTTCGCAGAGAATTTAGCGGCTTCAACTGCAGCGGCTGCGGCGCCGGACGAGCCCGCCTCGAGCCCGGTGGCACGTACGCTGCTCGTTCGGGCGCGGTCCTTGATCGACGGTAGCAGTCCCCGGCCGCGCGCAAATCAGGAAATACTCATTCGCGGCGACCGTATCGTCGCGGTCTATCCAGCCATCTCGCGCCCTGTGCCACCCGACGCGGAGATCATCGATGTGGGCAATGCCACCGTGCTTCCGGGACTGATCGATACTCACACCCACATTTTTCTGCAGGGAGAGGTCCCTACCGCTGGCGGGTACGACGTGCAGCTTCTGAAATATCCGGCCTCGTTTCGGGTGGCCCGCGCAATCGTAGCCGCCAGGCGGGCGCTCGAGCAGGGTTTCACGACCATTCGCGATGTTGAAACCGAGGGCGCTGGATATGGCGACGTCGGAATCAAACAGGCCATAGAGGAAGGTTACATTGCGGGCCCCCGAATGTTCGTAGCTACGCGCGCGATCTCCTCGACCGGTGGCTACGCTCTGGAGGGTTATGCCCCCGAGATCACCGTCCCTAAAGGTGCGCAGCTCATCGACGGCCCCGTCGAGGCGCGCAAGGCGGCACGCGAACAGCTCGACCATGGCGCGGATTGGCTGAAGGTATATATGACCCACCGTTCGTGGGTGGATGCGAGCGGGGCTTTGGTCTCGCAACCCACATTGACGCTCGAAGAGCTGAAGGCCGTCGTCGATGAGGCGCATGGCTGGCGTAGAAAGGTCGCCTGCCACGCATACAACGGCCTGGGTCTGCAGCGAGCCCTGGATGGGGGCTGCGACTCGATCGAGCACGGGCTGGAGATCACAGATGCGCAAATTGCGCAGATGGTGCGGCAAGGCACGTGGTACGTACCCACGTTGTCAGTGTACTACTACGACCTCGACCCGCCGGACACCGACTCCGGCAAGCGCGATCGAAAACGGATCGCCGTTCACGGCGTATCATTTCGCAAGGCGTTGGCGGCAGGAGTCAAGATGGCCTTCGGCACCGATGTCGGTGGCTTTGTCTGGTCGGATCCGATCGCCCAGGAGTTCGAGCGTGAGGTGGAGTTTGGAATGACTCCGATGCAGGCCATTCAATCCGCAACCTCCCGCGCGGCGGACCTGCTGGAGCGCAGCGGCGAGCTGGGCGTCATCGCTCCGGGCGCGTTGGCGGATCTGATCGCGGTGGCGGACGATCCCCTTAAAGATATCAGTGCCCTCCGGCGCGTACAGTTTGTCATGAAGGCCGGCACCGTCGTCAAACCTTACAACGAGACTCCGAGAGCGCTTCCGATTCGATAGGCCGACACCACCCGCAAAGGGCATGTCCCTACCCGGCGGGGACATGCGTTGGATGCCATCTCCGGACCGCCGAGTCAAAATATGTCCTGCCGAGTGTACTCGGCCGCAGACGACGAATAAGGGGGCAGTAGTGGATCAAGTAATCGCTTTCATCGATTGGCACATGGCATGGTCCGTGGCCATAGGAGTGGCAGTGGGGTATGCCACGGTCAAATTGATCGGCTTCATCTTCGGCGATCATGAGCTTCCCCTGCTGACGCAGTAGGCGTTAGCGGCCTGATCTGACATGAGCTTCGCGAGCGCGTCGGCCGCACCGTGCCGATGATTGGCAGGCGCGTGTGCATAAATCGTGAGCGTGATTGGAACTGGCGAATGCCGGCACGCCGGGTCAGAGCAGCCGGTCGAGCGTAATCGGCAATTCCCGGATGCGCCGACCGGTTGCGTTGTATATCGCGTTCGCAATCGCCGCACCGGCGCCCGTAATGCCGATCTCACCGATGCCGCGGACGCCATACGGACTTTGCGGATCCGGGCTGCCGTTCCACATCACCTCGATCTGTGGAACATCGAGGTGCACCGGCACGTGATATTCGGCGAGGGAAGGATTCATGATGCGGCCGGTGCGCTCATCGAAGAAAGTTTCTTCGGTCAGCGCTAGGCCGATCCCCATGATGATGCCCCCGCGGAACTGGCTGGCCGCAGTTCTTGCATTCAAGATCCGTCCGGTGTCGAAGGATGCTAGCCACCGTGATACGCGCGTCTCGCCCGTCACCGTGTTCACACGCACTTCGCAGAATTGTGCGCCGTACGAATGCATGGAGTATCGCTTCGCCTCTGACGGCTCGGACGCCGGTGCCTCGCATTCGAGAACGTCCTTGCCTGCCTGATTGAGGATCGCGACGTAACTCTGGAACCGGTCCGTGTCTCGCCGGTGACGGATGCCCCCGCGATAGGCCTCGACATCGGTGCGTATGAGCCCGGTCAGCGGGGACTTGTGGCCGACAAGTTTCAGGAGTTCGTCGAACAGCGCCTCGCACGCCGCATTGACCGCCGCGATGATCGACGCGCTCTGGCAAGAACCGCCCGCCACCACCCCGCTCGGAAGCGAGGAGTCGCCATACTCGAACGTCACGCATTCGACAGGCAGGGCCAGGAGCTCTGCGGCGTATTGCGCCTGCACCGTTGCCGTGCCCATGCCCATCTCATGAACACCCATCTGCACGGTGGCCTGCCCATCCGCAGACAGACGAATCTTCGCCACGCCGCCGGGGAAGCGGTGATAGGGGTAGGTGGCGGTAGCAACACCCTGGCCGATGAGCCATTCTCCTTCGCTTCGCGCTCCGGGCACGGGGCTTCGATTCTGCCAGCCAAAACGCTCGGCCCCACGCCGGTATGCCTCGATCAGGCTCCGTTGCGAGAAGGGCAGCCCTGACACCGGATCTTTGTCCGGCTCAAGCAGGCGCCGAAGCTCGATCGGATCGAGATTCAGCGCTTCGGCAAGCTCATCCATTGCGCACTCGAGCGCAAAGGTGCCCACCGCCTCACCCGGCGCCCGCATGAAGGTGTTGGCCACAATGTTGAGTTCCGCCACCTTCTGAGAGAGCAGAAACGTCTGCGCGGCGTAAAGGTGTCGGGCCGGGAACGTGAACTGCTCTGGACAGTCGTTGTGCGCAGTCATCCCGGCAATACCGGTGTGGATGAGTGCAGCCAGCGTGCCGTCGGCGTTTGCGCCTAGCGCCACCCGCTGCTCCGTGAGCGTTCGGCCGCCGGTCTCGCGGAATACACCTTCGCGGGAGAGCACCAGGCGCACGGGTCGCCCGACCATCCTCGCCGCGGCTATCGCCAGGATCTGATGGTTCCAGATTGACTTGTTTCCGAAGGCGCCGCCGACAAAGGGCGCCAGCACCCTTACTTTCTGTTCCGCCACGCCGAAGACCTTCGCAAGTGTCTTCTGCGTGAGGTGCACCATCTGCGTTGAATCGTGCACGGTCAGCGCATCTCCCTCCCAGGCCGCGGTAAGCGCGTGAAGCTCGATCGCGCAATGGTTGTGGCGCGGTGTGCGATAGATATTGTCGATGCGAACTGGCGCTTGCGCGAGCGCGGCTTCCGCATCGCCAATCGCGATGCACGTCGGCTCGCCGAGGATATTCTTCGGGGCTTTGGCCTTGGCCCGCACAGTTTCGAATTCGATGGCCGCAATCTCGGGCTCGTACGTCACGCGAATGAGTCTGGCTGCACGATCAGCTTGTTCCTGGGACTCCGCAATCACCAGCGCGACCGGCTCGCCATTCCAGTGGATAGAGGCATCCTGCATGACGGGCAGAGTGCTGCCTGCGGCCCCTTCGGGAAACAGGGGAGGCGGGGAGAGGCGAGAAACGTTCTCGTGCGTCAGAACAAGCAGAACTCCCGGCGCGGCCTTTGCTTCGTCCGCGTTGATCGAAGCGATCCGACCCTTCGCGATCGTGCTATAGCTCAGCGCGGCGTAGGTCAGATTCTCCAATGCGAATTCCGCGGCGAAGCGCGCCTTGCCCCGAACCTTCAGCGGACCATCGACCCGCGCGAGCGGCTCTCCAACCGGATGTTCCGCATCGGGCTTGCCTCCAGCGACGCCGGCTGTGCTCTTTCGGGCCTGGAACCCAACAGACTTGTGGGAAACGCTCATTTTTCATCCCTCCGGCTGAGCTCGGCGAGGCACGCAACCAGCGTTCGGCGCGCGAGCTCGATCTTAAATGCGTTGTGGCGTAATCCCCGCGCCTCCTTGAGCTCTGCATCGGCAGCGAGTTGGAACGACGCCTCCGTTGCCTGCCCACCGCGTAGCGCCGCTTCCGCCTTCTCTGCGCGCCACGGCTTGTGGGCGACCCCTCCCAGAGCAATGCGCACGTCGCGAACCGTTCCGTTGTCGGTGAGGTCCAATGCCGCGGCGACGGAGACAAGCGCGAACGCATAGCTCGCGCGATCGCGAACCTTGCGATAGACCGAGCGCGTCGCAAAGGAGCACGGCGGAATTCCTACTGCAGTGATGAGCTCTCCGGGTGCGAGCTCCGTCTCAATGTGAGGCGTATCGCCTGGCAAGCGATGCAGGTCCGCAAGCTTCAACGTGCGATGCCCCGTTGCGCTTACCGTGTGTACGCTGGCGTCCAGCGCTGCAAGCGCAACACACATATCCGACGGATGAGTCGCGACGCAGGCGGGTGAGGCGCCGAGGATCGCATGAATCCGGTTGAATCCGTCGATAGCGTCGCACCCTGCGCCCGGTGTACGCTTGTTGCAGCGGGCAGACTCGTCATAAAAGTAGTAGCAGCGCGTGCGCTGCATGATATTGCCGCCGACCGTTGCCATGTTGCGGATTTGGCCGGACGCGCCGCTCAGGATTGCGCGAGCGAGGAGGGGAAATCGTTCGCGCACCCTGCGATCGGCCGCTATAGTTGTGTTCTTGACGCCAGCGCCGATGAGCAGACTGCCGTCGTCACGGGCCGTGATCTCCTGAGACAGTTCGGTCACGTCGATGAGTGTCTTCGGGACTTCAACGGACTCGCGCATGAGATCTACAAGATTGGTTCCGCCGCCGAGAAATCGTGCCTCGGTGCGACCGGCAGCCAAACGCACGGCATCCGCTGGATCACGGGCCCGGGCGTAGTTGAACGGCATCATCGTGCGCTCTCCCCGGCGAACGTTGTTTCGATCGCTGTGACGATGCCGTTGTACGCGCCACAGCGGCAGAGATTGCCGCTCATCCGCTCTCGAATCTCATCGCGCGTCCATGCCATCGACATTGCGCAGAGGTCCTCGGTGAGCGCGCTTGGGATCCCACGCTCGAGCTCTTTCGCCATTCCGATCGCCGAGCACACCTGCCCTGGCGTGCAGTATCCGCACTGGAAGCCATCGTGCGCGATAAAGGCCTGTTGCAAAGCGTGAAGTCCGGAGTCCGCCTCCAGGCCCTCAACAGTCGTAATCGCCCGATCCTGATATTGGACGGCGAGCGCGAGGCACGAATTGATGCGTACGCCATCCACGAGGACCGTACAGGCGCCACATGCGCCCTGGTCGCAGCCCTTCTTGGTGCCCGTTAACCGCAGATGTTCGCGGAGGAGATCAAGCAGGGAGGTGCGGGAATCTGGCTCGACTTCGTGGTCGCGACCATTGACATTGAAGTGCATCGCAAGTGCTCCTTGACGTTCGAACCCAACGTTGCGCCAGCGAGGTACGCGGGCCAAAGTCGCGGCAACGCTTTGCGTTCTGCGCGACACGATGCCCGACCGCACCCTGCAAGCCGGAACCAAGCTAACGCGACGGCGCAGCTGGTGTTCCAAGCCGCGCAATCCGCCTGAATTCTTTAGTATTGCAAGCGACCTCGCGCATGGGCGCGAGCGTCGAAGGCTCGCCGACCAGCACCGCCTGCGCTTGCGGCAGCGCGAGCCGCGTGCCCTCGGTCGCGCCTCGCTCCTGGCAGGGAGCACGACCACATGCACCTGCTCGGCCAAGAGGCTACCCGCCGTCAAGCCGAGCCCATTAAGCCACCTGAAACAAGCGTTCAAAGTTGCGGACATCCGTCCGCAGGTGAGCGGGCTCATACAGAAACTCAAGGAGGGGCAGCAGCTCTAGCGGATCGACCCCGCGCTTTATCACGCGACCTACGAAAGCGCTGCAGCGACAGGCTTAGCGGCGCCTCGTTTCCCCCTCCATGAGCGGCTATTCGATAGCGCTCGTGGCGATCGGCCGCGCCACGGCCTTTCAGACTCGAGCTGCAAAGAGAAGTGGGCTGTTATTGAGCTACGAACGCGAAGAATACCTCCTGCATCTGAAGCGCCGTGAAGACACTGAGATCATCTATGCCGAGTGTATCCAACTCTGCCACTGTCTCGAGCAACGCATCGCGCGCGATTCCCTCATCGATCGAACCGCCGATCGGTCAGGCCGATGAAAACAACATCGGTCGGGCGACCGATGAGGTCGCGCCGGTTGATCTGTCGTGACCGATGTCTGGCCCACATCCGACACGCATCTCTGGATGGATTGGCCGGCGGCGACGAATGCCTTTGTGCCGATCGTTTGCGGAGGGGTTGTAAGAGGAGCGCGGCGAGGGCGGCGATGGAGAGCCAGGCGAGCCAGTCTCCGATACGGGCGTAAAGGGTATGGGTGCCGCGGGTGGGAAGCTGGGCAACGGGCGTGAGCTGCTGCCTGGCGTGGAACTCGTCCATCTGGGCGAGTTGGTGGCCCTGGTAGTCGTAGGCGGCGGAGAGGCCGTTGTGGGTCTGGCGGAGCAGGTTGAAGCCCTGCTCGATGGCGCGGAAGCTGGCGATTTCGGTGTGGCGGGGATCGATGGCGGCCCAGTCGCCGGCGGGGCTGAGGACGATGTCGGCGTGGGCGGCGCCGGCTTGGCCCATGAGCGGGGGAAAATCAGTGTCAAAGCAGATGGCGCCCATCAGGCGACCGTAGGGCGTGTCGAGCTGGCGGAGTCGGCCGTCGGAGGGGCGCGCGTTTGCGGCTTCGGGTCCGGGGGTGAGACGGCCCTTGAGGAACTGCCAGGCGACTGTGCCGCTGGGATCGAGGAGGACCAGCTTGTTTTCAAGCGGGTGGGGCGAGCCGGGGGTCCAGGTGCTGAGGGCGAGGGCGAGATGGATATGGGCTTTCGCGGCCAGGGCACGGGCTTTGGTGAGGAGCGCGGGTTCGTCTTCGGCGAGGAGATAAACGGCGGTTTCGGACCGGAGGAGGATCCTGGCTCCAGCAGCGCTTGCTGTTCAGAACGGGCGAGGAGGTTGTCGCTGGCCGTGGCAGAGGCGGCGCGGAATTGGGCTCGTTCGTTCTCTGTAGCTTGGTGATGGACGATGCGGTCGAGCAGGCTGGGCTCGGATGGCGGACCGTCTTTGGCGGGAGAAAGCGAGGCTACGCGGATAGTTGCAGAAGATGGTGGGAAGAATGCGAGGCGCGCACCTCTGGCGAGGAGGACGGTGAGCAGGAGGGCGGTGAGGGCACCCAGGGGACGGAGGCTGCGGGGCGATTCGAGGGCCTGGTTTACCGAAGAGGCGAACCAGCCGATGAGGAAGTTCCAGCTTTCTTTGCGGCTCCACAAAATCCGAACCGACCTGCTTGTCGTCTTATGGGTTGACTGCCCGATGGGGCAGAGCGATCAGAGGTTATTAGCCAGATGGACGAGAGCACAGTACGGCAGAAGGCCCGATCGGCGCTCGAGAGCGGGAACTTGCCGAATCGTCCGGCTGACCGCATGTGGGGGGGGCCGGGCAGCGGCGGCGATTGCGCAGTCTGCGGCCAGCGTGTGACCCGAGAGGAAATGAGCTTCGACCTGGAGTTCTCTGGCGACGGCGCGCCCCGGGGATCGGTCAATCACGAATTGCACATGCGATGCTTCGCGGCGTGGGAGTTCGAGCGCGACAATATCACCGCGGAGCCGGGTGCTCTTTCCGCGGGCGAGCCGTCCGTAACGGATGGGGCTGGAGTCATGGGATCCCCTTCCGACCCGGCCGTAGAGCGCAGTGGGTTGCCGAGCGCTCAGAACCACGGCACCATTGGCGAGCGTGAACGCGACAGTAATTCCAAACGGGGGCCAGTGTGACTGCACTCCCACCACCTTGGGCGACGTGCTATACGCCACCAAGGTCCCGGTCCGTGTACCCGAGGCGGACTGGATTGCGCTGGTCGAATCGATCGCTACCGGCGATCAGCTCGCCTTGCACGACCTCTACGAGCGGACTCATCGGCTCGTATTTACATTGATCATGCGAATCACCCGGTCTCGGGAGACCGCCGAAGAGCTGACCTTGGATGTGTTTCACGATCTATGGCGCCGGGCGGCGAAGTACGATGCTGCTGCCGGAACCGTCCTGGGATGGATCATGAATCAGGCGCGTTCCAGAGCAATCGACCATTTGCGATACGTGCAACGAAAGAAGCGCGTGAACCCTTATGCTCACGGCGCGGTCGTCGACGCCGCCGATATTGGTTCGGACGAGGTTTTTGATTCGGGAGAGCAGGCCCGTCTTAAGACTACGCTGGCCGTTCTGACTGCGGGGGAGCGGGAGGCAATCGAGGCCGCTTTTTTTTCCGAGCTGACCTACGCGGAGGTGGCTGCCGAGCTCGGTCAGCCACTCGGAACCGTCAAGACCCGCATCCGTTCCGCATTAAGGAAACTGCGACACGCACTGAGCACGGGAGTGAACGAGCGATGAGTTCGGCATCGGACAAACCGCGATGCCGCCAAGCGGAGCGGGTGACAGAGTATGCCCTTCTCGCCCTCTCTGCCGCGGAAGTCTCCGTCATGGAAGCTCATCTGGCCACCTGCTCTGACTGTCGCCAGGAGTTGGAGTCTCTGGGTCCGATCCTCGACACCTTTGCCGCGTGGCCGACTGACGTGCTTCGCCCATCGAAATCGCTTTGGAATCGTCTCGCGCACCGCATCGCTGCGGAGTCGGGCTGCGCGCCGGTGCTCGATACGACTCGGCGCTGGAAGGAGCCAGAGTGGGAAGACGTTGCGCCGGGCATATCCTGCAAACTGCTCGCGACCGATACCAAGAACGATCGG
>JAQGOC010000187.1 GCA_028293805.1 Gammaproteobacteria bacterium
GGCGCCCCGAAGAGCTCGATCGCACGTTCGACGATGTCGATCGCGCGGTCGACGCCAGCACAAAACCCGCGGGGATTGGCAAGGAAAACTTCCATCTAGACACCCACCTTCTTCGCGTTCCGGCTCTCTCGCCAGGCATCCAGGAGCAGCAGGATCGCTCCGATGGTGATGGCCGAATCCGCTACGTTAAATGCCGGGAAATACGCACCGCCCCAATGGGCGTGAATGAAATCGACCACCTGGCCCAGGCGTGCACGATCGATCACGTTGCCGAGCGCCCCGCCGAGAATGAGCGCAAGGCTGCAGGACAGCAGTGCCTGCGAGCGGGCCTTCAGCCGGCGCAGCCAGCCGAGAATGGCAAGCCCCACACCGATGGCCAGAGCAATGAACAGCCACCTCTGCCACCCGGACGCGTCGGACAGAAAGCTGAACGCAGCGCCCGTGTTGTACATCAGCGTGATGTCCAGCACCGGGAGCACGTGAACCCGGTCGTACACTTGGAAGTGCTGCACGATCCAGGTCTTCGCGGCTTGGTCGAGCACGATCACGGCAACGGTGAGCGGCAGCCACCGCCAGCCGTTCGCCTCCGGCAATGCTCGGCGCTCGCGTTCTACGCCAGGTGTACTCAAACGGCTTTCGCCGGGATCGCTCATACGAATTTTCGCTGTTCGCCGGGACCTTCGACGTTGGTGACGCAACGGCCGCACAGCTCCGGGTGCTCGGGGTACTTACCCACATCCGGGCGCCGGTGCCAGCAGCGCACGCACTTGGGATCGCTCGCTGGCTTCATACTGATCCACACGCCGCCTCGTCCAGTGCTGGTCGCCAGTACTGCGTCGTCCGGCGGCGCCGCAACCTCATGCACACGCGCTTGCGAAGTGATGAATAGGAAGCGCAGCTCCTCGCCCAACGCGTTGAAGCGGGCGTACTCGTCCGGCGCGCAGTACACATCGACCTCGGCATCGAGGGGTGCGCCGATTGAACCGGCATCACGCAGCTTCTCCAGACCACGTACCACGTCGGTACGCAGCTGGATGAGCGACGCCCAATCGATGCTGTCCGAGGGAGTTTCCGGCACGGCATGCCAGGTCTCGAGAAACACCGATTCACTGTGCTCGCCCGGAAGAAAGCGCCAGATCTCCTCGGCAGTAAACGACAACACGGGCGCGAGCCAGCGCACCATGCTCTCGGCGATGTGGTACATCGCCGTCTGCGCCGAGCGGCGGGCCCGGCTATCGGCAGCGGTCGTATACAGGCGATCCTTTACGACATCGAGGTAAAAGCCGCCGAGATCCACGATGCAGAAGTTATGCACCTTCTGATATATCTGGTGGAAGGTGTATTTGCGATAGGCCTCGGTGATCTCCGCCTGCAGCTCGCGAGTGCGCGCCAGCGCCCACCGGTCGAGCGCCAGCATCTCGGAGGGCTTCACGGCATGCTGCCTCGGATCGAAGCCATGCAGGTTGCCCAACAGGAAGCGCACCGTGTTACGCATGCGGCGATAGGAATCCGCCATGCGCTTCAGGATCTCATCGGACACGCTCATCTCATTCGCGTAGTCCGTCGATGAAACCCAGAGCCGCAGCACGTCGGCGCCAA
The DNA here is from genome assembly GCA_028293805.1 of Gammaproteobacteria bacterium. Classification (GTDB taxonomy): domain Bacteria; phylum Pseudomonadota; class Gammaproteobacteria; order Steroidobacterales; family Steroidobacteraceae; genus 13-2-20CM-66-19. The sequence continues at coordinate 1,600 of JAQGOC010000187.1, forward strand.
GGCTGTTCATCACCTTCTGCGGGGCAACCACGTTCCCGAGCGACTTGGACTGCTTGCGCCCCTTGTCGTCGACGGCAAAGCCGTGAGTGAGGACTCCCCTGTAGGGAGCACGTTCATACAGCGCCTCGGACATGAGCAGCGAGCTGTGAAACCAGCCACGATGCTGATCCGAACCTTCGAGGTAAAGATCGACGGGGGCCGCGATTTCCGGCCGTTGCGTTCCGACACACTCGAACGACAGGCCCGAGTCCGCCCAGACATCCATCACATCGGTGACTTTGTCGTAGAGCTCGGCCTCTTCGCCCAGGAGGTCCGCGGCTTTCAGCGAAAACCACGCCTCGATGCCGCCGTGCTCGACCCGCTGTGCCGCAGCCTCGATCAGCTCTTGCGTCCGCGGATGCAACTCACCCGTTTCCTTTTTAACGAACAACGGGATCGGCACGCCCCACGTGCGCTGACGCGAGATGCACCAGTCCGGGCGGTTCTCGATCATGCCGGCAATGCGCTGCTCGCCCCATTCCGGAGTCCATTGCGTCCTTTTGATATCGCGCAGCGCGTGCTCGCGCAGGCCCTTTTGCTCCATGCTGATGAACCATTGCGGCGTGGCGCGGAAAATGACCGGCGACTTGTGCCGCCAGCAATGCGGATAGCTGTGGCGGAACGGCTCGTGATGGACCAGGCGGTCGCGTTCCTTCAGGGTGTTGATGATGACGGGATTAGCGTCGTCGACCTTGAGACCGGCGACGAACGGCGTACTGGCGTAGAAGCGACCGTCATTTCCAACAGGGTTCGCGACAGGAAGGCCGTAGCGCTGGCCCACCGCGAAGTCCTCATGACCATGGCCGGGTGCGGTGTGCACGGCCCCCGTACCCGCATCGAGCGTGACGTGGTCGCCGAGAACGATGGGGACCTGGCGATCCTCGAACGGATGTTGCAGCTTGAGCCCTTCGAGGGCGCTGCCGGTCGTCTCTGCAAGGGTCGCCGTCGCGGTCATGCCAAAGCGTTGCAAACACGGCTCGAGCAGGTCAGCCGCAAGGATCAGCCTGTGGCGCTTGCCGTCCTTGTCCGTCTCGACCAGCACGTAGCGGAAGTCAGCGCGCAGTGCCACCGCCTGGTTCGCGGGCAACGTCCAGGGAGTCGTTGTCCAGATGACTACATCGAAAGGCGCATGCTCCAGACGTCCCGCGCCAAGACCCACCCGCGCCGCAAGTTCCCGACTATCGACCACGCGGAAGGCCACGTCGATGGCCGGAGAAGTCTTCTCTTCGTACTCGACCTCAGCCTCCGCCAGCGCCGAGCGGCAATCGAGACACCAGTGGACGGGCTTCACGCCCTTATAGAGATGCCCGTTGCTGATGATCTTGCCGAACGCGCGCAGTTGCTGCGCCTCGTATGACGGGTCCATGGTGCGATAGGGATTGTCCCAATCCCCCAACACACCCAGGCGTTTGAAGTCCACGCGCTGCAGTTCTATCTGTTCCTGCGCATAGGCGCGACAAGCGGCGCGGAACGCCGCCGCATCGAGCTTCTGACCCGGACGGCCGTGCTTCTTCTCGACCTGCAACTCGATGGGAAGACCATGACAGTCCCAACCGGGAATGTAGGGAGAGTCGAACCCGTCCAGCGAGCGCGACTTGACGACAATATCCTTGAGAATCTTGTTGATGGCATGGCCGATGTGAATGGCGCCATTGGCGTACGGCGGGCCATCGTGGAGCACGAAGCGCGGCCGGCCGCGAGCGGCCTCGCGCACCTTCTTGTAAGTGCCCCGCTCGTCCCACCCCTTCACCATGGCCGGCTCGCGTTGCGCGAGGTCCGCCTTCATGGAGAAATCCGTCTGCGGCAGGTTGATCGTGTGTTTGTAGTCAGCCATGTATTTCGTTCAAGCGTCCAAAATGTGCCGCGCATCGGCGGCATCCCGTTGAATCTGCTCGACGAGAGCGCCGAGCGTGGGGAAGTATTCCTCGTCGCGCAGTTTTGCCACGAACTCCACCTCGATCTCCCGGCCATAGAGGTCGCCCGAGAAATCGAACAAATGCGCTTCGAGCAGCGTGTGTACCCCTGCAACTGTGGGGCGCGTACCCAGACTTGCAACGCCCGGCAACGGCGTCGGCGCGACTCCGTGCACGCGTACCGCGAAAATGCCCGCCAGCGGCGCGCGCCGCCGCTCAATGCGCAGGTTCGCGGTCGGAAAGCCCAGGTCACGTCCCAATTGATTGCCGCGGACGACCCGGCCTCGCATCGAATAGGGCCGCCCCAGCCGACGCTCGGCCAAGTCGAACTTACCCTGAGCCAGCGCATCGCGCACACCGCTGCTGCTCACGCGCTCGCCGTCCAAGAGGACGGGAGGCACGACGTCCACAGAAAATCCCAGCCGTTCGCCCGCCCCGGCCAGCATCGGCGCCGTGGCTTCGCCGCGGCACCCGAACCGGAAGTCATGGCCAACGACCACTGCCCTTGCACCGAGATCCCTCGCCAAGAGCTGCGCGAACTCCTCGCCCGACAGGTTACGCAAGCCCTCGCCAAAGCGCAGCAGCAATACGTAATCGAGCGGCATACAGCCGAGCACGCGCCAACGTTCGCGCCACGAAGTCAGCCGCGCTGGTGGCGCCTCCGGCTTCAGGTACTCGCGCGGCATGGGCTCGAACGTCAATAGCACGGTCCGCGCGGAGAGCCGGGCGGCATGCTCGTTGAGGCGGCGCAGCAACGCCTGATGGCCCAGATGGATGCCGTCATAAGTACCGATCGTGACGACACAGCCGCGTAGGCGTTCGTGCAGATTCGGCAGTCCGCGAATGAGCTCCATGGGCGGCTTAAGCCACTGATGCTAAAAGGTTAAATTATACGGGTTTTGCCCACCAAAGCCTGGGGAAGTTCAAGGACGGTCCGGAAACCCCCACTGGCCTGGGGCCACGATAGCACCCAGCGTTGACAACGACGGGGCCGATGCGCAGACTACCGGCC
>JAQGOC010000211.1 GCA_028293805.1 Gammaproteobacteria bacterium
ATTGCACCGCTCTTCATGGCCAGTGAGTACCATTTATCGATCTGCGGGTTGCTGATGCCGCCGGAACGGCGCTTTTTGTGCTCCCAATGCTCGTGCAGCAACTCGCCGAAGCGCACGAGATTGCCGCCCTCCAGGGTGTCGCGGATCTGATACCCGAGACTCTTCACATAATGCAGATTGCTCAGCATGTCCGGATCGTGCGCCCGCGAGCGGCTGTCCTGGTCGCGCAGAATGTTGCCGGCAACGCGGTTGAAACCCGTGAAGAACAACAACAGGTTGTCTTCCAGGTCGAACATCGTGCTGGTGGAAATGCGCAGCGGCTGGATGTCAACACGCCGGTCCGCGTGGAAGGTGAAGCAGCTGATGCCGCCGAATGCAGCGATGTACTGATCCTGCTTGCCGATCGGCTCGCGCAACCGGTCGATCTCGATGTGGCACGCGAGCTCCGCCAGCTCCTGTGAATGCACGGCCTTGCGCCGATGCGTGTACAGGGCCTTCAACAGTGCGGTCGTGAAGCTGCCGGAGGATCCGAGGCCGGTGCCGGCCGGAATGTCGGCCAGCGTCGTGATCTCCACCTGCGGCGTTCGCAGCTCCTGCAGTTGCAGTGCTTCGCGGATGATGGGGTGCCTGACATCCGCGACCTGCTCCACATGTTCCAGTGCCGAGTACTTCAGATAGATGCCCGGGCTGAACGGCCGCATGACCGTGACATACACGTACCTGTCGATGGCAGCCGCAATCAGAAACCCCCCGTGCTCCCGGTAGTACGAAGGCAGATCAGTGCCGCCGCCCCCCAGCGTGATGCGCAGCGGGCTACGCGCGATGATCATAACCGGACTCCGCGTAGATCTTCGCAACGACCCGCAGCGCAGCGATCGCATCTTTCAAACCAACCGAGGGCTCGCGGCCGCACCGGACGTCCTCAATGAATTCCGCCATTTCCACGGCCCAGGAATTGTCGGCCATGGGGTACTCCCAGATGGTGGTTTCCGGTGGGCCCATCTGCGGCAGCATGCGATACCACGTCAATCTCTCCACCCCGTAGCTGCCGCCCAGTCCGTCCACCTGCAACTTGCCGTCGCGGCCACACAGCTCCCACGAAAACAGGTTTTTCCATTCGGTGCAGCTCGCATGCAAAAACGCCACCTGTTGCGTGGCGGTCTTCAACAGCATGAAACCGTTGTCCTCCACCGGCATATCCCAGTAGTAGGCATGGGCAAAGCCGCTCACTTCGGTGAATTCCCCAAGGAACCAGCGCGCCAGGTCGATGAGATGCACACCCTGGTCGATGAGCTCGCCGCCGCCTGAGCGCGACGGCTGCGCCCGCCACTCCGTCTCGTACGCCGGCCGCCCCCCGTGGCCATAGCGGGCGCGCACGAACAACAGCGGGCCGAGCACTCCCGAATCAACGAGTTGCCTTGCCTGCAGAAATGCACGGTGATATCGATGATTGAAGCCAACGCGGACGCAGACATTGCGCGCGAGCTGAGTCAGGCTCAGCAGTTCTTCGACGCTCCGTGCCGCGGGCTTTTCCACCAACACGTGTTTGCCGCTGCTGACGGCAACCCTCACGATATCGGCCTGCACGTCGGGAGGGGTGGCAACGATGATTGCGTCGATCTCGCGGCTATCCAACATAGCGCGCCAGTCGGCCCCTGATGCGCATCCCGGGATCGACGCAGCCAGCGCGCGAGCGCGTGCAAGGTTGGTGTCGGTGCAATGAACCAGCCGCGCTCCGGCCAGATTCTGCGCCCGCCGCTGACCAATGACGCCACACCCTGCGATCCCCAGCCTCAATCTTCTGTCCTCCACGGCAATGCCCGGTCCTCGGGAACGATCCGCCGCAGCGTATAGACATCCGTGCTGCGCAACTTTGATACATGCTCCGGCAATGTCCGCCACGGGTCCCACACGGCGCTCAGCAGCTTTCCGGTGATTCCATCACTCGCAGCCGAGCCCAGGAATACGGCGAGATCGGCCCCCTTTGAGAGCGGGACACCCCCCTCGCGCTTCCATTGCAGAGCGCTCTCGTGAAATGCGTGGCCAATCCCTTCAGGACCCGCCGCAATGAGCTCATCGAGTATTCGCGTGTCGAGTGCACCCGGTGCCACAGCGTTGACGTCGATGTGATGCTCGCGTGTTTCCTCGGCAAGTGTTTCCGTGAAACGAATGACGGCCGCCTTGGATGCGGCATAAGCGCTCAGCCTGGGCAGCGGATTCGTCGCTCCTCCGCCGGAGAGCTGGATGATTTTGCCGTACGCTGCCTGCTTGAAGTGCGGCAGCAGCGCGCGGCTGAGCAGCACGGAGCCCAGCAGATTGATCTCGATCGTACGTACCCACTCTTGCCAGTCGACACTTTCGAGCGGGCCGCTGGGACCCAAGATACCCGCATTGTTGACCAGGATCTGCACGCCGCCGAACTCCCGCTGCGCCTTCCCGACGACCGCCGTCACGTCAGCCGCTTTGGAGACATCCGCCGGCAGCGCAACGACTGACTGGCCCGGAAGCGCGAGAGCTCGCAGTTCAGACAATGCCTTTTCGAGCAGCAGCTCCCGGCGGGCACAGATCAGTACGCTCGCTCCCGCTTCGACATACCCGCGCGCGATCGCGAACCCCAGGCCCTGGCTCGCTCCAGTCACAATCGCACAGCGGCTCTCGAGCACCCTGCTCACCGTCTCATGCGTCCCGGTCGGGCATGCCAACCGCCAGGTACCTCAGCCGCTGGGGCCGGGCCGCCAGTTGCGGCACGAGGCGATTCGCATCCAGCACGAGCAGATCGTCGCAACCTGCCAACAGCTGATCGGCGGACACGCTGCGATACTCGGGCCACCCCGTCGCGATGACCAGGGCATCGGCTCCCGCAG